>JAKSNU010000038.1 GCA_024399535.1 Paludibacteraceae bacterium
ACCCGCGACCCCAACCTTGGCAAGGTTGTGCTCTACCAACTGAGCTATTTCCGCATTTGCGACTGCAAAGGTACTACTTTTTTCTTATTTGACAAAACGTTTTTTCAATTATTTTATTTTATTGTCTTATGCACTCTAAATCAAGCGATAACTGATTCTTCAATGCTTTTAAAGAACTGAATTTACGCTCATCTCTGATGAATTTTGTCAATTCAACTACTAACAGTCCATCATAAATATTGCCTTCGAACCTGTCAATATATACTTCAACCGACAATCCTCCATTTCCCAAAGTGGGTCTATATCCTATATTCATCATTCCACGATAAAACCTCCCATCAACCTCAACATTGACCGCGTAAACTCCATTTTTTGGCAGCAATTTCTCGTCCGACACCTCAATATTGGCAGTCGGAAAACCAATCGTCCTACCAACCATATGTCCATGTACCACCTTGCCAATTATTGTATAATTATATCCCAATAACAAATTTGCCTGTTCAATCTCACCTGCGATTAAGCAATCACGAATTTTCGAACTTGACACATTCACATCCTTCACCCTAAAAGCATCACATCTCACAACGTTTACACCCATTTCCTTACCAAATATGGAATAATCATTAAAATTGGAATTTCTGTCAGACCCGAAATGATGATCATACCCTACAATCAACTCCTCCATTCCAAATTTTTCATGCAAAATAAACATAAATTCTTTTGAAGTCATATGCGCAAATTCCTTTGTAAAAGGTAGTACCAAACAATAATCAAAGCCCATTTTCTCCAAAAGCCTGATTTTCTCGTCACCCAAAGTTAAGAAACGAAGCCCACAATTTGGTTGGAACAACAAGCGTGGATGGTTAGAAAAAGTCACAACAAGTGTACTCAAGTTCTTTTCTTTCCCCTCTTTCAGCATATCATTCAACAAAAACTCATGACCTTGATGCACGCCATCAAAATATCCGATGGTGACAACAGTCCTCTCTTCCAACCTATTATCCAAACTATACAACCTAATCATACCTGCTTTTTTAAATCGATTCTTTTAGTTACTAAACTGAATATCACCAATGTCAAAGCTGCTACAATACCTATAGCAGCAAAATAATACCATATATAATGTGCATGTGCCGAAGCAGCAAGCCATTCTTCATGCGTTGCAAACTTTTGTGGATCAGGACAATATTTATCAAGCAAAAAGCCCGACATAAAAAACCCGATTATAGACGATAGGAATGAATCCAACTGACTGAATCCCAAATACAAACCCTCTTCACCCCTCGGAGCATGATACGAAAAATACTCCAAATATCTCGGGGTAATAAAACATTCACACAAACCCTGCAACATAATTCCCAATACCAAAGTGAACGTGATAGGATGCAAACCAAAAATATCACTATCACCCATCATATGACCGGTTGACATAATTATCGCAGCTATAGGTACCAGCAATATTCCAATAAATATAGAAGAAAGAGCCGACCTATTTTTCATTATTCTGGTCACAACATTCACGAGCAACACAACGACCAAAGGATTCACATTGGCTATCCAACCTGGCTTTGCACTCTCCCCTACCATCCTAACTACATATTTTGGCATTGAGGCATAAAGCTGTTGCTGTATAGTCCAAAAACCAGCCGAAATCAAAATGAGAACCAATAGTCGAGGCTGTGTGAAAAGTTTCAACATTCCTTTACCAATCTCCCTGAATGACTTCCCTTCTCCTTCATTATTCACTGAATGATAGAATATTAGGGTAACAACGAATGCTATAACACACAATGCAGCAGAAATAAAATTCACATAAATATACGCACGTTGACCTATCCAACCTCGCAAAGGGTCAATGATTGATTTTCCGCTGAATGCACCAATGTTCACAATCATATAAAAGATAGAGTATCCTTTAGCCCTTGTTTCGGTAGTTGTTTCACGTGCAACAGATGCCCTTATGATACTCTTCGTTATAGAACCAGTAACCACCAATATAAATAAAACTGGTATTATCAGCCAACGCAAACCGCTCTCTTGCAGTCCAGTATACTCAGTATGAGTAGTCATATTGGCTATCAAAGCTGAGGCACCATTAGGAACCTCGTATTTGACTAAACCTAAACCTTCATACATATATGGCAACAAGCCGAGGCTCAGATATGCAATAGGCATCAACCCGAAAGCTAAAAGCATTGATTTTCTGTAACCTAACCTATCTGCATAAGCACCAGAGAACATCTGCAGGAAATAAGTAAATGCAGAGAAAAGTCCAGATATTATGCCAGCCTCAATATCCGAAAAACCTAAAATATTTGACAAGTAAAAAGTAATTGCAATAAAAATCGCATAATAGGCAGTTCTTTCGAGCATTTCGCCAATATTTACTGTCCAATAAGCTTTGTTGAACTTAGTAAGTTGACTCATAATTTATTATTTTAATATTTTATTTTTCCAATCTTCAATCAATTTTGCTTTTGCTTTTCCTATAACCACTTCAATTTCGGATTCATCAGCTTGGCGGATACGTTTAACCGACTTGAAATGTTTCAGCAATGCTGACTTCGTTTTTTCGCCAATTCCAACGATTTCATCGAGTTCAGATGCCACCTGACGTTTACTTCGTTTGTCGCGATGAAAAGAGATGGCAAATCGGTGAACCTCGTCTTGTATTCTCGTAAAGAATTGAAAAGCTTCGTCTTTGACGTTCATTCCGACAATTACTGGAGGAAAACCGACCAATATTTCAGCCGTTCTGTGTTTATCGTCTTTCGCCATTCCGGCAATAGGTATTTTCAAACCAAGTTCATCTTCCACCACCTTTCTTACAACCTCCATTTGCCCCTTTCCACCATCGGTCAATATAAGATCAGGTAAAGCACTACCATCATCTATCATTCTTGAATATCTACGTCTGACCACCTCAGCCATTGAGGCATAGTCGTCTGGACCAACAACGCTTTTAATAATGTATTTACGATAATCTTTCTTACTTGGTTTTCCCATCTTAAAAACCACACAAGCAGCCACAGCATCTGACCCAGAGATATTCGAATTATCAAAACAATCAATTGTACATGGCAACTTCTCCAAATGAAGAAGGTTTTTAATACCATTCAACAACTTCACTTGACGTTGTTCTGGATTTAACCTCTCCGATTGGCTAAACTTATCCTTCTTATATTGCAAAACATTCTTTTGAGAAAGTTCCAATAGTCGCAATTTGTCTCCTTTTTGAGGTGTAATATACTCAACATCAGCGAGTTGCGTCTCGGGAGAAAAAGGAACTATTGCCGTTTTTGATATGCTTTTGAATTTTTCCCTCAATTCCACAATAGCCAACGAAAGTATTTCCTCACGCGATTCGTTCAGAGTTTTTTTATATTCTATCGTAAAACCCTGAACCACAGAGCCATGATTTATTCTCAATATATTTATATAAGCACTTTCGTCATCTTCGTCATAACCAAACACATCAATGTCATTATCGGTAGTAGTAGTAATTACAGTCTTCGACTGATAGTTAATCAGGGCATCATACTTCACTTTAATCTCCTGAGCTTCCTCAAATCTATAATCTTTTGCCAAGGCATTCATCTGTTCTAAAAGCAGATTTGTCACCAAATGGGAATTTCCTTTAGCAATTTCTCTGATTTGCGAAATCATTTCACCATACTTCTCCTTAGATTGATTACCAATACAAGGAGCCAAACAGCGTTTTATATGATATTGCAAGCATACATTGTATTTTCGATTCTCAATACTCTGTTCAGTCATTGGGAATCTGCAAGTCCTAACTGGAAAAATATCTCTTATCAACGACAGCAAAACATCCAAAGTGTAAGACGAAGGATAAGGACCAAAATAATCAGCACCAAGAACAACCTGTCTTGTTTTAAAAACTCTCGGGAAGTCCTCTTTCGTTACACACAACCAAGGATAAGATTTTCCATCCTTCAACAAAATGTTATATCTCGGCTGATATTTCTTTATTAAATTATTTTCAAGCAAAAGAGCATCAGCCTCAGTGTTCACACAAATGTATTTAATATCACGAATATTCGAAACTAAAATACGAGTCTTAACAGAATCTTGAGTCTTATTAAAATATGAGGAGACTCTTCTTTTCAAATTCTTTGCTTTTCCGACATAAATAATTTTTCCCTCCGAATTGTAATATTGATACACACCCGGAGTAGTTGGCATTGATTTAATAATATTTTTTATATTTTCGAGCACTTCAAATAAAGAAAAGTCAATTGTTCCACGTGGAACAAAAATTTTAAAAAACATATATCCCACAGTGTTCCACGTGGAACACATAAATATTACCTTCCAAGCAAAACAAGCAAAACATTTATATCATTAGGCGAAACTCCAGGAATACGCGAAGCATCACCAATAGTCGAAGGTCTAAAATTCATTAACTTCTGCCTTGCCTCAGTTGATAAAGATTGTAAAACATTATAATCTAAATCAGCAGGAATTTTTATATAATCTAATCTCTTTAATTTATCAGCTATTACACGCTCACGGTCAATATATCCTGAGTATTTGATTTTTATTTCAGCAGCCTCAATCTCTTCTGATGTAAATTTATCAATCAAAGCATGCAATTCTTCATCACAATTAGATAAACCAATAAGAGTAACATTAGGCCTTAATAATAAATCATATAATTTTGTTGAATGAGTAAGCAAAGAACTACCAATATTTTCTAAATACATATTGGTTTTTTTATAATCGACCGACTTAACTTTACAATAATCTATTATTGAATTAATGTTATTTCTTTTCTTACACATCAAATCAAATCTCACTCTATCTGCTAAACCTAAATTATAAGATTTTTCTGTTAACCTCATATCTGCATCATCTTGTCGTAACAAAATTCTGTATTCAGCACGCGAGGTAAACATTCTGTAAGGTTCATCAACACCTTTATTTACTAAATCATCAATCAATACACCAATGTACGACTCATCTCTACCTAAAACAAATTCATTGTCAATTCCTTTAGCTATCAGATGAGCATTGATTCCAGCTATAAGTCCTTGACCAGCAGCCTCTTCATAACCAGTAGTACCATTAACTTGACCAGCAAAAAAGAGATTTTTAATAAATTTCGTCTCTAATGTATGTTTTAATTGTGTAGGATCAAAATAATCATATTCTATAGCATAACCTGGACGATAAGCTTTAACATTTTCTAATCCTTCTATCGTATGAATAGCATTAAATTGTACATCAATAGGCAGCGAAGAAGAAAATCCATTGATGTAATATTCTTCAGATGTTTCACCCTCAGGCTCAATAAATAACTGATGTTGTTCCTTATCGGCAAAAGTAACAATTTTTGTTTCAATCGAAGGACAATAACGAGGACCTATACTTTTTATTTGACCATTATATAGAGGTGAATCAGCCAAACCTGAACGCAGAATATCATGAGTAGATTTATTAGTAAAAGTTATCCAGCAAGGACGTTGATTTAATACCCTATTAGAAGAAGATATAAACGAGAATTTATGAAACGAATATTCATCACCATCTTGTCGTTGTAACTTTGAAAAATCAATAGTTCTTCCATCAATACGCATAGGAGTGCCAGTCTTCATCCTATATGACTTAAAGCCACATGAAACAAGCTGTTCTGTTAATCCGGAAGATGCATATTCTGATATTCTTCCACCTTTGATCTGAGTTTTCCCGACATGCATCAAACCATTGAGAAATGTTCCTGCAGTTAGGATAATAGTTTTTCCTTTAAATTCTATACCAAATCCACATTTTACACCTTCGACTGTTTTATTATTAATAATGAGTGAAACTACGCAATCCTGCCATATGTCAAGACCTGATATTGAATCTAACGTTTTTCTCCAATTGTCAATGAATTTGGTTCTGTCACATTGAGAACGAGGACTCCACATAGCAGGTCCCTTACTCATGTTCAACATCCTAAATTGTATAGAAGAAGCATCAGTGACAAGACCCATTTGACCTCCTAATGCATCTATTTCCCTGACTATCTGACCTTTAGCAATTCCACCAACAGCCGGATTACAACTCATCTGTGCTATTTTGTTCATATCCATCGTTATTAACAATGTCTTTGAACCCATATTTGCAGCAGCAGATGCAGCTTCGCAACCAGCATGTCCAGCACCTATTACTATTACATCATAAATCATATTAAAGGTTTGTTCTATATACATCTGTTAATGTAACCGTGAAAACCATGTTAATATTATGTTGAAAACTATTGAAAACTCAATTTTGATGTTGAAATTCTTAATTTACACAATTATTTCAACAAATTATTAACATAATTAAAAATCTATATTACAATTTATTATGATTAATTCTAACAACATTGACACCCTATATATTATTACCTAATCTATAAATTCAATTTATAAAATATCATCACTTAACATCGAATTTTCTTTTGTTACCTGCCTACGGAACAATATTTTTTCTAATGTTATTAAGAATAAAATTCGATACACAATGTAAGCATAAAAATAAGTTGTTGAATATCAATACTTTATTTTATAGAAATAAACACATAAATTTTTTTGCAAAATTAGTAATAAAAATTGGAATATTTGTTGTAACTTTGCAACAAAATACTGAAATCTTTTAATTGGTAAATTATCAAACAAATAAAGTTATGAAAAAACAAATTTTATTCACTCTTTTGTGTGTAATTGTAGTTCTTTTCAGCTGCAAACCTCCAAAAGAATTTATTGATTCTATTAAACAGACTCCAACTCCTGCTGAGTATAAAGCCGGAAAAGTTGAAGTTTCATTTGAGGGTCATTTTCCAGTAAAATATTTTACAAAGAAAATGACAATGACAGTTACTCCTGTCATCAAAACACAGGATGGTCGTGAATTTAAAGGAACTCCTGTTACTTATCAAGGTGAAAAAGTAAAAGGTAACGATGAAGTTATCCGTTACAAAGTAGGTGGCAAGTATGTTCAGAGTGCTATTTTCGATTATGAAGACGGAATGGCAGATGCTGATATCTATCTTGAAGCTACAGTTTGGACAAAGAGAAAAACATATGATCTTGAACCTGTAAAAGTTGGTCATGGTGTAGTTATCACTCCTCTTCTTGTATCGGTTGCTCCTAATACAGGCGATCTTGATGCAATGATTATTCCTGATAATTTCCAACGTGTAATTGAAGAACGTACTAATGCTCAGATTAAATATCTTGTAAATCAGTCAAACATTCGTGGTTCTGAACTTAAATCAGAAGAAATAGTAGTTCTTGCTAATACTATCAAATCGTTGAAAGATTCTGAAGATCGTAAAATTGAGCGTATTGAAGTTAGTTCTTATGCTTCTCCAGAAGGTGGTCTTGATTTGAACGAAAAATTGGCTAACAATCGTGGAAAAAGTTCTGAAAACTATATAAACGGTCAGTTGAAGAAGATTAAAGCATCTGTTTCTATTGATTCTAAAGTTACTGCTGAGGACTGGGAAGGTTTCCAAGAATTAGTAAACAATTCTAATATTGAAGATAAAGCTATTATTCTTCGTGTTCTCAACATGTACACTGACCCTGAGCAGCGTGAGGAAGAAATTAAAAAACTTTCTGTTGCTTACAAGATTCTTGCAGATGAAGTTCTTCCAGAGCTCCGTCGTTCTAAAATGTCACTCGTTGTAAGTGTTACAGGTCGTTCTGACGAAGAGATAGGTCGTCTTGCTGTTGAGGAACCTACTAAACTCAACGAGGAAGAACTCCTTTATGCTGCTTCCCTTACATCTGACAATGCTTTGAAACAGTCTATTTATACTAAGGCTGTCGATCAATTCCAGAGTGTTCGTGCATATAATAATCTCGGTTATGCATACTATCAGCAAGGAAAATATTCTGAGGCTGAGCGTGCTTTCCAAAAAGCTCTCTCTTTCGATGCTAATAATGCGATTATCAACTACAATATGGGTCTTATAAACCTTGTAAACAACAACATCGATAAAGCGCAGGAGTATTTTGGAAAAGCAGGTGGTGTAGGCAAAGGTCTTGATTATGCAAATGGTGTAATAGCTATTCTTAAAGGCAACTACAAACGTGCTGCTCAATTATTTGGTTCTGAGAAAGCTAACAATGCTGCTCTTGCACATTTACTCAATAATGACAATGCTGCTGCACGTCGTGCTTTAGAGGGAATTCAAAATCCTAATGCGACTACTTACTATCTCAAAGCCCTTCTTGCTGCTCGTACAAACAACAAGTCTGAGTATGAAAGCAACATCAAGCGTGCTTGCGAGATGAATCCTGAGTATTGCCCACGCAGTCAAAAAGATATTGAGTTTGATGCTATGCGTTAATTTCAGAGTGTAAAGCTGAATATAAAAAAATCAACCAACCATTTGGCTGGTTGATTTTTTTATTGTAATTTTGCAGGTGAAAATGTAATAGTATGTTCAAGTCAGATGCTGACATAAAATATATTGCAGGTGTAGGTCCAAAACGTGCTGAAATACTTAAACGGCAATTGAATGTTTCGACTGTTGGCGACCTTTTGACCTATTTTCCATATAAATATATTGATCGTAGCCGTTTCTATACAGTTGCTGAATGTAATGACGACACTCAGTATGTTCAGTTACGTGGTTATGTTTCTGGCATTGAACTTCGCGGTCAGGGGGCAAAACAGAGGCTTATAGCACGTTTTTCCGACTCTACTGGCACTATGGAACTTATATGGTTTAAAGGGATAAAATATATTGTTGATCATCTTAAGACGGATGTTGAATATATAGTTTTCGGGAAGCCCACAATATTTAACGGGATGATAAATATTGCACATCCTGAAATGGATGTTTTCAACGATGCCAATGTGAAAAAGAATACAGGTCATATTGCATATTACAATACTACCGAAACGATGAAACGGATGTTTTTTACAAGTGATGTCATTCGTAAGATTATATATGGATTATACGAAAAGAGTGGGGTAGTGTTCGATGAAAACATGCCAGACGAAATAATTTCGCGTTTAGGGCTTATAGGGCGTTCTGAAGCCATCCGTGAAGTTCATATACCTTCGAGTCTTGAAATGCTCAAGAGAGCGCAATTCCGTTTGAAATTTGAGGAATTATTCTATATTCAAGTTTCTCTTCTTCGTTCGTCGGCACTTCGTACAGAGAAATATAGGGGATTCTCTTTCGGTAGGGTAGGGGAGTATTTCAATAATTTCTATGACTGTTATCTACCTTTTCCTCTCACTGGTGCTCAGAAAAGGGTTATTCGCGAGATTCGTGGAGATATGAACACCGGTCGTCAGATGAATCGTTTGCTTCAAGGGGATGTAGGCAGTGGCAAGACTATGGTTGCAATGCTTACTGCTCTTATTGCCCTTGACAATGGTTTTCAGGTAGCTATAATGGCTCCTACTGAAATTCTTGCAAATCAGCATTTCGAAAACATATCGTCGCAGCTTCTTCCGCTTGGCATTAACGTTCAGCTTCTTACTGGCAATGTGAAGGGCAAAAAGCGAAACAAGCTTCTTGATGGAATACGTGATGGTTCAGTCCAGATTGTGATTGGCACACATGCTCTTATCGAAGATACGGTTGTATTTTGTAATCTCGGATATTGCGTCATTGATGAGCAGCATCGTTTTGGGGTGGCTCAACGTGCCAAGATGTGGAAGAAAAACATTTGTCCTCCACATGTTCTTGTCATGACTGCGACTCCCATACCGCGCACTCTTGCAATGACGGTTTATGGCGATCTTGAAGTCAGTGTCATCGACGAGCTTCCTCCTGGGCGTAAACCTGTTGCCACCTATCATTATTATGACAATAGTCGTCTTCAGTTGTACGATTTTCTCCATCGTCAGATTGCCTTGGGACGGCAAGTATATATAGTGTATCCTCTTGTCAAGGAGAGCGAGAAAATTGATTTGAAAAATGTGGAGGAGGGTTTTTGCAATGTGACTGATGCCTTTCCAGAATGCAAGGTGGTAATGGTGCATGGTCAGATGAAATCTGCTGTTAAGGATGTTGCTATGCGCGAATTTGTTGATGGAAAAGCGCGTATTATGGTGGCTACTACTGTCATCGAGGTAGGGGTAAATGTTCCTAATGCCTCAGTGATGGTCATCGAAAATGCCGAACGTTTCGGCTTAAGTCAGCTTCATCAGCTTCGCGGTCGTGTGGGGCGTGGTGCTGACCAAAGTTTTTGTATATTGATGTCAAAATACGAGTTGGCGCGCGAGACCAAGCAGCGTCTTTCCATTATGTGTGCCACCAATGATGGTTTTCGTATTGCCGAGGAGGATATGCGTCTTCGTGGTCCTGGCGATATGGAGGGTCTTCAACAGAGCGGACTTCCGTTTGACCTCAAGATTGCCAGTCTTGCGACTGACGGCATGATTCTCAACCTTGCTCGCGACGAGGCAAAGTCGCTTCTTGCCAAAGGTTTACCGCCTTTCGTCTCTGAATATGCTGATAGTCTCGAGCGTCGCGACGGTCGTGGTTGGGGGAACATCAGTTAGAACTCAAGCGATTTCGAATTTCGGAAGCACAAATTCACTCTGTATGTTTTGAAATTTTGGTCTCTTATGAATGCTACCGAATTTCTGTTCTCAGGGTATGAATTGTCAGTCCATCTCTCGTTGAAATTCACATTGTTTTGGCTTACAAAAACTGCAGAAATAGTATCAATTGTCGTTGGATTGTCCGACGAGATAATATCATCGTACTGTCTTTCCGGATGAACGTAAATAATTTTAGTTCCGTAGTAAGGCAATTTGCCCAAACTGTATTCCCTGCATATTTTTTTGTAAGTCTGATAGGTATTCAGTGCTTTTTCAGCATCTGCTATATTGATTGAGAGGTAAATTCCGCCAACGATTGATTTGTCGTCCATTTGAGGTATTATGGTCATCAACGTGTCGCCCATTTCGTAAACCTGTTTGAAGTCGGAAGGTGGTACTGGCATGAAACCCATTTCGCGGAGCGATTTATCTGTTTCGTTTATTTTTTTCCCTAAAGCGTCCTGCATTGTTTCTGCGAGTTTGCTTGCAGGTACCCCTTTACAGCCTGTCATTATTGCTATTACGGCTATCGAAACTATATAAAAAAATTTTTTCATAACTTATCGGTTAAAAATTGTGCAAAGGTAAGAATTTTTTCGTAACTTTGCACGCTAAATTAAAAATATTTTTCCATATGGATAAATTCAAGCGTACACTTGTGACTACGGCTCTTCCTTATGCCAATGGTCCTGTTCATATTGGCCATCTTGCCGGTGTATATGTGCCTGCCGATATCTATGTTCGTTATCTTCGTCTGAAAGGCGAGGAGGTACTTTTCATCGGCGGTAGCGACGAGCATGGTGTTCCAATCACTATTAAGGCGAGAAAGGAGGGTGTCACACCTCAAGATATTGTTGACCGTTATCATGGCATTATCAAGAAATCATTCGAGGAACTTGGCATTTCGTTCGACATCTATTCGCGCACATCTTCCAAGATTCATCATGAGACATCTTCCGATTTTTTCCGTAGGCTTTACGAAAAAGGTGAATTCATCGAGAAAACTTCCGAGCAATATTACGATCCAGAGGCTAATCAGTTTCTTGCCGACCGCTATATTATGGGTACTTGCCCTCATTGCAAGAATCCAAATGCTTATGGCGATCAGTGTGAGGCATGTGGGACAAGTCTCAGTCCGCTCGAACTTATCGATCCTCATTCTACCATCTCTGGTGCAAAACCTATTTTGAAAGAGACGAAACATTGGTATCTTCCTCTTGACAAGCATGAGGAGTGGCTTCGCAAATGGATTCTCGAAGAGCATAAAGAGTGGAAAACCAATGTATATGGTCAGTGCAAATCGTGGCTCGACATGGGTCTTCAGCCTCGTGCAGTTAGTCGTGACCTTGATTGGGGTGTGCCTGTTCCTGTCGAAGGTGCTGAGGGCAAGGTGCTTTACGTTTGGTTTGATGCCCCTATAGGATATATTTCGAATACTAAGGAACTTCTTCCTAATGACTGGGAAAAATGGTGGAAGGACAAAGATACACGTATGCTTCATTTCATTGGGAAGGACAATATCGTCTTTCATTGCATTGTCTTCCCTGCCATGCTCAAGGCTGAAGGTAGCTATAACCTTCCTGACAACGTTCCTGCCAACGAGTTCCTCAATCTTGAGGGCGACAAGATTTCGACCTCCCGCAATTGGGCTGTATGGTTGCACGAATATCTGCAGGAGATGCCTGGCAAACAGGATGTCCTTCGTTATGTGCTTACTGCCAATGCTCCTGAAACAAAGGATAATGATTTCACATGGAAGGATTTCCAGACTCGTAATAACAGCGAACTTGTGGCTATATTCGGCAATTTTGTCAATCGTGCGTTAGTGCTTACGCAGAAATTCTATGGTGGGGCAGTGCCTGCAATTGGCGAATTGGCTGAAATTGATCGTCAGACCATCGCCGAATTCCAGAAAGTCAAGGCAAATATGGAGCATAATCTTGACATTTTCCGTTTTCGTGATGCACTCAAAGAGGCTATGGAACTTGCCAGAATTGGTAATAAATACCTTGCTGACATGGAGCCTTGGAAGCTCATCAAGACCGACGAGGTTCGTACTGCAACAATCATGCATGTAGCTTTGCAGATAGCTGCCAACCTTGCCATAGCTTTTGAGCCTTTCACCCCATTTACTGCAAAAAAACTTCGCAACATGCTCTCGATGAGCGAGATTAAATGGTCCGACCTTGGACGTATTGATCTTTTGAAGGAGGGTAGTCATATCGGGCAAGTTGAACTTCTTTTTGAGAAAATCGAGGATGATGTGGTGGCTTTTCAGATTAATAAATTGGAAGAGGCGAAAAAGAAAAACGAGCTGTCCAACTATAAACCTGCCGAGGTTAAGGCTAATGTACCTTTCGAAGAGTGGGAAAAGACCGATATCCGGGTGGGTACAGTTCTCGAATGCTGTAAGGTTCCTAAAGCCGATAAACTGCTTCAGTTCCGCATTGACGACGGCATGGGCGGACGTACAATTGTTTCGGGCATAGCGCAGAGCTATCCTGAGCCAGAGAAACTTGTCGGACGTCAGGTGCTCTTCATTGCCAATTTCGAGCCTCGCAAACTCCGTGGCATTGTCTCTGAAGGTATGATACTTTCGGCTGTCGATGCTGATGGCAAACTTGTGCTTTGCGAGCCATCGCGCGAGGTCAAACCTGGTTGTACTGTAGGATGAAGGACGGATGAAATAAAAAAGAAGGAGGTGGTTTCAATATAAGAACCACCTCCTCTTTTTGTTTAGTCAATTGCAATGCAGCGTTGAGCTTTTTTGATTTGCTCCTGGGTCATCTTAGGCAGTGTCACGTACAGCACACCGTTTTCCACTTTAGCCGATACAGCCTCCTTGTCGGCATTGTCAGGGATGATGAGTGCCTGCTGGAAGTTCGAGCATACGAAGTCGCGACGGATGTATTTCTCGCCCTCCTTGAGCTCTTTCTCCTGTTTTTTCTCGACAGATACGATTAGGTAGTTTTCTTCATCGATTCTTACGTTGAAGTCTTCCTTGGTCATACCTGGGGCAGCAACTTCTACGGTGTACTCCTTTTCCGACTCTTTCACGTTGACTGCAACGTTTCCTGTAAACTGGTTCATGATTTCTCCATCAAAAATGTCGTTGAAGATTGATGGTAACCAACTCTGATTTCTTTTTACGAGTGTCATAATTTTAAGATTTAAGAAATTAATATTTTGTTTTCAGTAACCAATTTTTTCGGTTACACCCTTAAACATTCAAACATCGTGCCAATGGCTTTCCGCTTGTCTATATCCGACATTATGGCATAAATAGCCAAAGTTTGCGTGCCAATATGGCTGATATTTAGAAACAGAAATATTTTTATGGTTGCTTTTCTATACTACTTTTGCAACGTGAAAATTCAAATAAAAGTACATGTCCAAGAAGACTTATATATCTCTTCCGTCCAAATATACAGTAGTATGCGAGCATAGTGACTGTCCAATGGCAGCCACATGCTTGCATCGGCTTGCATATAGTGAAATGCTGAAAACTGAAATATATTTTAGGCTCAGTACTCTCGCCAAAGTATTGGAACACTATAAATTTAGTACTCCATGTATAGAACCAACACTGCCTTGATCTCAAAATAGTTACGGCAGGGAATATTTTAGCAGTTTTATAACCTTTCCTTTGTCTATGCGAAAAATGATACTGTTCATAATCAATATTTTATATGTATAATTTGCAAATCGAAAGTCGAACTTTCGATTTGCAAAAGTGCAGCATAATATTCATATAGCCAATTTTTTACGGAAATATTTCGCAAATTCATTTGCTATATCAGAAATATGTCGTATCTTTGCAGCCGCAAACCTGCGCCTGTGGGGTCTTCTCATTAGGGGTGGGGGAGCAGACATATTTATAGGCGTTTATTGACGCTTGTTTCGGCTTTCTGAAATCTGGTAAATTTTGTGTAACTCGAAATAAGATGTTTCAATGGATGCCTGTGGTGTATGTATATTCATGCGCTCTATTGAGTGCTGTTATACATATCGGCGCAGGCTACGTTGTCATTCTTGTTACACGGGTTACCAGAACCTCAGGAAGGAGAATGATAATGGTGGACTGCGTTTTTTGTGCTCATTTATGTGCCTACTACTGACTCCGGAACTTGTAAAGGATGTTCGCTATCTTTATTACTGGCTGAAAATAAATAATATATGTTTAATTTAATAAAATAAGTATGAAAAAATTATTCTATTCATTTGTTTTTTGTTTTTGCGCTTTTACAATTCATGCGCAGTTGACGTTGGAACATACATTCAGTTTTCCCAATGGTCAAAGCCTTACTTTTTGTGGTTCTAATTGGATTTATCCAATGGAATTATTTGAAGGGGCAGAATTTTGCTTTATGGATGAAGAAGGAAAGACAGTATCTTATTACAATTCTACTGACTTTAGCCTTGTCGAGTCTTTGAATATCAATCTGCCTCAAGGATATACACTTCATAGGGTAACTAAAATTCCTATGGGACTTTATAAAAATGATAATAATGAATATTTCCTTGTTCAGTCAGCTAATAATAACGGCAGGAATTTAGACGTATATGTACGGTCGGGAAACAATTTAAATCTTGATATTTCGATTTGTTCAGGTTATTTTAATTTAAGATATGATATTGCAAGTAACGGATCAAAAATTTATCTGGTATTATTAAGTCATGATGCTCAATACAAGATATATTCATTTTTAGGGTCGTATAGTGCAACTAATGAAGAGGTGAAAATGGATAATCATGAGATAAAACCATATCCCAATCCATGCAGAGATAAAATCCATCTGACTTTTGATGTCGTGAAAAATGTTTCGTCAATCAAGATTTGCGACATAAATGGCAAAATGATTGACAGGATACCTGTTGGAAATAATGCAACAGAATATGTGCTTGATGTTCATTCATATCCAGAGGGGGTTTATTTCTATGAGATAAATGGCAAGTCACAGAGTTTTATAGTAAAATAATAAAATATTGATTATGTTTGAAGAGTACAAAAAACAAGGATTTGATGGTTTTAAGACCATTGCAGAACTAAAACGTAATGATGCATGTATTCCTATGCAAATAGGTGTGTATCTTGTGTTGAGAGGAACGTTGGAGGCACCAAAGTTTCTTGAAACAGGAACAGGAGGACATTTCAAAGAACAAGATCCCAATGTGCCACTTGATGAGTTGCAACGCAATTGGGTTGAAGGAGCGGATATAGTATATATCGGCAAGGCGGGCTCTCAATGTGGTTCGGCAACATTACGTTCACGTTTGCGCCAGCTTGTTTCTTTTGGATGTGGAAAAAATGTTGGACACTGGGGAGGAAGGTATCTCTGGCAATTGGAAGATTCAAATGATTTGGTTGTATGTTGGTTGCCTCTTATAGACGAAGAACCAAGTGATGTTGAAACAGAATTGATAACGTCGTTTAAAAGACAACATTCCGGAATGCGACCTTTTGCTAATTTGCGAGACTGATGATTTTACTAATTTATTCATTATTATAAATATGGGACAGTGTTTATATACTCAAATATGGAAGAACCATTTAAGTGACATAATCGAAATCATAAAAGGTGGGGAAAGTTCATTTTTTCAAGTGGAACAAGAAGCCTTTGAAAATGCAGGTAATAGACCATCGTCTGGCTATAACTTTCGCACAGAATTCACAAATGGTGAATGTACAAATAGACCATCAGGAAGTGCCGTTGGACGTGATTTGGCAGAAGTTGTAGAAATGTCTCAAGAATTTCGAGAAGCATGTAATGAAAAATTCGTGGTAATCAGAATGGGAAAGAATTTTGATTTACATGTGGAGGTAAGGAAACTTGATTTTTAAGTTTCTTGTAACTTGATGCTATTTGTATAACCTACCCTGAGTCTCTTAGGAGAACCTTAGTATTACTCGACCATCGTACAAGAATGCTCACGAATTCTTGTACGATGATCGAGTAATAGTCGAGTAATGGTTGTGCGATGAAACGAGTGTTGTGGAAAAGTTGTTATTTTACTGCACAAATGTGTAACATGTTACAGAAATATTCAGTAAATGATTGTCTCTGAATGAAAGAGGGGTAGTGCTATATTGTTTGTCGAATTATACCCTCTAC
>JAKSNU010000039.1 GCA_024399535.1 Paludibacteraceae bacterium
ATTGACAACGAACGTGGCGTAATCCGCGAAGAGTGGCGTACAGGCAACAGCGCAAGCCGTCGTATGTATTTCGGCTACATGAAAATGGCTATGCCAGGTAGCCAATACGCAAAACGCGATATCATTGGCGATACTGCTGTAATAAACAATTTTTCGTATCAGGCTATCCGCGATTACTATGAGAAATGGTATGGTCCAGACCTCCAGGCAATCGTAGTAGTAGGCGACATCGATGTTGACGAGTGGGAACAGAAAATCATCAAATTGTTCTCGCCAGTCGAAGGTCGCGTAGGAATGACTCCTCGCACACGTTTCAACGGCACTGAGAACACAGAACCTATTACGGGTATATATCTCGACGATGAAGCACAATATCAGGCAATTAGAGTGGGCTATAAATTCCCAAGAGACCCTAAAGAGGTTACACTCTCGTTAGGAGGTTACATCGGCGATGCAATCAACAACTTGATGTCGGCATGTTTCAGAAACAGGTTCCGTGAACTGATAATGGACCCTAATGCAAACTTCACTTCACTGAGTGCAGACTACGACAACCTCGCAGGCGAAACTGACTGCTTTGAGTTCCTCGTAATGCCAAAAGATGGGAAAGAGGTTGCAGCATATCGTGACCTTTGCTACCAGATTGAGAAACTCCGCCGCTATGGCATCACCCAGTCAGAACTCGATATGGCTAAGGAAAAGAGTCTTGCAAGTCTCGAAAAGTCATACAACGAGCGCAACAACGTGCAGAGCCAGCATCTCGCACAATCATGCTACCGCCACTTCCTCGACAACAATGGAATGTCACTTACATCGCGCGAGTTTGACCTCCAGATGGCTAAACAGTTCTACCCTATGCTGACTGCCGAAACGGTAAATGCAACATTGAAAGAGTATATCTCGGACAAGAATATGTACATCATAGCAGTCGGCAAGAGCAACACAGCATGCAAAGAGTGCGGAATGCCAACAGGCGAAGATATGCTTAAAGACTACCAAAATGCACGCAATCTCGAAATTGCCGCACCAAAAGAAGAGGTCATCGACAAGGAACTTGTAAAGAAAACTCCAAAGGCTGGCAAGATTGTTGCCGAAAAAGAGAATCCTGAACTTGGTACAACAGAGTGGACACTCCAGAACGGCATAAAGGTAATCATCAAACAGACTGATTTCAAGAGCGACGAAATCATGATGAACGCAACTTCATGGGGAGGTTACAGCAAATATAATGTAAAAGACCTCATGAACGCACAGATGGCATCTTCAATAGTTGAATTCAACGGTATAGGCACGTTCGACATGACTGCATTGCAGAAAGCACTGACAGGCATACAGGCAAGCGTAAGACCATCAATCGGCCGTTTCATCGAAGAGATGTCCGGAACGTCAACAGTTAAAGACTTCGAGTCTATGCTGAAACTGAACTACCTCTACTTCACCTCCCCACGTCAGGACGATAAGGCATTCGGCTCGCTGATGTCTTTACTCAAGAACCAGCTTGCTCCACGCATGAGTAACCCTAAAACCGAGTTCAGCGACAGGATAAACAAGGCAGTCTATGCAAATTCTGACAGAATCTTCTCGCTCGACACAAACAATATGAAGGGCATTGACCAGAAACGCGCTATCGCAATCTACAAAGAGCGTTTCGCCAACCCTGCAGACTTCACATTCATGTTTGTAGGCAACATCGACCCTAAAGACGCCAAAATACGTGCCCTGATTGAACAATGGCTCGGCGGAATGAAGACTACAAAGAAATTCGAAACCTGGAACGACGACAAACTCTATTTTGCAGAAGGCGGCAACTACGTATATTTCAAACGCGACATGAAGACCAAAACTGCTTCAAACCGTGTATATATCATCGGCAAGAACTTGGAATACAACCTCGCAAACAGCCTCAACATGGAAATTGCAGGTAACATCCTCGGCACACGCTACCTCGAATCAATCCGCGAACGTGAAGGCGGCTCGTACGGTGTAGGTACATACGGCACACTGATTGAAAAGCCAGTACCAACTGCTTATCTCATCATGAATTTCGATACTGACCCTGATAAGCAGAACAAGCTCCTCGGCATTATCTACGACGAGGTTGAGACCATCATCGAAAATGGTCCTCTCGCAACAGATCTCTACAAAGAGAAAGAGAACCTCATCAAGGTTTATGAAGACGACCTTCGCAAGAACGACTACTGGATGAATACAGTACTCTATAACTACTATTTCCGCAACGGCCTGAACTATCTGAAAGAGTATCGCCCAGCAGTAGAAGCTATCACTGGCGAGACAGTACAGAACATCATCAAGTCAATCTACGAGGAAGGCAACCGTGTAGAAGTTGTCATGATGCCAACAAGATAAAATTGGTATGAAGCGATTTATATCAATATGTATATTAATCATTGCAGGATTTTTGGCAGGTGCTAAAAACCCTGCAATGTATTTTGTATATCTCAGCGACAAGTCAGGCAACGAGTATGACCTCGCCCATCCAGAAGCATACCTCTCGCAAAGAACATTGGACAGACGTGCAAGACTCGGAATACAGGTAGATTCCACAGATATGCCTGTCACACAATCTTATATCAACCAAGTGACTGCCACTGGCGCACAATTTTACCACTCTTCTCGCTGGATGAACGGAATACTTGTATGGGCAAGCGAAGAGCAGATAAATTCAGTAAAATCACTTGGTTGTGTCGATTCTGTAGATATTGTCCGTCCGTCAAGTGCTGGCAGATATAACATCAAGCGCAACATAAAAAAAGGAAAAACCAAAGCCGAGACAACCTCCCAATGGAATGACCAAAACATCCAATTGAATATTCAGAAACTACACCAGATTGGCTATAGAGGTCAGGGAATTCTTACAGCAGTCATAGACTGCGGATACATAGGTGTTGACCAAATAAGCGGTTTTGACAGTTTACGTAACAGAAATGGCATAATAGACACATACGATTTCATCGGGAATAGCGGTTATGTCTATGACTTTCATTCGCATGGGACGAGCGTGCTTAGCACAATGGCATACATAGTACCTAACGATTTTACGGGTTCTGCACCAGATGCAAATTACTGCCTTTATATCACCGAAAACAACAACGAGGAATATCCATACGAGCCAGACCTATGGATTCTTGCTGCAGAAAGAGCAGATAGTATAGGAGCAGACGTGATAACCTCATCGTTAGGGTATTTCTATTCAGATGACGAAGATCCACGTTTCGTATATAATAATATGAATGGTCAATACTTCAGGGCGTCCATAGCTGCACACATGGCATCACAGAAAGGCATTATGACTCTTGTCGCAGCAGGAAACGAAGGAAGCAACGAATGGCGATACATCGGTACACCAGCAGATGCCGAAAATATATTGACCGTAGGCGGAGTAGATATTTATGGCGAACATTCGACATTCAGTTCCTACGGGCCGAGTGCAGACGGAAGAATAAAGCCTGACATCTGCGCCAAGGCTACAGAATCGACTATAGGCGATTGCTATACTGGAGAACTGAAGAGAGGTAATGGAACTTCGTTTGCAACCCCTATAGCAGCAGGCATGGTAGCAACATTGATGAGTGCCCTGCCAAATGTTGATCCTGCAACATTGCGAAGCGTGATATGCAGTACAGCGTCATTAGGTGACAGACCCAATGACAGCCTCGGCTATGGAATACCCAATGCGTGGGAAGTTTATAGCATGTTGAAAGAGGTACAAGATATTGACGAAACAGCCGAAGATTCAGAAGTAAAGGCATGGTTTGAAGAAGATGTGCTGAGAATAAAAGGATACGATGGTCTATATGAGTTGACAGACTGCTCAGGAAAAGTCGTTCTCAGAGGAATAGGAGATGCTGGTATAGATGGTATGCAAAACGGAATTTACTTCCTCAGATGCGGCAATAAGGTAGTGAAACTGATTCATAAATGATACAATACAAAGAAACTGCCTGACGATTTCGGTTCATCAGGCAGTTTCTTTATATTATCCATTGATATTTTGCCAAAGAATATCCTTCAGTTCGGTAAGATTAGTACGCGATGCAGAAGAAAAAGTGATGAAAGGAAGATCAGAAGGCAGTTTCTTCTTCAACTTCTTCATAAGTTTTTCCAGCTCATCGGCAGGAAGAATATCCGTTTTAGATATTGCTAAAATACGGTGTTTGTCGAGTAATTCAGGATTATATTGTTCTAATTCATTCAACAACACATTATACTCGTGCAGATGATCCTCAGTGTCGGCAGGCACAAGAAACAGAAGGACAGAATTGCGCTCAATGTGACGAAGAAAGCGAAGCCCAAGCCCCCTACCCTCGCTTGCACCTTCGATGATTCCAGGAATATCAGCCATGCAGAACGATTTCCCATCACGATAGGAGACAATACCAAGATTAGGTGTTAATGTCGTGAATGGGTAGTTTGCTATCTCAGGCTTAGCAGCGGAGACAACGCTGAGAAGAGTAGATTTGCCAGCATTAGGGAACCCCACAAGACCAACATCGGCAAGAAGTTTCAACTCAAGGATGACGTTCATTTCCTGACGAGGTTCGCCAGGTTGTGCATATCTTGGTGTCTGATTCGTAGAAGTACGGAAATGCCAATTTCCCAATCCACCACGACCACCTTTGAGAAGGACAAATTCCTGCTTGTCGTCAGTAATGTCGCAGATTATTTCACCTGTATCAGCATTACGAGCTGTAGTACCGCAAGGGACATCTATATATTGATCTTCGCCATCAGCTCCAAAGCTACGTGATTCGCTGCCAGCCCCACCATCAGTAGCAATGATATGGCGAGTATAGCGCAAATGGATCAAAGTCCAGTAATTGCGATTTCCACGAAGGATAACATGTCCTCCACGACCACCATCGCCTCCATCAGGACCTCCTTTAGGAAGATATTTAGCACGATGCAGATGTGCAGAACCCGGCCCACCATGACCCGAACGACAGTAAATCTTAGCGTAGTCAATGAAGTTAGATTCCATCAGATATGAGCGTTAATTATATTTTTAATCTGGTCAAAGCAATTCTCGACGGTCGAATTGTTGTCAGCTTTTGAGAAACGACCGCTCTTTTTGTAGAATTCAATAACAGGAAGAGTGTTCTCAGTATAGACAGCAAGACGTTTTTCGATAGTCTCAAGATTGTCGTCAGCACGACCAGAAGTTTTCCCACGATTGAGGAGACGTTCTACGAGAGTCTCATGTGCAACTTCCATACAAAGTAGGACATCAACCTTAGCATTAAGTTCAGCAAGCATTTCGTCAAGTTCCTCTGCCTGTACAACGGTACGAGGGAAACCATCGAAGATGAAACCACAAGCGTCTTTGTGATCCAGCACCTGTTTGCGAAGCATTGCTATCATAACCTCGTCAGGAACAAGTTTGCCTTCAGCAATGATGCTTTCTGCCTTTTTCCCAATTTCAGAACCCGCTTTAATTTCAGCACGGAGCATATCTCCTGTCGAGATATGGAAAAGATTATACTCCTTTTCGATGAGTTCGCTCTGTGTGCCTTTGCCAGAACCTGGAGCACCAGTGATAACAATATTAAGCATAGTTATTTGATTTTATATATTTCCTTATAATTACGGCCATAGCCATTATAGTCAAGACCAAAACCTACAATAAATTCATCTGAAATCGTAAATACAGGATAGTCAATGTGTATATCATCATACTTCAAGCAATTTGGCTTGAAAAGCAGTACTGCCAAACGTACTGATTTCGCATTTCGCTCATGCAGAAGTTCCAAAAGGCTATGCATTGTAAGACCTGATTCAACGATATCTTCTATGATAACCACATCACGCCCCTCCACATCGTTTGCAAGACCGACGAGCTGCTTGACTTCACCCGTCGAAGATGTACCATTATACGATGTATATTTAATAAATGATATCTCGGCAGGCGAATTGAAATTCTTCATCAACTCAGCAGCAAACATAAAAGCACCATTAAGCATTACGATGAAGAGAGGATTGGTGTTAGAAAGTTCAGCCTCCATTTTCGCTGCAACATCCTTCACTTTAGCGCAAATGTCAGAATATGAAATATATTCGACAAACGTACGGTCAAGAACTTGAATCGTTTTCATAAATAAAGTATATTCGAGTGCAAAGTTACAAATAAAATGAATAATGACAAAAGGAATAGGAAAAATATTTTTGTTACGGTACACGTGGATAAATATTTCGGGAATATCTTTTGAGGTTATGATTTTTTTTGTAACTTTGCGCCTCGAAAAATTGGGAATATTATGCCGAAGAATTTAGTTATTGTTGAGTCCCCAACAAAGTCAAAAACCATAGAAAAATTTTTGGGGAAAGAGTATAAAGTTTTGTCGTCATACGGACATATTAGAGATTTGAAAAAGACTGGACTTGGAATTGATGTCGCTAATGGCTATACACCAATTTATGAGATACCAGATGATAAAAAGGACAAAGTCAAAGAACTGAAAAAGGCAGCTGATGCAGCAGAAGTTGTATGGTTAGCATCCGATGAAGACCGCGAGGGAGAGGCAATTGCATGGCATCTTTATGATGTACTCGGCTTAAAAAATAAAAAAACATATAGAATTGTTTTTCACGAGATTACAAAGGATGCAATCCTCGAAGCTATCGAGAATCCACGTGAGATAAATATGAATATGGTGGACGCACAGCAAGCGCGAAGAGTGTTGGATCGCATTGTGGGATTTGAGTTATCGCCAGTGTTGTGGAAAAAGATTAAAACTAACCTTTCGGCTGGTCGTGTACAGTCAGTCACAGTACGATTGGTAGTTGAGCGAGAAAGAGAAATCAACAACTTCAAAAACGAATGTTCATATAGGGTAGTCGCTGAATTTATAGCTGAGAAGAGAATACGATTCCGTGCAGAACTAAAAAATAAGATTGCAACTAAAAAAGAGGCTGAAGAGTTCCTTGAACGCGCAAAAAATGCAAAATTTGTTGTCTCGCAAGTCGAAACAAAGCCTTTGAAACGACATCCTATGCCTCCTTTCACGACTTCAACACTGCAACAAGAAGCAGCAAGGAAATATGGGTTCACAGTGGCATCTACTATGCAAATTGCTCAATCACTTTACGAACATGGTAAGATAACCTATATGCGTACTGACTCGGTGAACCTCTCATCGTTAGCTTTAGGTGCGTGCAAAAAAGAGATTTTTAGACAATTTGGCGAAGACTATTACAACGGACATCAATATACTACCCACAGCAAAGGTGCGCAGGAAGCTCACGAGGCTATCCGCCCTACATACATTGACCAGCGAGAGATAGATGGCTCAGCCCAAGAGAAAAAACTCTATGAACTCATTTGGAAACGTACAATCGCTTCGCAGATGGCTGATGCTGAATATGAAAAAACAATTGTTACCATAGAAATGGGTAATGACGAGGAGAAGTTTGTTGCCTCTGGCGAAGTGCTCAAATTTGAAGGTTACCGCAAACTCTATCTCGAAACTCAAGATGAAACATCTGATGATTCAGCAGAGCAATCTTTGCCAAAAATCAAAGAGGGAGCAGAACTCAAGATTGACCTGATGACTGCCACCGAGCGTTATACTCAGAAACCATCGAGATACACAGAAGCTACACTGATTCATAAACTTGAAGAGCTCGGAATTGGTCGTCCTTCGACCTACGCTCCAATCATCTCGACTATCATGAAGCGAGATTACGTTGATAAACGAGAGATTCAGAATGCTGAGAAAGAATTCGTATGTCTCATGCTGAGAAATGACGAAATCAGTGAGGGAATCAAAGTTGAGAAAGCTACAACCGAAAAGGGAAAACTTTCACCAACAGATGTTGGAATAGTTGTCAACGACTATCTGTCCGAAAATTTCTCCGACATAATGGACTACAATTTCACAGCAAACGTTGAGGAGCAATTCGACAAAATAGCATGTGGCGAAATGACATGGGTGGACAATATTGATATGTTCTACGGCCCATTTCACCAGAGTGTAGTTACGGCATCAAATTCGACAAACAAGGCTAAGGTAGGCGAACGCCTGATAGGCACTGACCCTACATCGGGTGAACCTGTATTTGTGAAAATTGGACGTTACGGACCAGTAGCCCAAATAGGCGAAGCTACAGACGACGAAACAAAAAAACCACGTTTCGCACCTCTCAAACAAGGTCAGACATTAGATACCATAACGCTCGAAGAAGCTTTGGAACTCTTTAAGTTGCCAAAGCTTCTCGGCGAGTTCGAAGGTGAAAAAATGAGTATCGGTATAGGTAAATTCGGTCCATACATTAGATTGGGAAATAGTTTCATCTCCATTCCAAAGGACGAAGACCCTATGACCATCACACGAGAAAGGGCTGAGGAAATCATTGCTGCTAAACGTCGGGCAGATGCCGAAAAGGTTATTGCAAGATTCGAAGAAGAGGATATCACCGTATTGCATGGCAGATTCAATTCAATATATATCTCATGCAAAGGCGATAACTATCGTATTCCGAAAGGGGTCAAGGCTGAAGACATGACTCTTGAGAAATGTCTTGAGATAATCTCAAACGACGAGAACAAGACTAAAAAGAAGACAAAAGCGAAGAAATAAGATTTGATTCGTAACCATGCGAACTGGCAAAACGGAAAAGTTTGGCATTTAGTTCGTATTCTGAACTTGCCTTTATTTTCGGACGCTGCGAATCAATAAGGTTTTTCAAAGAATTGATATACTCTTCGTCATCAATCTCAGATAGAGCTTCGTCGATATCGGCGGAGCTTATTTTTTTTGCTTTCAGCATAAGTGCTATCTTCGTCTTGCCCCAATGGTTGAAATGAAATTTATCGCGAACGTAGGCACTTGCATAGCGATGTTCGTCAATGAAACGTTCCTCGAGAAGACGATTGATGATATCGTCATGTTCCTCAGATGGGATTTTCCAATCGTATAATTTCTGCTTTAATTCCGATATGCAATGTTCAGATTTTGAGCAGTAATTTGCCGCACGATTGTAGTTTTTTTCGTTCATAGTGATAGGTTTTTAGCACGAAGCATACGTGGTTTTGAAAACATGTCGTTACGTATTTCAACATCGCTAAATCCTTGAAAAATATTGCCTATCTCAGAATGTAGATATTGATTCAGCTCAAGGAAAAGCGACCCTTTCAAGTGCCGTTTGGCGAAAACAGAAATTGATTTATAGAATGCAAGAGGGTCATCGTCAGGAGCGAATAGTGCCATATGTGGTTCGAAATTAAGCACATTTGGCTCCATATCTATTTTCTCTTTTGCAGTAATATACGGAGGATTTGAAACTATGATATCGTATCTACCATCAAAATCAGTGTCATGAAGGATGTCAAGTTGCTGTAAGGTGACATTGTGAATATTTAGATTCTCGATGTTCTCACGGGCAAGTGAAAGGGCATCCTCAGAGATGTCAATGGCTGTAATTTCAGCTTTCGGAAGGTTTGCTGCAAGTGCTATAGCTATGCAACCAGTCCCCGTACCTATGTCGAGAATATGCGGTGAACTGTCAGCTGAGGTCTCGTCAAGAATCCATTGAACCAATTCCTCTGTTTCAGGACGTGGAATGAGTGCTCGCTGGTCGCAATGAATAGTGAGGTTGCAGAAATCAGTCTTACCGAGAATATATTGTATTGGTTCGTCGTTGAGAAGGCGGTTGATTTGTGTTATTATCAGTGGATAATCCTTCAGTGTGCGGTTTGAGAGCATCGACTGAATCAAAGTCATTTCAGCAGATTCTGAAATAAGAATCCCAGCCAAGGCCTGAGCCTCGGCTGGGGAGTATTTTTGCTTTAGTATTTTCGTTATTTCGTTAAGCACAGGTCAACCCCATCAGTTAATGAGCATAGGCATGACGAGATTGAGGAGTTCCTCGTTTTCGGTTGTCTCGAAAGGAAGGAAAATGGCTGCACGCGAAGCATCAGCCAAATGGACTTTCACATTCTCGCTGTCAATGCTTGCGAGGATATCAGCCACCTGAGGAGCACGGAAACCTATGTTGAGTTCATCTCCGTTGTATTGGCAAGGAAGCTGCTCTCGACCTGAACGACCAGTATCAACATCTTGGGTAGTTATTTCGAGGAGATTGCTCGTTATATGCATTTTGATAAGGTAAGTTGAGGTATTGGCAAACACCATTATACGACGAATTGAGTTGCGAAGCGACTCCTTGTCAATAATCATCTCGAAAGGATTGTTCTTAGGAATAACGCTGTTGCAGTTAGGAAATTTACCCTCTACCTGGCGACATACGAGCGAGAATGTATCTGTACGGAAGATAGCATTCTTGTCGTCAAAATAGATGTTTATTTCAGACGAATCGTTAGGCGAAATGATGTTCTTGAGAAGGAGAGCTGTTTTCTTAGGGAGGATGAACGACTTCAAATCCTCTGATTTTATATCCTTGTACGAATAGCGAGTCAGCTTGTGGGCATCAGTAGCCACGAAAGTCAACTGCTCTGTGTCAACTGTGATATATATACCAGTCATTGCAGGACGTATATCATCGACTGCTGTAGAGGTGATGGTCTTTGATATACCAGTGAGTAGCACGTTGGCAGGTGCTACGAAAGAGTTGCAACCATCGCTAAGGTCGATAGCCTGTGGGAAATCATTGCCACGAAGACCAATGAAATTATATTCAGCCGACGAACTGCGGATGACAACCTCCATATTATCCTCGTTGATATTGAATTCAATAGGTTCGTCTGGGAAAGTACGTAGAGTATCGATAATCAAGCGCGCAGGGAGAGCTATCGTAAGGTTTGAACCAGTACTTTCGATTTCAATCGAAGAAGTAATTGAATTTTCAAGGTTTGAACCAGTAACGGTGAGTTTGTTATCCTCGATTACTACAAGAAAATTTTCGAGAATTGGAACAAGATTGTTTGGTGCAACGACTTTTCCTGCCATCTGGAGACAGGACAGAAGGGTTGAATTTGCTACAATGAATTTCATAATATAATAATAATTTTATAATCAGACATTAAGCATCGATATTTGCATAAGTTGCATTTTCCTCGATGAATTTACGACGAGGCTCTACGTCGTCGCCCATAAGCATTGAGAAAATCTGGTCAGCCTCTGCAGCATTGTCGATGGTCACATGGCGGAGAGTACGGTTTTCAGGGTCCATAGTTGTCTTCCAGAGTTGCTCAGCATTCATTTCGCCAAGACCTTTGTATCGCTGCTGGTTGATACCGTTTTCATCGCCATTGCCATATTTCTCGATGAAAGCAAGACGCTGATCCTCGTTCCAGCAATACTCTTGAATATTCCCTTTCTTGTTCTTACAGAGATAAAGAGGAGGAGTAGCGATATAAACATATCCATTTTCGATAAGTTCACGCATATAGCGGAAGAAGAATGTCAGAATAAGAGTAGCGATATGAGCACCATCGACATCGGCATCTGTCATAATGATGACCTTGTGATAACGGAGTTTTGTGAGGTTGAGAGCTTTAGGGTCGTCTGGTGTACCGATGGTGACACCAAGAGCAGTATAAATATCGCGAATAGTCTCGCTGCTGAAAGCTTTATGCTGCATGACCTTCTCGACATTGAGGATTTTGCCACGAAGAGGGAGGATAGCCTGATAATGACGTTCACGACCCAGTTTTGCAGAACCACCTGCAGAATCTCCCTCGACGAGGAAGAGTTCGCAGAGCGAAGGATCTTTCGACGAACAGTCTGCGAGTTTTCCGGGGAGACCGCCACCCGAGAGAGGAGATTTACGCTGAACCATCTCGCGCGCTTTGCGTGCAGCATTACGAGCTTGAGCAGCAAGGATTACCTTCTCGACAATTGTTTTAGCTTCAGATGGATGTTCTTCAAGGTAGTTGGCAAGTGCTTCGCCCACTGCTTGGTCAACCATACCCATTACTTCGTTGTTGCCGAGTTTCGTCTTGGTCTGACCCTCGAACTGAGGTTCTGCGACTTTTACAGAAATTACGGCTGTCAGACCCTCGCGGAAGTCGTCGCCAGTGATTTCGACTTTAGCTTTCTCAAGCATTTTCGAGTCATCGGCATATTTCTTGAGGGTACGGGTGAGTGCACGGCGGAAACCTGCAACGTGAGTACCACCCTCGATAGTATTGATATTGTTGACGTATGAATGAAGACTCTCGGTATAGCCATTGTTGTAGAGCATGGCTATCTCGATAGGAGTTCCGTATTTATCGGTATTTATGTAAATCACCTCGTTGATGATAGGCGTACGTGTGCCGTCGATGTATTTCACAAACTCGCGAAGACCCAATTCTGAATAGAAACGCTCCGAGCGTGGTTCTGGATTTTCAGCATCAACGCGCTTATCAACCAAAGTCAGGGAAATGCCTGCATTCAAGAAAGCAAGTTCGCGAAGACGCGCAGCGAGGATATTGTATTGATATACTGTTTCAGAAAAGATTTCAGCATCAGGATGGAATGTTACTGAGGTACCAGTATTCTCGGCAGTGCCAACGACAGAAACCGAATTGAGAGGTTTACCCTTCGAATAATCTTGGGCATAGACATTACCATTACGGCGAACCTCAACATGCAACGAGTCAGAGAGAGCATTCACGCAGCTCACACCCACACCATGCAGACCACCAGATACCTTGTACGAACCTTTGTCAAATTTACCTCCGGCATGTAGTACTGTCATAACCACCTCAAGGGCGGATTTCCCCTCTTTCTTGTGCATATCGACAGGGATACCACGACCGTTATCCACGACCGTTATCGAGTTATCATCATTGATAGATACAACGATGTCGTTACAGTAACCAGCGAGAGCTTCGTCAATCGAATTATCTACCACCTCATACACGAGATGGTGAAGACCCTTGACGCCAGTATCGCCAATATACATTGACGGACGCTTGCGGACAGCTTCAAGCCCCTCAAGGACCTGAATTTTGTCTGCACCATAATTGTTAGATTCCAACGATTTATCTTCTTCAGTAGCCATTTTGACGTATTGATGTTTTAGAATGCAAAGGTAGTAATAATTTTTGAAAACAGGAAATAAAATAGCACTTTTTTTTGTGTGTTTTTCAAGGTCTGATAACAGGCTGAAAAACACACAATTTAAGACAAATGCCGTATTTGTAAATTTTAATATTTACTTTTTATTTTCGCGAAAGGCAATTGTCGCAGTGATGACAAGGCTCTGAAGAGGTTTCGCCAAAATAGCGTTCGAGAAGAATAGAACGACAGTTAGAAGTATCAGTGGCATATTTATGAATATGCGACAGACGATTGCGGAGCTGACGAATACGAAACTCGTATGCTTCGTCAGGGATATGAAGCTTCTCAGAATCCTTTCGTTCGGTTGTATAAATCAAGAGCGGCGAACGACGGAAAGGAACATATTTGATTACTCCCGCACGGTCAAGTGCTGAAAGGTGAGTGTAAACATCATTGCGGTCTATGCCGAGAAGGACTGCAATCTTATCCTCGTTGATATGAACCCTATCTGTGAAAACCCCTGTATATAGACGCATAATGATATCAAGTATAGGGTCGCTACCTATGCGAAGACGTGTCCAAAGTTCCTCGGACGAAGGTGAGACGAGAATCTGCATTTTCGAAGCATCGTCAAACTCCTCAGTGAGAGTGATATATCCTGACCATTCGAGGACTTTCAGCGAAGCACGCACTGCAGCATATTGCATACGCGTGGCATGACAAAATTCCTCAAGCGAAAAGGGAAATACCGCATCTAAACCAGACCCTTCGCCTACAATAAAATATTCAGCAAGACGTTGATAGACAACGCGAATAAAATCCTTCGAAGGAAATACTTTTTCATGACGATGCAAAAGTGCATCGACTGACGATGGAGGAGCGAGAAGAACGGCGTAGGATTTCTTGCCATCACGACCTGCACGTCCAGCCTCTTGATAGTATGCCTCAAGAGTGTCAGGTATGTCGAAATGGACAACAACACGGACATCAGCTTTATCAATACCCATACCAAAGGCATTTGTCGCACAAAGTATTCTCAGTTTGCCTGAAAGCCAATCTGCCTGACGTTCGTCACGTTCGTCACGATCAAGACCAGCATGATAATAGTTGACTGAAAAACCACATTCCGTAAGACAATCTGAGATTTTCTGCGTAGCCTCACGAGTTCGGAAATAGACTATCGCTGAGCCTGGTACAGCATTCAAAATATTGACCAAAGTGCCAAGACGGTCGTCAGAACTGCGTACGACATAGACAATATTGTCACGACGCACGGAACTACGAAACCTGACAAATGACGACCCAGAGTGAGACGCAAGTTTATCGACAATGTCATTGGCTACTTCAGGAGTGGCTGAGGCTGTAAGCGCAAGGATAGGCGCATCTGGGAAATATTCCCGTATTTCGGCAATCTTAAGGTACGATGGGCGGAAATCATAACCCCATTGCGAGATACAGTGAGCTTCGTCAACAGCTATGAGATTGATGTTTATGTAGCGAAGTCGAGTACGGAAAAATTCGGAAGTCAGTCGCTCGGGCGAGACATAGATGAGGTCGTAAGCACCATAAGATGCCTGCTCCATAATGTCGTATATACGGTCGTGTGTCAATCCGGAATGTATGACTATGGCACGAATGTTGCGTTTACGGAGGTTATGAACCTGGTCAGACATCAATGCTATAAGGGGAGATATGACGAGTGCAGTACCAGGAAGGGCAAGCGCAGGAATCTGGAAAGTGAGGGATTTGCCGCCACCTGTAGGTAGTATGGCGAGAGTATCGTGACCGCTGACGACAGAGTCAATAATCTCACGCTGGAGCGGACGAAAAGAGTCGTAGCCCCAATATTGTCGCAATATTTCGTCAACGTCAGCCATCAAAATCAATAATGGAATGACGAGCCACCAACAAATTCACGAAGCAGCGACGTAGGAGGTATCTCGCGGTCAGAGACAAGTTCATAATAGTCAAAATAGTCGAGAAGACGACGGGCAGTTGCATATTCGTCGGAAGCTTCAGGAACCTGACGAAGCAATGGCTCGACGTAGTTGCGAAGAACGGCAAGCTCGAAGATGAGAGCAGAGTTGAAGATTACATCGGCATTCTCCTGGAAAGGATATATCCAACGCATTTCGCCTCTACGCACAGAAGGCCAACGACGAATGGTGTTCTGTGCAGAATATGCACGGAACTTGTAGTCACGTAGAATACGACGAGCAAGACGAATATCAGAAGGAGCTGCCCAGTTATGATTGTCGAAAGGAACTGAAGTTGAAGGCTCGACGAAAATCCTGAATACAGCATCCTGAGGAATATTCGGAATCATATCAGGGTTGAGAGCATGAATACCCTCCATGACAACTACACTACGTTCGGTCATACGAAGCTTTTTGCCATTGAAATGCTTTTTGCCGTCAGCAAAATTGTACTGAGGAATCTCGACTTCGTCACCACGGAGAAGACCGTTGAGCGTACGGTCAAGGAGGTCAAGGTCAAGAGCATTGAGATGTTCGAAATCATAATCGCCATTTTCATCACGTGGTGTGAACTCGCGGTCAACAAAAAAATCGTCAACACTAAGCACTAAAGGATTGATACCAGTAATGCGAAGCTGAATCTCGAGACGTTTTGAAAATGTAGTCTTGCCAGACGATGAAGGTCCGGCAATGAGAATGAATTTCGGATGATGCTCGACAATGGTATCTGCAATTTCGGCAATACGTTTCTCGTGTAGCGACTCTGACAATTTCAACATCTGACGAATGCCACCATTACGACATATTTCGTTGAAATCGCCTACGTTGTTCATACCCATAAGGCGGTTCCATTCGTTGAAATCACGGTGAGCCTTAAAGACTTTAGGGGATTTAAAGACCTTCCCCGGAGTATTCATATCGTTGATGTCAGGAAGGACAAGCAGAACACCATCTTCGTAAGGTATAAGGTCGAAAGTGGTGACATATCCTGTAGAAGGGGCAAGAATGTATGTATAATAATCAATGTAATTGTCAATGCGATAGTAGCGTGAATACTGTCGATTGACAGTTGAGAGGAGTTTGGCAGTTTCAAAAGCACCAAATTCACGGAAACGTTCAGCGACGACATCTGTGCGCTCTTCGCACATCTCGATTTTCATATTGCACCGAATGATATCCTGCATACGGTCGCGGACTAAATGAATGAGTGATTCAGTACATGAAGTACCATGAATGGTGCAAAAGAAACCATAGCTGATAGGATACTCTATACGCATTGTAGCTTCAGAACAAACATCACGAAGAGCCATGGCGAAAATCATCCACATTGTACGTGAATAAATCCTTAAACCCATCTCAGAACGCATCTCGACAAACTCAATAGTCTTAGGAGAATAGATTCTATAGTTGAGATTGCGCAGACGATTGTTGACCAAAACACCGAGTATTGGGGTATTCATTTGGAGGTTCAATTTACGCTGTATTTCGCTGACAGACACACCCTCAGTGTATTCGGCAGACGTTTCAGTATTTCTACAAAAAACTACTACTTTTCCTTCCATTTCATATACGATTAAAATTCTCTGCAAATTTACAACATTTTTCGAATGTAATATCAAAAAAAAGCAGTAAATTTGC
>JAKSNU010000004.1 GCA_024399535.1 Paludibacteraceae bacterium
GGCGGAACTCAAGTGCCTGTGCTGCATTGAAAAGCTCAATGCCGAGAACGCGCTCGGTGTTGAGGGCTACGCGGATAAGCTTGGTTGCTGCATTAGCACCCATAGATACGTGATCCTCCTGACCCTGCGAAGACTCGATAGAGTCAACAGAAGCAGGCATACAGAGACCCTTGGACTGGCTTACGATTGAAGCGGCAGTGTATTGAGGAATCATGAAGCCTGAGTTGAGACCTGGTTTTGCAACGAGGAATGAAGGAAGTTCGCGTTTGCCGCTGATGAGCTGGTTGATACGCTGGCAAGAGATAGAACCGAGCTCTGCAAGTGCAATGGCGAGGAAATCCATAACGATTGCCAATGGCTGACCGTGGAAGTTACCTGCCGAGATTACCATATCGCTGTCTGGAACAACCGTTGGGTTATCGGTGGCAGAGTTGATTTCAGTTGTAACCACTGACTTAACGTAAGCGATGGCATCTTTTGAAGCACCGTGAACCTGTGGCATACAGCGGAATGAATATGGATCCTGGACATGCTTCTTAGGACGTGCTATAATCTCGGAACCTTTCATGAGGTTGCGAATACGCTCAGCTGTTGCAAGCTGTCCGTTGTGAGGGCGGATAGCGTGAACCTCATGAGTGAATGGTTCGATACGTCCGTCGAATGCGTCGAGGGATACGCCACCGATAGTGTCAGCAGCCTTCGAGAGTTCCTCAGCCTTGATGAGTGCCCAAGTTGCATGAGCAGCCATGAACTGAGTACCATTCAAAAGTGCAAGACCTTCCTTAGACTGGAGTGTGATAGGCTCCCAGCCGAATTTCTTGTTAACCTCAGCGGCAGCAACCTTTTTGCCCTCGAAATAAACCTCGCCAAGACCGAGCAATGGCAAGCATAGATGTGCGAGAGGAGCAAGGTCGCCTGATGCACCAAGCGAACCATTCTGATATACGACAGGGATTACGTTGTTGTTGAACATGTCGGCAAGACGCTGAACGGTAACAACCTGACAGCCAGAGTAGCCATACTGGAGAGACTGAATCTTGAGCAGCATGATGATGCGGATGATTTCTGGGTCAACAGGGTCGCCAGTACCGCAAGAGTGGCTCATAACGAGGTTCTTCTGAAGCTGAGAGAGTTCGTCGGCTCCAACAGAGATGTTGCAGAGTGAACCGAAACCGGTTGTGACACCATAGATTGGCTCTTTCTGAGTCTTCATCTTGTTGTCGAGGTAGTCACGGCATTTCTGAATGCGTGCTACAGACTCTTTTGAGAGTTCAATCTGGCGGTTCTCGAAGATGATTGATTTGATATCTTCGATTGAGATTTTATCAGTTATTGTATATTTCATTTTATAGTTCTTTTGCCCCTTCAGGGCGTTTGGTTAATTTTGATTGTTTACCCAGGGTGTTACCCAGGGCTATTTTCTTTTGCCCTTTTAGGGCGAAATTTGATTTTTGTACGTTACTCTAAGATACTATCATCAACTATATTTGGCATTGTGACAACAAGCCCTGGAGTGCGGTCCATCTCACGTTGGATGGCGAACATTGCGCCCTCGTTGCGTGCCCATGAACGGCGGGCGATACCATTGTTTACGTCCCAAAGCAACATGTTGTCAATGCGGCGAGAGCATTCAGCAGTACCATCAACGACCATACCAAAGCCGCCATTGATAACTTCGCCCCAACCTACACCGCCACCGTTGTGGATAGATACCCAGGTAGCACCACGGAACGAGTCGCCGATGCAGTTTTGGACAGCCATGTCGGCACAGAACTGTGAACCGTCATATATGTTTGAAGTCTCGCGGAATGGAGAGTCGGTACCTGAAACGTCATGGTGGTCACGACCGAGAACTACAGGAGCAGAAATCTCGCCAGAAGCGACAGCCTTGTTGAACGCCTGTGCAATCTTCATACGACCCTCAGCATCAGCATAAAGGATACGAGCCTGAGAACCAACGACGAGGTTGTTCTTCTGAGCCTCCTTTATCCAATGGATATTGTCGTCAAGCTGACCGATAATCTCTTTTGGTGCAGTCTTGCGAATCTCCTCAAGCACCTCAGTTGCCAAACGGTCGGTGACAGCCAAATCCTTAGGGTCGCACGAAGTACAAGCCCAACGGAAAGGACCAAAGCCATAATCGAAGAACATAGGGCCCATGATGTCCTGAACGTACGATGGATAACGGAATTTGCCGTTAGCGCCCATGACGTCAGCACCTGCACGCGAAGATTCAAGTAGGAACGCATTTCCATAATCGAAGAAATACATGCCTTTTGCTGTCAGTTTATTGATTGCAGCAACGTGGCGGCGAAGCGAAGCCTGAACAGCCTCTTGGAACTTCTCTGGTTCCTCAGCCATCATGCGGTTGCTTTCCTCGAATGTATAACCTGCTGGATAATAACCACCTGCCCATGGGTTATGGAGTGAAGTCTGGTCAGAACCAAGATTAATCTCAATACCATCTTTTGCAAGACGCTCCCAGAGGTCAACCACGTTACCCTGATATGCGATAGAAACAGCCTCTTTGTTGCGTGAAGCCTCAAGCATACGAGGAATCAGCTTGTCGAGGTCGTCATAAACCTCGTTCACCCAACCCTGCGTATAACGGGTATTGACAGCCTTTGGATTGATTTCGGCGATGACGCCCACAACACCAGAGATGACAGCAGCCTTTGGCTGAGCTCCCGACATACCACCAAGACCTGCACTGATGAATATCTGGCCACGGAAATCCTTCTCGCCTGGTTTCAGGTGTTTGCGTGCGGCATTCATCACTGTGATAGTCGTACCGTGAACGATACCTTGTGGGCCAATATACATGTAAGAACCAGCGGTCATCTGACCATACTGGCTGACACCGAGTGCGTTGTAACGCTCCCAGTCGTCTTTCTTAGAGTAGTTAGGGATGACCATACCGTTGGTGACAACCACACGTGGAGCCTCTTTCTGCGAAGGGAAGAGTCCGAGTGGGTGACCTGAATACATCACGAGAGTCTGCTCGTCAGTCATCTCAGAGAGATATTTCATCACAAGGCGATACTGTGCCCAGTTCTGGAACACAGCACCATTTCCACCGTAGGTGATAAGCTCGTGAGGGTGCTGTGCAACGGCAGGGTCGAGGTTGTTCTGTATCATCATCATGATGGCAGCAGCCTGACGGCTCTTGTAAGGATACTCGTCAATGTGGCGAGCATACATCTTGTAGTCAGGACGCAGACGGTACATGTAGATACGACCATATTTCTGCAACTCCTCCTTAAACTCCTTTGCAAGTTCTGCATGGTGTTTCTTTGGGAAATAGCGAAGAGCATTGCGCAGGGCAAGTTTCTTCTCCTCGTCAGTCAGAATTTCCTTGCGCTTTGGCGCATGGTTGACTGTTGTGTCATAAGCTTTTGGCTGTGGCAACACGTCAGGAATACCCTCACGGATTGCCTCTTTGAAACCCTTTTCCATATATCTTATTTCTTTAATTGTCAAAATACGGTGCAAAGGTACAAATTTTTTGCCTAATGTTATACCTTTTCCATCAAAAAAAATTATTTTTTCTCAAAAACCTCTGCAGCCTTCTCCATACGCTCGACAATATTCACCTTGAAAGGGCATCTCTCCATACACTCGCCACATTTCTGGCACTCTGACGCTTTATGCTCCAAAGCATCGTAACGAGCTTGCAATTCAGCATTTACCCCTTCGCAACCTTGTGCCTCATATTCGTCGAGGATGCGGTTGACCTCGGCAATGTCAATCTTTGACTTGCATGGTGCGCAATGGCCGCAATAGGTGCATTCCTGCTTCTGCTGATTGTCGCCACGCTCGATAACTTTGGAATAATCTTTCTCCTCGTCAGTTGCAGTGACATAATCGAGTGCCTGCTGCAACTCCTCGCAAGTGTTCGCACCAGTGAGAGCACACGATACACAAGGTTTAGCCAGCACGTAAGCAAGACATTGAACAGGTGTAAGCGCCACGCTGAGTGGTGATTTCGAAGCATCCAGCAAACGACCACCGGCAAACGATTTCATATTGACAACTGCAATGTCATGCGAAGCGCAATAATCATAAAGTTCAATGCGGAATGGGTCAATACCATTTATTGACTGGGTGCCGAAATCAGCATCCCAAGGATTTACACCCGAAGGAAGACGGTCGAAAACAGGGTTTATTGAGAACATAAGCACCTCGACAATCCCCGATTTCACAGCAGCAAGAGCCACCTCAGCGTTATGCGACGAAAGGCCAATATGTTTGATTTTGCCCTCAGCTTTCAGTTGTTTGACGTATTCGAGATACTCTGACCCTTTGATTTCCTCCCATTGCTCCCAAGAGTCGGTGATATGAATCATACCAACCTCGATATGGTCAGTTTCAAGGCGAGCGAGCAGGTCTTCGAAACCTTCGCGACATTCAGCGATATCGCGAGTCTTTTTATATTGCCCGTCCTTCCAACAGACACCCACATGCCCTTGGATAACCATACGGTCCCTACGTCCACGAAGGGCATATCCGATATTCGAACGCACTGTAGGGTTGGCATCATAAATGTCAATATAATTCACCCCACTATCCATAGCAAGATCCATATAGATACGTGACTGGGCAGTGTCGAATTTGGCAAAAGCGCCACAGCCGATACCTATTTCTGACACCTCAATACCCGTTGCACCGAGTGGACGGCATTTCATAAGATTGTGTTTTTCCTCCTTTTTGCAACCGCAAAGGAGAACAAGCATGATAGCAATTGAATAAATAACCTTTTTCATATCCTTGTATATTTAAATGATTATGCAATCTTAAACCTCGAAGATTTATGACTGCAAAGGTAATGAAAAAATGTCAAACAGCAAAACAGCTGATGCAATTTTTTCTGATTTTGTATGATTCAGCCAGAAAATCTGATTTCAAAGTCCACGAATAACGCGATTAGTAGATGAAAAACGGGGAAATTTTGGTGGATAGCGGCATTTTCAAGAAAAAAATTTGGTGGGAATTAAAATTCGACTGTCAACCCTTTTTCATAAAAACCTCTTTAGTATATCAATTCATTTGGAATTACCGAGTAATTGAAATAATCCAAAATCGTCTTTCTCCCAAACAATCATTTATTTCGTTTTCCATCACATTTATTAGTATTAAATGAATTAATATCCAACACATTCCAAGAACTGCAATGCAATCCGCCTCCAAACTTAATTGCTGGTAACGCATAAACAGGGATTATATTTTCCTGCTTATATTCGCTGAATAGCTTTTGGAATTGCCTCTTTACACAAAGGTCTTCAGCGCAATCAGCCTTTGGAGACAAAGCTGGATAAAGTACGTAATCAGATGTGTGAATATAATTGATATATGCCCATTGATACGATTGACGCTTTATAGCTGCATTTCTAGGCATGAATAATGATGAAACCTTGTAATCCTTGAAATGTGATTTGACCTCTTTAATATATTTCCTATCTGGATATTTTGTCAATAGTAAACGTGACTCATCAACATATCTTATCACACCATCAGCATGACCATATATTGGTTCATTTCTATCCCATGGGATTATTATAATATAACGCATAAATAGCATCTCTAATTCGTGAATAAGTCTCGAAGTTGTGTATTGAGGATTGTCATACAAAACCTTATCCGTCATAACCACAAAATCATTTCCTTTAATAACATTGCCTCCGTCAAGTACAATATCCGATGTCAACACATCAACATTATGTTCGAAAAGAGATTGACATATTTGAGCAACATTATCAGTGATTGTAGCACGATGTGCATCTGTATCATTCAGATAGTCAGGATTATATTTAAAATTCACGAACCTATAAGGAGAGACCTGTATAGGCATATAATCACGGGCCCACATGCTATTGCCTCCTTTGAAAAAACGTATTGGAAGTCCAAGTTCCTTAAGTTTTGAAACAGAACTAAACAATTCTGGGCACTCATTTTCTATCGTATCAGAAAAGAAAATAACATTAGTAAGTTGATCAGTAATTATCATACAAAATAACAATTAACCTTTTGATTATTAATAATTAGTTTGGTGCAAAGGTCAATGTTTTTTGCGAGAAAACCAAAAATATCAGCTTAAAAATGGTTAAAGTTTTTCGAAAGATTGTCACAACAAAAAAAAGAGAGCACATTAGAACTCTCTTTTTCTCGTTATATAGAACTATTGATATTTCATTTGTATTTCAAATCCTCTTTTCTCATAAATGCCCACAATCGTTCACATTTGTTTTTTCCATCTTTATAACGAATATCATTATTTGTGTATTTAAACACACCCTGCCTTGTTTTTTGACTTATATCAATATTTTTAAGTGATGGCACATCTTCCCAAGTAACTACAGAATTGCCATTCATCATAAAGCCATTGAGAAAAACCTTAAGATAGGTACATTGTGTATTGAAAACTTTCTTTGATATATTCACCTCGTCGGGTTTTCTTGCAACAAAATGACCACGCTTTGTCTCCGAGTCAATTTCCCAGCACCATAAATGCTTTTCTTTAACGTCATAGATTTCGTATCCTCTAATAAGCGCAGAAGAGCGCACTTGATTCGCCTCATCTTCGAATGTGATGTCATACCCAGAATTATGTGCATGAAGCATCATAGGTGGGAAATAGGGTACTTTTCCATCAACATCGCGGTTGTTATTACGATGATATACAATTGGATCTTTGATATTGCCATTTTCCTCGTGATAATAAAACTCAACTGTACGGATGTATATATGATAATGTCCATTTACATTTATGTAACCACCATAAAGAAATGTTTCAGCAAGTTTTTTAAACTCTACAGTCAATTCTTTTTCTGTAAGATTCCGTTTAAAATTGTTGAGTTGTTCAGATAGACTCATAAGTTTATTCAATCAGTTTCTTTAATAAGTACCGAAACAAGCGTCAATAAACGCCTATAAATATGTCTGCTCCCCTACCCCTGATGAGACACTCCCACTTGGCGCAGGTTTGCGCTGCAAAGATACGACTTTATTTTGGTATGGCAAAAGAAAATATAAAAATATTTCACGTGATTTATCAGACACTGCTTGCACGATGATTATGTCCTCTGGCAGGACGATGAACAGAGTCCGGACAAAGCATAGTATGACAATACAGATGGACCACTGAAGGTCCGTCATATCTCTGCTGATCCTTCGCTGATCCTCCGTAGTGAACTCGAATTGAACTCGAATTGAACTCGATTCTGAACGGAGAAAATTCGAGTTCACTATGGTTTTGCATAGGTGGCACACACGACTATCAGCATTGTATTACTTGAAGATTTATTCTCTCTCGAATTAGAGAGATAGGAGATTATACGAATAATCACTCTTTTTGCATGAAAAAAAATGCCTGACAACATATATTGTCAGGCACTTAGCAGGTGGTCCCACTAGGGCTTGAACCTAGGACTCCCTGATTATGAGTCAGGTGCTCTAACCAACTGAGCTATGGGACCAATGCTTCTTTCGAAAAGCGGTGCAAAGGTACAACTTTTTTACGACCCAGCCAAATATTTTTCGAAAAAAATGGCAGGCTTTTTCAAACCTGCCATCAATCAGCATCTTACGATACGATTATTTCCCGAAATATCTCTTAAACAACCCCTCGAAACCCTTTCCGTGACGTGCTTCGTCCTTAGCCATCTCGTGCACTGTGTCGTGAATTGCATCGAGGTTTGCCTTTTTAGCATTGGCGGCAATCCTCATCTTGTCGGCACAAGCTCCTGCCTCAGCATTCATTCTCTTCTCAAGGTTGGTCTTAGTATCCCATACTACATCGCCAAGCAATTCAGCGAATTTAGCGCAATGTTCTGCCTCCTCGAAAGCATAACGCTTGAAAGCCTCAGCAATCTCAGGATAACCCTCACGGTCTGCCTGACGACTCATAGCAAGGTACATTCCAACCTCGGTAGCCTCGCCCATGAAATGAGCATTGAGATCCTTGATCATCTCTTCGTCAGTTCCCTCTTTGGCAACACCGATGACATGCTCGGTCACGAAATTGAGCTCGCCCTCTTCGAGTTTCTCAAATTTCTCTCTTGGCTGTTTACACTGTGGGCACTTCTCAGGTGCCTCTGGTCCTTCGTGTACGTAACCGCACACTTTGCAAATCCATTTCATAATAATACTGTTTTTTTAATGTTATTGTTTTAATGCACATTCTGGACATATCCCATAATAATACACATCTGTATTCTCCATCTCAAAGCCCTTTGGCAGTTTCATCTCCATCTGGGGCATCTCTAAATCGAAAACCTTCCCACATCTGCGACATTTGAAATGCGCATGGTCCTCAACGCAGATGTCATATCTGACATTTTTCTCGTCAATCACTATTGACCTCACCGCTCCACTCTCCTCAAGTGTCTTCAACACATTGTATATAGTGGTACGACTCAATGTGAGCATCTTCGGACTCAACGCCACATAAATGTCATCAACCGTCGGATGAGTGCGATGCCCGATTAAATATTTCAACACTTCTGTTCTCTGCACCGAAGGCCTTATTCCATGCCTTTCAAGCATTTCGACAGCAAATTTAACTGTTTCCAATATTGTAATGATTACATTTTTATATCGATTGCAAAGTTAGTATTTTTTTTTCAATCCACCAAACAAAAAAAGTAAAAAAAACTTGCACTCCATCTCAAAAAAAAATCGTACCTTTGCAGTCTGGAATTTTAAGTACATAATATAATGAAAAAGATAGCTATGGTTACAGGCGCAACTTCGGGAATAGGTCGCGCCACTGCAATCCAACTTGCCGATGCTGGTTACAATTTAATAATCACCGGCCGTCGCGCTGACAGACTCGAAGAGCTCAAAAAATTATTGAACGTAACCTACAAATCAGACGTGGTTGCACTTAATTTCGATGTCCGCAACAATGTCGAAGTCAAAGAAGCCATTGATTCGCTCAAGGGAGAATGGCGCAACATTGACGTCCTTGTCAATAATGCAGGTCTCGCTGTTGGTCTTGACCCACTGAACGAAGGCATAATTGACGACTGGGAGCGCATGATTGACACAAACGTCAAGGGTCTGCTTTATGTGTCGCGTGCTGTCACACCACTCATGTGCGAACGCAATCACGGACACATTGTGAACATCTGCTCGACGGCAGGGAAGGAGGTATATGCCAACGGAAATGTATATTGCGCTACGAAACACGCAGTTGATGCCATATCCAAAGGTATGCGCATCGATATGTTGAAATACGGCATAAAGGTGACCAATATCTGCCCTGGTGCAGTCGAGACTGAGTTCTCGCTCGTCCGTTTCAAAGATGATAAGGAACGTGCGGACCGCACATATGCAGGTTATAAACCTCTCACTGGCGACGACATCGCCACACTCATACGATTTGCTGTCACCTTGCCAGAGAATATCTGCATTAACGACCTTGTGGTCACACCAAAGGCACAGGCAAACGCAACAAATATATTCCGTGTCGAAAACAAATAAGAAATATTACGTCGTCTGGCGTGGACGCGAGACAGGCATCTTCACATCTTGGGATGCCTGTTTTCGTTCTGTCAAAGATTTCCAAGGTGCTCTCTTCCGTGGCTATCCAACTTGGGAGGAAGCTCATGCTGCCCACTTGAACGGTTATTGGAATGAAGTAAAGACAAAAAAAGCGGATTCTCCAACTGCTGAAGTAATCCGCCATTCTTTCCTAACTGATGCTGTCCGCAACGACGATGACACTTTTTCCTATTTCATTTTGGATTTCGAAAAATCCAAAGTGATATATCGCTCCCCCGCATTCCGCGATTCGAACCTGAACGTCTGCCGGTTTCTCGCCATTGTCCATGCCCTCGCCATCCTTACAAGAACTTCCGACACCCGACCAATCTATTCGCCATCGGCTATAGCCATATCGTGGGTGAGCCATCGCGAATGCCATACTTCGCTCTGCCGGACACTAAACAATACCGCCACCTTCGACATCATCATACGTGCCAACCGTTTCCTCGACTCAAATGTATCCCTCAATCCCGTCCTCAAATGGGATTCAGATGCTTGGGGTGCTATACCTAATATTTCCGATTCAGAATCTCGCTCATGATGACAGCTTTCTTCATGTCGTCCACTGTCATCTTTTTCTCGTCATTTTCGACCTCGTTTGTTTCAGTAACGACCTCCTTCGCTTTCTGATGCTCAACAGGTTTCTTTTCTGAATTGTAAAGGTTGTATTCCAAACTCTCTTTGCCTTTGTCCGTTACATTTTCCTCCTGCGATTTCGGGATATCAGGTTCATGGACATTAATATTAAGCATTTGGTTAGTCTGTCGTTTCGCACCACTTTTAACAATCATAGAGATTATGGTGAAAAAAAAGACAAGCACTATCCCAAATATTGAACCGACAGATAATAATATCACTGCTTTCATATTGTCTGATTTTACGATTTTAACTTTTCAATTCACCCAACTTTCCTTGTCGAGATTCCGGTAATTCAAAGCCTCAGCCACATGCATTGACTCAATAGTCTCAGAGCCAGCAAGGTCGGCTATTGTTCTCGACAATTTCAATATCTTATCGTAAGCCCTCGCTGACAAGCCAAACTTAGTCATCGCCTTACTTATCATAGTCTGACTCCTCTCGTCCAGAACACAATATTTTCTAATCATTTTCGGAGTCATCTGCGCATTACAATATATGCCCACCATATCTTTGAAGCGTTCGGTCTGAATAGCACGTGCACGAATCACCCTCTCTCTAATCTCAGCAGAGCTCTCAGCATCCTTGTCAGAAGACAACTCGTTGAACCTTACCGGCACTATCTCAATATGCATATCAATCCTATCCAACAAAGGTCCAGATATCTTCGACAGATACCTCTGTATCTCGCCAGGAGTGCAATTACATTCATGCGTCGGGTCGTTATGATATCCACACGGACAAGGATTCATAGATGCCACCAACATAAACGATGCCGGATATTCGACTGTAAGTTTAGTACGGCTAACAGTAATCTTGCGATCCTCCAATGGTTGTCGCATAACCTCCAATACAGACCTCTTAAACTCAGGCAATTCGTCCAAGAACAAGACTCCATTATGCGCCAACGAGATTTCTCCTGGCTGAGGATATGAACCTCCGCCGACAAGTGCTACATCCGAAATGGTATGATGCGGACTGCGGAAAGGACGACGAGTGATTAATCCGACACCCTTATCCAGTTTCCCAGCCACAGAATGAATCTTTGTTGTCTCAAGCGACTCCTCGATTGTCAGCGAAGGCAATATAGTAGGGAAACGCTTGCTCATCATACTTTTCCCAGCTCCTGGAGGTCCTACCATCAATATGTTGTGACCTCCTGCTGCTGCTACTTCCAACGCACGTTTCACCGATTCTTGACCCTTCACTTCGGAATAATCAACTCCGAAATTATCATACCCATTGTCAAACTCAGCTTTTACATCTATCTTTCTCGACTCAATTTCAATCTTCCCATTGAGGAACTCAACAACCTCGGTAATGTTATGCGCTGGTATAACATCCAACCCTTCAACAACAGCAGCCTCCATAGCATTCTCCTCGGGCAGGATAATCCCCTTAAACCCTTGCTCTTTTGCCAATATAGCCATTGGCAAAGCACCTTGTACCGACTTTAGCGACCCGTCCAACGACAATTCGCCCATCATCAAGAAATCCCCCAATTTCTCTTCACTCACTGACTGGCAAGATGCCTGCATACCTATTGCTATTGGCAAATCGTAATACGACCCTTCTTTCTTAACATCAGCTGGTGCCATATTGATTATTACCGGTTTGCCAGGAACGACCAGATTGTTGTATTTTATGGCCGAAAAAATTCTCTCCCGACTCTCCTGCACAGCTTTGTCAGGCAACCCCACCAAAGCAAAACCAGTAGTCGATTCGTTAACCTCAATCGTAACTTTAATAGCTGATATTCCGCTTATTGCTGCACCATATACCTTTACTAACATACCCTACAGATATTAAAAAATCAGTTGTCGCAAACTCCCTGCCCCCGACAACTGATTTTCAACTCTCAAAAAAATTTATTATTTCAATTTATCCAAAGCGTCGCTCGTCTGTTTCAACAATGCATCTATGGTTACATCAGCTCCTGTAGCATTCCTCATCCAATGATTAGGAGTCAAACGACCACCTTTATAGATTCGCAATACTTCCTCACCGAGGTTCTTGCCCGCGAAATGCTCCTCCAACTGTGCCTCAACGAGATTGCCATAAGCGTAGTTCGACAAATACAAAGGATAAGAAATCATATGCGAATATACTGCAAGTATTGGCGAATCCTCCACTCCAAAATATGGAGCATAATATTTATTCCATACCTCGACAGCTATTTTCATAACCTGCTCCTTCAACTCGGCAGCAGTTGCATCCTGATGGTCGTACATCCATCTCCAAGTATAGAGATCGACGAGCGAAACACCCATCATTTCATAGCCATTCCAAAAAATATCTATTGTATTCATTGCCTCAGCCTTCTCATCTTTGGATTTTATGCCAAGCAACTCCAAATCCCTCTTCTGGAATACAAATGCCAATGCTTCGGTGAATGCAGTTGATGGCACTCTCGCCATCGTATAATAATCAACATCCTGAATAGATATAGTCTGCTCGACATTATGTCCAAACTCATGGCACGCAATGTTGTAGCCCAAATAGTCAAATCCGTCAGGTTTGATACGTGTCCTGAGTCTTGATGGTTCAAATTTAGCCTGAGATGTCCATGCATGTCCTGCACTACGTGAGGCGTCAACCTCGACCTTCGACTGAATGAACTCTGCCTTCTCTTTTGAAAAACCTAATTTCACCAATATATTTGCCATATCAGCTTTGAAAGCAGCATTGTTCGGATACAATTTTCTCGTCTTAGCCGACAACTCTTCAGCGTTGATAGTACTTCTGGTCTTGAATCCATCGTACCAAATGTCGTATGGTCTCAAATCCCTACCCAAACGCGACTTAACCAATGCAACAACTGCCTGCGACTCTTTAGATGTCAGATATGTTGTAAACATCTCCTCTATCTCTTTGTCAGAAACTTCCATATCATGGTCGAATGCTCTTGCTATGGCAGTTGGATATGCTGGACAATATTTATCCATTGCCTTGCATGCATAAAATTGATTCAAAAGGTGCTGATATCTGACGTCAGCTTCTCTTTCAACTTCAACTTCCTTAGCATTAAGATCGGCAACCTTATTTGAATAAGGATACCAAACATAATCCTCAGAATTTATTACGCATTGTGGAATTGTCTGGTCGATGATTCGCAGCATTATCTGATAAATCATCTCCTGTTTCTCGCGTGCGACAGCTGAGGAGTCTGCATAATATGTTTTCAACTCATCTCGGAGATTCCAATGAGATATAAGCGACATACCATCAGGGAACATTTGTTCTCCCTTTTCGTTTCGCACCTTACCCATCTTGATGTCATAACTCTCAATATAAGTTCCTGCCTCGGAATTAGTCTTCGTGAATGCCATCGTGAGACTTGCAGGTATCCTGCTGGTGAACCAATCTGCCATTCTCGCATATGCCCACTGTTCGCGTGACCATTTGCCACCCAATTCATTTTTCTCAGCCAATGTGTATATTGGGAAATTCAGCAATGCCACGAATGCTATCTTGCTCTCAAACATATCGTCAGTGAAATGAGCTAATGGATCGTACGCAGCAAACATATCGTCAATGTCCATCAATGTGTCGCCAACAACATGCAATGGGAACATAAAATCAACGTATGTCATATCACCATGACCTCTGAGACACTCAATATGACGATCTATCTTGTTAAATAATGTATGCCTTGCAGTGGGATTTGCAATGTAGTTTTTTGCGCAGAACTCCACAAACTCCTGCTCTGACCCATCTTCTTCCATCCACATAGAAGCTACGCTCTTTACACCCCTTTCGACCATTTCGATGTCAATTTCAACAGGTTGCGCCACTATCCTTTGAATAGCTGAATCGATATACGTATCAGATATTGATGACATACTATCGTCCTCCTTTATCTCTTCCTCTTTTTTGCTGCAGGCTACCATCATAACCACAGCAGCCATTAAAATAAATAATTTCTTCATATAATTTTGTTTTTTATTTCTGGAATTGCGAAATACGTTTCATCGCTGCAAAGACAAACCAATCTGGCAAATGCTTTATTATAAACACAAACGGTCCGTTTATCAATCCAGGCACCACATGTTTCTTCCCTTTGAACATTGCCTTTAAGGCTTTCTTCACAAGACGCTCAGGTGTCATGCTAACATGTAAACCTACTGCGAGCTTTCTCAGATTTGGTGCCAAACCATACAATGTTGTATCAACTGCTCCTGGACAAATTGCAGTCACTGTCACCCCAAGCGGTTTCATCTCATACCATAACGACCTCGAAAAATTCAGTATATACGACTTCGACGAGTTATATACATTTATACCTGGCATTGTCATCCAAGCAGACATCGAACTCATATTCAATATGTAGCCGTGTCTCTTCTCAGCAAAGTATTGTCCAAACACATGGCACATTTTCGTAACCGCCATTATATGCAGGTTGAGTAACAATTCAACACGTCTCCATTCGGTGTTGATGAGCGGATTGAAAAAGAACACTCCTGCATTATTTACCAATACTTCGAGATCCAAATCATTCTCCTTCACATATTCCAATAACTCATCTGGCGCATTCGAATCTGTAAGATCCTTAAACATTGTATGAACCTCAACCCCGAAATCTCGCTTTATCTCTTCTCCAGTCTCGAAAATTTCTTTTTCCTGATTGGATACTATGAATAGATTGTATCCCTGATTAGCCAACTCACGGGCATAACATCTACCAATACCAGAACTGGCTCCTGTTACCAATGCGTACATACCTTTAATGTTTTTCAGCCTCATCTACCTCCTTTTGGAGTTTCGCAGGCATATCTTTTACATCGCAATGACATTTCATCTCTAATGTGTACATTCTGCCAATACAATAGTTTGAATGCTTGCAACCATTGCAATATTCTCCCTCAGTCTCCTTCATCTTGTTGACAAAGTCGGTATCGTGTACCAGCGCACGTGCCATTTGCACTAACTCAAACCCAGAATCAAGTACCTCATCGATTTTCGATCTGCGCACCAATCCTCCGACATAAATCAACGGAATCTTAATCTCTTTTCTGAATTTCAATGCATCTTCAAGGAAATAAGCCTCTTTGAATGGCACTGTCGGAATCATCCATCTTCCAGCAATCTTCAGTCCGAGTTTCAACCACCAAAAACGACAAGGGTCCATATAATGTGCTAATGTCTTCAACGGCATTGCACCTCGCATGACATGCATAGGAGCTTTGCTGACAAAACCAGCAGATAAAACTATACCATGCACACCACATTTCTCGATTTCTTTTGCGACTGTGATGCAGTCCTCAAGTTGCATTCCTCCCTTAAAACCATCAAACATATTGGTTTTGACAACTACTGCCATATCATCGCCCGCTGCACGCATTACTTCGGCAAGCACCTCTTTCATAAAACGCATTCTGTTCTCCAACGACCCACCATATTCGTCATGTCTATGGTTTGTATATGGCGAAATGAATTGCGAAATGAGATACCCATGCCCTGCATGTATCTCAACGCAATCAAAACCAGCTTCACGACACATATTCACAGCTTTTCCGAAATCCTTCACCAACTCCTTAATCTCGCTGACCTTCAATCCGCGCACGAGGGTAGGCGAATAAAGGTTAAAACCTCCTGATGCTCCAACTGGCATGCAACCACATGTATAGAAGTGCGTCATATTTCCGCAATGACCCAATTGTATGCTCGCCTTAGCCCCATGACTATGAATGCTATCGGTGAGTTTCTTCAGTCCAGGGATAATCTCAGGTCTCATCCACAATTGCGCTGCAAACGAAACACCGCTCTTATTGACAGCACAATAGGCTACAGTCGTCATTCCGACGCCACCTTTTGCAACTGCCGTATGATAATTAAACAAATCATCGGATGGCGAATTGTTATATGCCATATTTTCAAAGGCTGCAGAGCGTATCGTTCTGTTCCGCAACTCAATTGGTCCCAATTGAAAAGGTGTAAAAAGTTTTGATTCCATAATCAATATAATTTTGGGAAAACCCTTTTTAATTTATCTTTGTCAAACTCGTCAGCAAACTCTTCTTCGTATTTGTGATATATCGAATTTGCCCTTGGAACAAGATTTGCCATAGTCCAAATTACAAACATTGCTCCTGCTGCACTCCACGTCATAATTGCAAATCCTGTCCATTCTACAATTTCACCAAAATAATTTGCTGACGTTACATATTTGTACATACCCTTCTTAGGCAGATAATGTTTAGTATCACCAGGTTCTCTCAAATGTCTGATTACATAATCGCTGTGCAGATTGATAAAGAAGCCCATGAAAAAGACTATCACACCAAGTATGAACTTAGGCGATGTCAGCCAATTATCGTAATACCCTTCTGGCGCAAGAAAAAATATCCATTCTCCTTGCATATATCCATTCACGAGATTGAATATTATTCCCATTGACATTATAGCTATTGGCATCTTGCTTTTGCCTTTCAATAAAAATGGAAATATAAATGACCTTTGGAAATAATGTAATTCAAAAAACAAAAAGAACAAAAAATACGGAACTTCAAATTGTCTATCGCCACTCTTCAGCCAGAAATACAATAAAACGAAGAAAACTGGGCACTCCATAAGCACCCAAGCCAACTTATTATTTATAGCAGGACCCCATTTTTTAGATATCATTTTGCCATAACCAGCATCTACGAAATAGAGGGAAACGAACACAATCAATGCTATAATTGCCATAATAATTAGCAATAAATCAAACTGTTGAGTATCTAATACAAGACCTTGAATCAACTCTTTAGTATTTTCCATATACTTTTAATTTATTCATTATGCATTTAAGTTGCAAAGGTAGGAATTATTTTTTATATGAGCAAGCGAAAAGGCAAAAAATACTTAAAAAATATACGACAACCGCAAGCTTTCACATATAATGCTATAACTTGCGGCTGTCGTATTCTAAACTTTTCTGGGTATTGTACCCATTTTTGTTTATTTTTTCAAGTCAGCTCCAGCTTTAAACTTAACGACCTTCTTAGCAGGAATAACAATCTGCTTTTTGGTTGCAGGATTAATACCCTTGCGCTCAGAACGCTCTATTATCTGGAAATTACCAAACCCGATAAGAGATACGCTTTCACCGTTCAAAAGTGCCTCCTTAATGCTATCCAACACAGCATCAATTGCAACTTTTGAATCTACTTTTGTCATTTTAGCTTTTGCAGCTACTGACTCGACTAAGTCTTTCTTGTTCATAACAAAATTTTTTAAGATTGATACCAATTATTTCCGCGCCAAAGGTAGATGTTTTTTTTTATATGAGCAAATGTTTTGTAATAAAATTTCAAAAAAAATATTTATAATAATTTTTGCCCTCAAATTTCTTTATAGTTTCCAAAAAAATTATTACCTTTGCAACCCGAAAAATAAAGCAATCTGATATGCGTAAGGCTACCACTAACATAATAATAATTTCTGGTCTTGTTTGGCTCGCTTCCATCATTTTACCTGACCGTTTGGGCATTGATATTGTCAGATATTTAGGTCTTCACTATTGGCGCTCCGACTTTTTTAACCCATTTCAGCTTGTTTCATACATTTTTATGCACGATACTTCCTCGTTCTCTCATATCTTCTTCAATATGTTTGGCGTTTGGATGTTTGGTCGTATGCTTGAAGATGTATGGGGCACACGCAAATTCATTTTCTTCTACCTTCTTGCAGGTGTTGGCGCAGGAATTGTTCAAGAAATCACTTGGATGATTGATCTCTCGCAAATTTCATCAGACTTCAACTCTGCAATAGCAGCTAATTCTGGAGAATCACTATCCCAATATCAATCTTTACTTATTTCTGGCGATATTACAACTGCTGGAGCAGAAGACCTCATTCAACTCCGCCAACAACTTTTCAACATGCGAGTCACAGTAGGAGCTTCGGGTGCTCTTTTCGGTATTCTGCTTGCCTTCGGTTGGCTATTCCCTGAAACTCGAATGTTCCTTTTATTCATACCAATTCCTATTCCATCACGCATATTTGTAGCCATTTATGCCGTCATAGAACTTATTTTGGGTGTTGTAGGACCGATGGATGGTATAGCTCATTTCGCTCACCTCGGAGGAATGCTTTTTGGTGCGATAATTCTATATATTTGGAAAAAACAAGGTAAACTATATCGATGAAATCTGATAACAACAAAATATTGAAAACAATAAACCGAATCTTCACCTTTGCTGTCCTAATTCTGTATGTGCTGGTACTTTATCTTCCTTTCCTACGTCCAGAACTAATACCTCATCTCAATTTTATTGGTATCGCTACGTTCCCTATCCTGCTTCTTCTCATCGCAGTTATAATAATCAATATATGTCACCGAAACATTATCCTCTCTCTTGTAGCAATAATTTCACTTCTTATCGGTTTCCCAACTTGGCGCAACACTTTTGTCTTCAATATCCCAGACGAACCAAACATTGCCGGCCATAGTACTCAACTTCATCTTCTTTCTTACAACTTACATGATTTTACTTATACTGATTCTTCCCCAGACTCTATCCTATCATTCGTATCGCATGGCAACTTCGACATTGTTTGCTTTCAAGAATATCATGATGCACAACTGAATTCTGGTAAATTTATTTCATCATCACTTGATTCAATTTTCCCTTACTCACACTTTGGTTATGGTCTGCGCAATCACGGCATTGCTCTCTTCTCCCGCTATCCTATCATAGATAAACCCAATGGTCGTTTTGGCGGGAATATTTACAATAGTGTATTTACCGATATCCTTGTCAATGATGATACTATCCGCATTATCAACAACCACCTTGAATCTACACACCTCAACGATGAGGAACGAGCCATCACATCAAAACTATCTGACAATAAGGATGACTCAATATACAATACAACATATGGACTACTAAAACACCTTGCTTCATCATCCATGAACAGAGCTCCTCAAGCTGATTCTGTGGCAGCTCTAATCGCTCGTACACCATACCCTGTTATTGTCATGGGCGATTTTAATGACATCCCACAATCATATACATACCACCGAATTATCTCTTCCGAAAACCACAAACTCCACGATGCCTATGCAACTGCTGGCAGATGGCTTTACTATTGGACTTATAATGACCATTGTTTTTTCCTTCCGATTGATCACATTATCGTTTCTGACAACTTCAAAATTCTTGATGCGCACATCGATTATGTAAAATTCTCAGATCACAACCCTATTTCGACAATTGTTGAACTTTAATATATATTACATTAGTAAGAATATGTTCAGTATTTACATTAAAGAACTGAAATCATTTTTTGGCACTGCAATAGGATATATTGTCATCGCCATTTTTCTCCTTGCCACAGGCTTGATGCTTTGGGTATTCCCTGGCAATTATAATATCATTGACCGTGGATATGCTGACCTTGAAGGTCTGTTTTTATTAGCACCTTGGCTATATCTCTTCCTCTGTCCAGCCGTAACTATGCGAATGATTGCCGAAGAGCGTCAAAATGGAACAATAGAATTGCTCGTCACTCGCCCAGTCTCAGGATGGGATATTGTCCTTGGCAAACTGTTTGCTGGTTGGACAGTTGTTTTCATAGCATTGCTTCCGACTTTAGTTTGGTTTGTCTCAATTAATTTGCTTGCCGAACCAGAATATAATGTTGACTATGCCCAATTCTGGGGTTCATGGTTAGGTCTCGTATTTCTTGCTGTCGTATTTATCTCCATTGGCATATTCGGCTCTTCATTAAGCAAAAATCAAATTGTGGTATTCATTCTTTCTGCGCTCATCTGCTTCACACTATATTATGGGTTTGAGCTTCTTGGTTCACTCTTCTCCGGTCGTATTGCATATTCTCTCCGTAACATAGGAATTCACGAACATTATTCCTCAATAGCACGCGGTGTAATTGACTCTCGAGATATTATCTACTTCCTGTTCGTCTCTACTATATTCGCATATTTTACAAAACTTCGTGTTAAGAAATAAAACAATTCCATATGAAAATATTGATTACTAATGACGATGGCATTCATGCTCCAGGAGTACACAAACTTGCTGAAATGGCCTCACGTTACGGCGATGTGGTCGTTGTCGCACCTGACGGACCACGTTCAGCCCAATCTATGGCACTAACCATCACCATACCAATTTCTGCCAAAATTATTAAACGAGAACGTAACATAACGTGGTATCAATGCTCTGGCACTCCTGCTGATTGTGTGAAACTTGCCTGCAGTCAACTGCTCGATTCTGCTCCTGATATCATTCTCTCAGGCATTAATCATGGTTCTAATACAAGTGTCAATGTACTCTATTCTGGGACTATAGGTGCAGCTCTCGAAGGAGCAATGCACGATGTTCCTTCAATTGGATTCTCTATTTGTGACCACTCACTCGAAGTTTCTTTTGAATACTGCCTTCCTCTCTTCGAACAAGTCTTGGCAAACACTATCAAATATGGACTTCCACATGATATCTGTCTAAATGTCAATGCACCTGTCGGCCCAGTACGTGGTATGCGCCTATGCCGTCAATCAGCAGGACGCTGGGCAAACGACTTCACTCGAGATAATGCACCACGTACAACAGATTTTTATTGGATGGTTGGCGATTTCTTTAATACAGAACCAGATGAAACTGCCGACCAGGCATCTGTAGAGCTCGGATATGTCACAGTGGTACCCATCCAAATTGATATGACTGCCTACTCAGCCATGGAACATTGTAAGAAAATAGTTGAATGAAAAAATTCCTTGACAATCCATATTTAGGACTTTTTATTGGATTACTCATACCTTTTGTCTTTGGGCTCCTTTTTCTTGACTCACTTCATATCCCCTTCAATATAGTCGAGATTCTCTCCTTTCTTCACACACCGAGCCTTATAGTCAAATTTATTTGCGTATCTCTCTTTCCAGACATGGGATTAGTATATATATTCTATTCTTTGGATGCCTGGCGTTCCTGTCGCGGAATATTCTCAGCAATAGGAATATACACTATGGCAGCAATTATAGTATTCTTTATAATATGAAATATTTTCTGATTGCTGGCGAGGCATCAGGCGATTTACATGCCTCGCGACTGATGAAACACCTTATTCTTCGCGACCCTAACGCCGAATTTCGTTTCTTTGGCGGTGATAAAATGTCTCGTTATGGAGGATCACCTTTAATCCATTATCGTAATATGGCATTTATGGGATTTGTCAACGTTATACGCAATCTTGACAAAATCATTTCACTACACCGCCTTGCGCAACGCGAAGTTATACTTTTTCATCCTGACCATGTTATACTCGTTGATTATCCAGGTTTCAATCTATCTTTCGCCAAATTTGTAAAAGCCAACCTGCCTAACACTATTGTTGACTACTATATAGCCCCAAAACTTTGGGCATGGAAAAGTTGGAGAATCCATACAATAAGCCGTTATATTGATAATATGTACACTATATTCCCATTCGAAACAGAATGGTTCAAAAATCGTGGTTATGATGTACACTATGTCGGCAATCCATCAGTTGATGCCATTGACTCATTTCGGCGTCGCGGCTTTAACCGCAACTTATTCTTATCCGAACATGGCATAGCCGAACGCCCTTTGGTTCTATTACTTGCTGGCTCACGAATGCAGGAAATTAGAGATTGTCTGCCTATTATGGCATCTGTCGCAAAGCGTTTCCCCAATTACCAATTTATTGTTGCCGCTGCCCCAGGAATAAATATTGATATCTATCATCAACTTTTAAAAGGCACTGACCTTCTTGTACTTCAAAATGTAACCTATGAACTAATGTCCGTTGCTTCAGCAGCAATTGTCAATTCAGGTACTGCAACGCTCGAAGCTGCACTTTTCCGACTTCCACAAGTAGTTGTATATAAAGTTTTCGGCGGTCGTCTTGCCATGATGCTCAAACCACTCGTCATTCATACTCGATTTGTGTCGCTTGTCAATATAATTGCAGGTCACGAAATAGTACGCGAACTTCTCGGTCACCATTTTACTGTAGATTCAGCTTCTGCTGAACTATCGCGCCTGCTTTCCGATGAGACATACCGAACATCGATTCTTGCAGGATACGACTACATTATCAATCTTCTCGGCAAACCTGGCGCACCATTGCGCATTGCCTCTTCCATTTGTAAATAAAAGAATTGGACCACAGCAACCTGTAACCCAATTCTTTTATTCCGCCATCATCCCTCTTAATCCATTTTATCTCCGTTCCCTTTGACGTATATCGTATTTCTACTTTCCGACTCATTCTTCTTTTTCTGCTTCTTAATGGCCTTCTTAGCACGTTTATCTTGGTTTTTGGTTTCCCTTGGTGCTAAATTACGCCATGAAGCTCCTCGGTCTGTCTGCAGACAGTGACATTTCTGTGGAACAGGCATTTCAAACAAGAATGTCAACTTTGCACCAACATAAAGAGGATTGACATTTACGTTCTGCATAGAATGCGACTTATAATAAGGGCAAATAAGTAACTGCGATGGATCTTTGCAATTATAGCCCGCCTGTTCCGCCTGCTTATAATCAAACTGAGACTTTATTTCGCCGTTATTATTGTAAACCGACAAGAAACCATACTCTGCATACGCACCCAATTTCAGTATCCATGGTCTGACATTATCACTTCCCTCACTATGATATACTTCATATCCTATCTCAGCGATAGCAGATACATTCAAACCAAGCTGAATAGATACATCTTTTCCATCCATAGTCACTCCTGAACTATATTCAGTAAGATAATGATTTGGCATACTTTGGAAGTCGATGATATATCTATCGTATGTCGATGATGTTGTATATGTAGATTTTGGAGTAGTAGTTGCATAGAAATTATATCCAACTTTGGCACCAACACCTATGTAGAAAGCATTTGCCCGAATACCAAACATAATTGGCACATTTCCATATACCGAAATCAAATCTTCATGCCAATCCGAGAAATCATAGTGATAAGTATTCTCTCTCTGTTCGTTACGATAATATGAATCTGTATCATACATCATTGTGTCCAACCTCTCAATGCCTGCTCTAAGTCGTGAGGTTATCAACTGGCCCTCAATTCCTAAACTCATCCAAAACATTCTATACCTATATTCGTATCCGAAACCAATTGTTGCACCCATCAACCCAGGAACCTTAAAATTAGGATTCTCATTCTTGAACCCAGGCGACAACATTGATGAATATCCGACACTGATTGGTAATGCTACATAATGGAACTCCGGATATTTGCGCTTCTGAGCCATTACATCGTTACTGCACAGGGTAATTGCAGCGATGAGCAATAATACTATTGTAATTATTCTTTGTCTCATATCTGTGTCCTCCCGTTATTTTTCAGTTATCATAACTTTATAAACCTGACGATTAGCACCTACAATAATCTCTAACAGATAAATGCCTGAATAATTTGGTGTCATAATGGTATAGTTAAATTTATCTATCTCGAACACTCCAAGCATTTGTCCAGTGATGCTATACCATCTTGCCACACCACTTTCATTAATATTCGAAAGCTCCAACATTGATGCCGGCATATGTTGTACAGCACATCCGACACAGAGTTGCATATATGGAGATGCGTCAGTATGCAAAACTGGAATAATCTCACATGTCATATATGACTTAGTTTCACCAACCCTTGTCAACTCTACTGAATATCTATCAGAGGTGAAATCAAATGTTGTGCTATCAATACCTATATAAATGTATGGAAGCACCTCTCCGTCCAACTTCACACCATTCTTATACCACTGGAAATCGCTGAACTTATAGCCTGGGTTTCGATATTTGTCATTGTATTTCTCGTTCAATACTGCTATAACATCATTCCATTTCTGCTCCAGCACCGTATTTGCATAAAGAACAGTGAAATGCAAAGGCACAACTGTAGGTCCACAAATCACATCGTTGAATTCAACATTAACGGTATAATCATTAACATAAGGCTCCTTATCCTCAACATTGCGAATCAATACATATGGTGAATCCATATTAATTGGCACTGAATCAACGTTCTTGAATCCTTCTTTCGCTGCCTCTGACGAGAACCTCAGATTGTAGCTCAATGATTGACCCTGAGTAATCTTAAACTCGTATAACTGACTAATATCATCAGCACACATAGGCGGTGTAGATACGAACTTCGCTGCAACACAAGTTTGTGTAAGTTCTATATCCACAGGAGCACTTTCACACCCGAATCTATTTCTCACTACGACTATATAATGTCCCTTAGTGAGGCTATCCAATCTTCCACTATCCACACCATTAACCGTATATCGCCACGTTGAATCTGGCAAATCGAGCTTAATCCATCCTGTATTTGGTGCACCTTGCTCATTCTGTGATGTATATGTAAATACTATTGGATCGTAAACATATAAATCCAAAGTCACTACCGAGTCACAACCTGCTGCACTCTTAAGTTTTGATTTATACTCGCCCGACTTAGTAAATTTATTACCATTGAAATCGTAAGACTGTCCATCGCAAATAGTATCGTAAATGGTTGTATCTATCTTATCAACCACCTTCAAATCGAGCACTATGACTGAGTCGCAACCACCGAGACCTTTTGCTGCTGCTGTATAAACTCCTGTTGTATTGAGTTTCTGACCATTGAAAATATATACTTGACCTTGACAAATCGACTCAATAATTGTATCTGTCACCTCATGTATTTTTGGCACATTATATGCTATCCTCATTGTGTCAAGACACATACCTCCAGAGATTGCAGCCACGAGTTCTAATATATACGTTCCTCCTTCATTAGGTACGGTTATTGTTGGTGATTCTGTCGCAAGTCCCTTGACAATGGTATCATTGTTCAAACTATCAACAATATTCCATCTGTAGTACTCTGGTTGCTCAGATGTCACACCACGTTGAGTAATTACTGACGATGTATTCTGCAAAAGCACTCTGTTCTCACAATTCACTGGTTGCCATTGTGGTGTGAACTGTGCGAGTGGATTTCTTGGCAACAAAGATGCCTCAAGCGTGAAAAAGCAGTTTGGATTAGTTTTGTTCACTACCCTACAAACATATGTTGCAGTATCTGTACCTTGTACGGAGAATTGTTGACTTGTTCCGACTATTGTCTGACTTGGGTCAGTTTTTTTATACCACTGATAGTTGAAACCAGCTGGTGCTTCAACTTTAGATTCAGCAACATCACCGCACGACAAACCAGTAATCTGAGCATCGGAACACGACAAAGCATAATAAGCATACCCATAATGTCCTGACGCATTACAATCCTTCGTTGTGAAACATATTCTCAATGTCTGTCCTGCATACTGCGACAAGTTGAATCCCACTTGCGTCCACTCCTTCCACCAAACATGCTCCATTGCATTGCATTCGTGCCATGTTGCATCGCGGTTTGTTCCATCACAGAGGAATGTTGCCTCAGTACAAGAACCAATAGAAGTTCCTGCAAGGTTAGTAATCTTCATATTAAATTCAGGTGGCTCGCTATGTCCTGGTTCCTCAAATACCACGGCATATTTCAACATCATTATGACGTTTGAATTTGCTGGAACAGTATATGTGTAAGTCACAGTCTCAGCTTCCGAACCATTGTTCCAGTTACCAAGACGGACCGCAACGACCTCGCCTTTAGGAATAGTAGGCAATCCACCTCCTGTTCTTGGGTCGGTCTCGCCTGGCGTAGAGTGTACTGTATGTCGCGACGACATTTGCGCCGGACCATTATCTATGATACCAGTAGTCTGTTTTGGATTGCTATACGAGCCATACGTACAAGTCACACTTGGGTCAGTCAGGTTCCTAAAATCAATACAATGTGCAGATGGGTCATACACTATGACATTTTGCGCTATCACCCAAATACTCGTATCAGTAGGGCAATCAGAACGCACTAAAAAGTCATATATACCTTCACCTACATTATTTATAGTATACGATGTTCCAGTAATACCCGTAATAGTTGTAACAGTTGACGAACCATACGCTCTATACTGCAAGTCGTATGTAGTTGCATTTCCACTCCAAGTGACAACAATCTGACTTCCATTTGCCGTTGCATTCACGTTGGTTGGTTTTCCACAAGCACGTGTAGCTATCTGCACATTATCGATACAACCTCCTGGTGGAACATTGTTTTGACCATTGTTACTCCACGCAAATACAAGTTTCATAGGAGCTCCTGTACTTGTAATCTGAACGTTTGCTACTTTCCAACCTCCTGTGAGGCTTATCGAATTTTTTCCGTTTATTGTAAAAGCATTATTCAGCCATGCAGGAGAACCCATAACTGCAGAATTTGTCGTAGTCGATCCTGAGACCCAACATGCCTTCAGACAGTCCAGAGTACCTTCACCGCCAGCATAATAAGTAAAACTCAGATCATAAGTACCAGATGGCAATGTAAACGTCCTATACGCTACAATGATTATCGGGTTATTGGCATAAGATGCCGTAACACCACCATCAGAACTTATATCCAAGGCACTATCACCAGCATACACCTCTGCCGTTGATACATACCATTTATTCCTTGACGTGTTTCCTGCTGGGCCTGCATTTAGAGTCCATTGTGCATTTTCAGTAGCATCTTCAAAACCGCAAAAATAAGGCAGCGTAACAGTCTGTGCATCCAACATTACGCTAAACATCAGCGCAAATGCCATCAGCATAACAATCTTCCTTAATCCGAATTGTTTCATATCTCGTATGATTTACTTTATTTACAATTTTTGAGCCTGCAAATTTACAAATAAATATTTGATTACAAAAATATTTTGATATTTTTTTCGTCATATAAATAGAATCGTCATCTACGAGCCTCGTTGAACCATCCTTTGATTGTCTCGAACTGCTCTTCTCTTGTCAATTCTGAATTATCCAAAATTCTTGCATCAACTGCCTGTTTCAAAGGAGATTCCTTTCTATGAGTATCCCTATAATCTCTATCAATAACGTCTGCCAACACCTCATCCATTTTCATCTCTTTTCCTTTTGCCTTCAATTCATCAAATCGCCTTTTTGCTCTGATTTCAGCTGCCGCAGTCACAAAAATCTTCAGTTCAGCCTTCGGAAAAACGACAGTTCCTATGTCTCTTCCATCCATTACAATACCTTTCTCATCACCCATTCTCTGCTGCAACTCCACCAATTTAACTCTTACAAAACCAATAGCAGATACCCTTGAAGCAGCGTTACCCACTTCTAATGTTCTAATTTCTGATTCAACGTCTTCTCCGTCCAATGTGGTATGTTGCTTACCTTCTACAATGGCGAAATCAATCTTTAGATTTTCAATCATCACTTTGAGTTTCTCTTCATCTATTTCATCGTCAGTGATAATTCCCTTCCTAAGTCCTGCCAATGCTGTTGCTCTATACATTGCTCCTGTATCAACATATCTATAACCAGCATATTCTGCTAAAGCTTTAGCCATTGTGCTTTTTCCGCAAGATGAATATCCATCTATCGCAACTATTATTTTCCTCATATATTTTCAAATTTTTATTGCTACCGAAGCATTATAACATATGTTCCCAGCCTGATATGGCGTTATCGAAAAATCCACAGAAACCATCTTCACACTGAACCCTGCCCCAAAAGCAAATCCAGCGATAGAACGATGGTCCGAGACTGCCATATCCCTATGTGCCTGATGATTATACGACACAACAAATCGCAAATAACTTGTTGGTATCACCTCTACCGACCATATCGTGTGACGGAAAAACATATCAAGTCCCTGCAACCCTTTAGACTTATTAGCCATTACATCCTTTACGACATCTGTCGAAGTGTAATTTAAATCCCACCTCTCCAAATTATGATATGTGAACGAAAACCTCAATGGGGCTTTCGATAATTTGTAACTCACACCGACCATTAGATTGAGCGGCAACGTCTCTGTATGTTGTTTCGATTCTATACTATAGAGTCCTTTTATCTGAAAACCAGCATTTCTCAGCACTAATGCCGCAGTCACACCCTTCTCTGCATTATGATATGAAAAACCAAAATCAAATGCCATTCCTACGCTTTGGTATTTCTCATATACCGAGTATATCACTTTTGCCGCCACACCTGCCGACAAATGAGGAGAAAACCATCTTGCATATGTCACATTTGCAACCATATCTTTAGCCGTAAATCGGCCCTCTTCAGCATCCGTCACTGACCTTCCGTCGAATTTTCCATAATCGACATAACGCATTCCGAAAGCCATAAAATCCTTATCGCTTGGATTATATCCATAAGCTGCAGAAGCTATGTTGACATCGCGGAACCTGTTTTGGTAATTCAATGCCAAGGTTCTATCAGTAGTTTTGCCTAAATGAGCCGGATTATCAAAACTGAGAGACAAATCGCTATCGCATACTGCAATTCCAAATCCTCCGAGAGCTCCATTCCTCGCCCCTGCCGGCAATTCCAAGAATTCCCAGACATTGCTCAATGATTGCCCTGCGACACAGACTGCAAACACAATGATTGTCAATATGGTTATTACTCTTTTCAACTCTCTTCGGTCACCTATTTATCCCACTACTAATATGTCGTGTACTGGTAAATCGAACTCCTCGGTTGGTATTTCTGCAACAATCTGGAAATCAAAACAAATACCAAGTCTAAAAGCATCTTTATGTTTTTCTAAGAATCTGTCATAATAGCCCTTACCACGTCCGAGCCTATTACCTGCATGATCGAAAGCCACACCTGGCACCAATATAAAATCCATTTCGCCTTCGTATGGCTCAGCTTGTGGTTCCATAATTCCAAAAGGACCCTCTTCCCATTTTGTGTCTTTAGTCACCTCCACTGGTATTATATCATCGCCTACAACTGTTGGCAATATTACTCTTTTGCCTGTCGTCAATGCCCTTTTTATTAGAGGTCTCGTGTCAGGTTCATCCCACAAAGGATAGTATAACATTACGATATTCGCCTTTTTGTACTCATCCGAAAGGTATATTTTCTCAACGAGTTTTTTTGATTTAGCCTGCAATTCATCAGTCCCAAAGGCTTTTTTGAACTGCCTGATTCCGCTACGTATCTCTTTCTTGTCCATAATCCGAGCAATGTAATATTTTGCCTGCAAAGTTACATCTTTTTTTCGACTCTGCCAAAACTACATCAAAATAATTACAAAAAATCCTAACTACTATACACTTCTTATGCTCATTAATGTCTTTCTGACATAGCATAAAATATTTACTGCCAAAATATTCGTCAATTGAAAAATTATTTGTAACTTTGCACTTTGCAATATTATAATGTATTTGTTTCTGCAAAAGTGTTATGGCTTTGATTGATGATGCTACTGTTCAACGTATTATGGAGGCTGCTCGGATAGAGGATGTCGTGCGTGGTTATGGTGTTGACCTCCACCGTGCTGGCTCTGTGCTCAAGGGTCTCTGTCCATTCCATGATGAAAAAACCCCATCTTTCGTAGTCTCGCCAGCAAAAGGCATCTTCAAATGCTTCGGTTGCGGCAAGGGCGGAAATGCCGTTATCTTCGTTCGCGAAAAGGAACAATGTTCCTATGGCGAAGCACTTAGGATTTTAGCTAAAAAATACAATATCGAAGTTCCTGAACGTGAACTGACAAACGAAGAAAAAGCCGAACACTCGGAACGTCAGAATATGTTAGCACTCAATGAATGGTTCGCCAATTATTGTACTGATATCATGAACGACAATCCCGATGGTCGTGCTGTTGGATTATCCTACTTCCGGAGTCGCAAATTCTCTGATGAAACCATTCGTGATTTCCGTCTCGGCTATTCTCTCCCTGATTCTGATGCTGCGACCAAAGCAGCCGTCAAAGCTGGTTTCGCCGAAGACATCCTTGTCTCTTCCGGAATTTCTGGCCGCAACGAAAAGGGAAATCTGTACGACCGCTTTCGTGGCAGAGTTATGTTCCCTATCCAGAACCTCTCTGGCAAAATAGTGGCTTTCGGTGGTCGTATTCTTGAAAAACGCGAAAACACAGGAAAATACGTCAATACTCCCGAGAATGTTGTTTATCATAAATCTAACGAACTTTACGGAATGTTTCAGGCAAAAGGCGAAATCAACCGCAAGAATCAATGTATTTTGGTTGAAGGCTATGCCGATGTCATAAGCATGCACCAGTCGGGTGTTCGCAATGTCGTAGCGAGTTGTGGCACTTCCCTCACTACTGAACAAGTGAAAGCTATCCACAGATTTACCAACAACATAATGATAATCTACGATGGCGACAATGCAGGAGTCAAAGCTGCAAATCGTGCCATCGAAATGGTTGCATCAGCTGGTATGAACATCCGTTTGGTCTTCCTGCCTAATGGTTCTGACCCTGATGACTTTGCAAAAGAGCACAATGCCGATGAAGTGGAAACATATCTTAAGGAACAAGCTATGGATTTTGTGGACTATAAAGTGCAGACATTGCTCGGTGGCAATTTTGACGACACTAACCGCCAGAATGATGTGCTGAGAAATATATTGGAAGTCATAGCTGTCATGCCTGATGCTCTCATGCAAGAGACTTTCATCAAGAAAACTGCACAACGTTTCGACATCAATCGTGATGCGCTTCTCAAGACTCTCCGCTCAATAATGAGTTCTAAAATAGAAGAACAATACCATACCGAAGAACGTCAACAGGATTTTTCCTCCAATGTTCCTCAGCAGATTGCCGAACATCGCCAACAGCAAATCCAAAAGCAATATCCGTTGGATCGACAGGAAATGGAGTTGATGCGTTTTGTGGTACGCCATTATTCAGAAAGTGTGCTGACCGACAATGGAGTCTTCTCAGTGATAGATATCTTATACAACAATCTCAGCGATGTCGAGACTGACGGCATCATCTTCCATAATCCTGCTTACGAAAAAGTATTCCGCACTGCCGTCAATGGCGACAGAAGCAATCCCCACCTCTTTTCGTTCAACAACGATGAAGAAATTCTATCCACTGCAGCTTCGTTTATGGAAGACCGCGAAATTGTCTCCCGGCGTTTCGACAAACAAAATGATTTTAAGATAAAGCCAGACAATCCACAATACGAACGTCTGAAGGCAGAATGGGATGCTCAATGCAAGCAGGAGCACGAACAGGCATTGATTAACGAGCTCGCCACTCTTGTAAACGAATATAAACGCGCTATTATCAAACTCCGTTGCGATGAACTTAGGTCAGAGATAAAACGTGGCGAAAATATTGAAGAGAATTTTATGTTGTTGCAACAAATGACACAAATGTTGAATCAAAATAGTTAATATATGAACGATATAATCAACGAAGCAGTCGAGAAAGATTATGAATATGGGTTTACGACTGATGTGGAAACTGACACAATCAGCCGCGGTCTCAACGAGGATGTTGTCCGCGAAATTTCTCGTCGTAAAGGCGAACCCGAATGGTTGCTTGACTTCCGACTCAAAGCTTTCGAATATTGGAAAACGCTGAAATGCCCCAACTGGGCACACCTCGAAATTCCTGAAATTGATTTCCAGGCTATCTCCTACTATGCTGCACCACAACAGTCGAAAGCCAAGTCGCTTGACGAGGTTGACCCTAAGGTGCTTGAAACTTTCAACAAACTCGGGATTCCTCTTGAAGAGCAGAAGGCATTATCGGGCATCGCTGTTGATGCAGTTATGGATTCTGTCTCGGTGAAGACAACTTTCCGTGAACAGTTGAAAGAGAAAGGGATTATTTTCTGCTCTATCTCTGAAGCTGTCAAGGAACACCCAGACCTTGTTCGCCAGTATCTCGGGTCTGTGGTCGGCTATCGCGACAATTTCTATGCTGCGCTCAATAGTGCTGTTTTCAGCGATGGCTCTTTTGTCTATATACCAAAAGGTGTCCGCTGTCCTATGGAATTATCCACATATTTCCGCATAAATGCTCGCGGCACAGGTCAGTTCGAGCGTACTCTCATTGTTGCTGACGACGGAGCTTATGTCTCCTATCTTGAAGGATGTACTGCTCCTATGCGAGACGAGAACCAACTTCATGCCGCCATAGTCGAAATAGTGGTCAATACTGACGCTGAAGTGAAATATTCTACAGTGCAAAACTGGTACCCAGGCGACAAGGATGGTCGTGGTGGTATATATAATTTCGTCACTAAACGTGCAGCCTGCCGTGGAGCACGCTCACGTATATCTTGGACTCAAGTCGAGACTGGTTCAGCCATCACGTGGAAATATCCTTCGTGTGTCCTGATAGGCGATAACTCAGTAGGCGAGTTCTACTCTGTCGCACTTACTGCAAACTATCAGCAGGCAGATACTGGCACAAAGATGATTCATTTGGGACGTAACACTCACTCACGCGTTGTCAGCAAAGGCATCTCCGCTGGTTTCTCACAAAACTCATATCGTGGTTTGATTAAAATAGGACGTAATGCCGAAGGGTCACGCAATTTCTCGCAATGCGACTCGCTTCTCCTCGGCTCTAATTGCGGTGCACACACTTTCCCATATACCGAAATAGAAAACACTACATCCACAGCCGAACACGAAGCTACTACGTCCAAAATTTCCGAAGACCAGCTCTTCTACTGTATGCAACGTGGTATTGGCGAAGAAGATGCCGTAGGTCTGATCATTGGCGGATATGCCAAAGAGGTTATCAACAAACTGCCTATGGAATTTGCCGTCGAAGCTGTAAAACTCCTTCAGATATCTCTCGAAGGTTCTGTCGGGTAAACTTGTCTGCTATGATTGAAACTGATCTACTGATTGAAATATTAGCCGTTGTTTCTGGTGTCATCGCCATATTCCTCGCTTCCCGCGAGAATTGGCTGACCTTTCTCATAGGTCTGCTGAATGCAGGGTCGTTCACGGTGTTTTTCTACTTTAAACACCTCTACTCCGCCTCTGCCGAACATTTTGTCTATTTCGTCATTGATTTCTTTGGCATTTTGGCATGGCTCGGACTTTTCAACAGATGGCGAAAAGGGAAAAAAGAAGAACCTCAAGTGACACAGTTGTCCATTTCCTGGAATGCTCTTCTGCTCGCAATTGTAGCAGTTATCGGCATTGCGTTGGGTGCTGCCATGACATACCTGTCGTCGCAACTCCCTGAATTGATTCCTAATGTCAAATACCCCTACTGCGATGCCATTTTGACAGTAGGTTGCGTCATGGCTCAGATTTTGCTTGTCAAAAAGAAAATCGACACATGGTGGTGGTGGATTGTAATTGATATGTTGAAATGCGTTATGTACGTTGCCATGTGGCTTGAAACAGGCGAGAATATCCTGATGACAGCCTTGCTGCACATTGTATATATATGTATAGCTATTTCGGCTATTATACATTGGAAACCAAAATTGAATAAAGAGCAAACACTACAATAAATATATGGATGTAAGTAACAAAAAATTGATTTCGTGCATTGTCGAAGGAATGCAAGAAGTGAAAGCCAAAAGTATTAAGATAGTTGACATGAGTTCACTTGAGGCACCTTGTCCTTTCTTCGTTATATGCGAAGGCACGTCCAACACTCACGTCATGAGCATTGGTATTAGTATCAAAGATTGGGTTCGCGAACATATAAGCCAGAAACCTCTCTCTTCCGAAGGCTACGAAAATGCAGAATGGGTCGTACTTGATTATGGTCAGGTTGTCGTACACGTTTTTCGTCATGAAACTCGCGAATTCTACGACATCGAACATCTCTGGGCTGATGCCGAAATAACTGAAATAACCGATATTATATAAAAATACTATGGAAAAAAGAAAAGGATTCGGTATTTACTGGATATATCTGGCTATTGCCATATTCTTCATCGTGATATCTTTTTGGACTCCCGGCGGCAGCTCCAAAGAGGTTCCTTATTCAAAACTTGTGAAAGCCGTACGCAGTGGTTGCGTCAAAAATGTTGAAATCGATATCAGCAATCGCACTGCTAAAGCTGAACTCGACCCTGAATGCGCCAAGACCTACACCGGTCATCAATCCGCTGACGGCAATCCAGTAAACATCACAACAACTATCCCTGCAGTTGACGAGTTTTCGAAATTCCTTTCCGAAATGAAGGAAGAAGGCAATTTCACCGGAGAGGAAAGTTACAAGGAGAGTCACGACTATTGGAATGTCTTCCTCTTCTCGGTTCTCCCATTTGCCATTCTTATACTGTTCTTCGTCTATATGAACCGCAGAATGACTGGCAATGGCGGAGGTGGAGGAGGAATCTTCAACGTCGGAAAATCGAATGCCAAAATATTCGACAAAAGCAAAGCGGAACATAAAGTGACATTTGCCGATGTGGCAGGTCTCGAAGGTGCAAAGCAAGAGGTTGAAGAGATAGTTCATTTCCTAAAAAACCCTAAGAAATACACAGCCCTTGGAGGCAAGATTCCAAAGGGAGCTCTCCTCGTGGGTCCTCCAGGAACAGGAAAGACACTGCTTGCGAAAGCTGTTGCAGGCGAAGCTGATGTACCGTTTTTCTCAATGTCAGGCTCTGACTTTGTTGAGATGTTTGTAGGTGTCGGAGCTTCTCGTGTACGCGACCTCTTCCACCAAGCTAAGGAAAAAGCTCCTTGCATTGTCTTCATCGACGAAATAGATGCAATAGGACGTGCCCGCGGCAAAAATGCCAGCTTCAACTCCAACGATGAGCGTGAAAATACTCTCAATCAACTTCTTACCGAAATGGATGGTTTTGGCTCAAACTCCGGAGTCATCATTCTTGCTGCCACCAACCGTGCAGAAATTCTTGATAAGGCGCTTATGCGTGCAGGACGTTTCGACCGCCAAATACATGTCGAGCTACCAGACCTCAACGAACGCAAAGCAATATTCAACGTTCATCTGAAACCTATTAAAATTGACAGCAGTGTTGACGTTGATTTCCTTGCGCGCCAGACTCCAGGTTTCAGTGGTGCTGATATTGCCAATGTCTGCAACGAGTCAGCCCTCATCGCTGCACGGAAAGAGAAAACATCAGTCACAAAACAGGATTTCCTTGATGCTGTTGACCGTATAATTGGTGGCCTTGAGAAAAAAACCAAAATCATTACTGCCGAAGAGAAGAAAAACATCGCCTACCACGAGGCTGGACATGCGACCATCAGTTGGCATCTGCAATATGCCGACCCTCTCGTCAAGGTGACTATTGTCCCTCGTGGACAAGCTCTCGGTGCTGCTTGGTATCTGCCTGAGGAGCGTCAGCTCACATCGCAACAATACATTCTCGACAAGATATGCTCTCTGCTCGGCGGACGTGCTGCTGAAGAGATTTTCTTCGGCATACTCGATACTGGTGCTCTCTCCGATCTCGAACAAGCCACACGTCGTGCCTATGCACTTGTCACCTATTTCGGAATGAGCGACAAGTTGAAGAACATCTCCTTTTACGACTCTACCGGACAAAACGAATATGGTTTCACTAAACCATATTCCGAGGCTACAGCACAGATGATTGACGACGAGGTGAAACGTATCATCAACGAGCAATACGAACGCGCCAAGGACATTCTTATTCAATACAAGGAGGGACACAATCGTATAGCCCAGATACTGATTGACAAGGAGGTACTCTTCGCCGAAGACCTCGAAAACGTATTTGGCAAACGCCCTTGGGCTTCGCGTGCCGAAGAACTGCTTGACGATGCTTCCAACTCACTCGTCACCGACTCTGAACCTAAATCCCTCACGCAAGCACCTGATGAACCACAAGACAACAATTAAGTAGAAAATGGATTACAAAAATCTCGCAATACGCACTGTTTCCGGAGCAATCCTCGTGACACTGATTGTAGCTGCCACGATGATGTCAGGTTGGTATTTCGCAGCACTGTTTGGCTTGATAGCCATACTGACGACTCACGAATTCATGAATATAAATGGAATGGCGCGATGGAAGTCTTGGACTGCCGCTATTGCATCGCTTGCCATGTTCCTCTTGCCGATGGTTGGAATTAAATACACCGTTTGGATAGCTGCCGTTTGGATACTAATTCTCGTTGGTATGTTTGCAATGGAACTTTGGCTAAAAGCCGACGACCCAATCCGCAACTGGGGTATTTTCGCTCTCAGCCAACTGTACGTTGCTCTCCCCTTTACGTTGATGCACATCCTGCAGATAAATTCCGAAATCAGCATGGTGCTTGTACTTTTCGTAATGATATGGGTGAACGATACCTTCGCTTTTCTGACAGGCTCGTTTCTCGGTCGTCATAGGATGTTCGAACGCGTATCTCCGAAAAAATCATGGGAAGGTTTTGTTGGGGGAAATATTTTTACTCTTGCCGCAGCTTTTATTCTTTGGCTGCTCTATCCTCGCACATTCGACCTATGCGAATGGTTTATTGTTGCTGAAATAATAGTTATTTTCGGTACACTCGGCGACCTTGTAGAATCACTGATGAAACGGACTCTCGGTCTGAAAGATTCCGGGCATATAATTCCCGGTCATGGTGGAATGCTCGATCGTTTTGACAGTGCAATACTCGCAGCCCCAATGCTCTATGCCGTTATATTGATAATAAATTCGTTATGAAAAAGATAAAAATTCACAAAGAGGGCTACGGCATTGTAGCCGTATTGTTTCTGATTATTGCCACACTGAATATTTTCGTATATTACGAAACCCCAAGCCGTACGCTTTTCATCGTTAATCTCATTATCACGTGTCTCGCTTTCGGTTATGTGATTTTCTTCTTCCGCAATCCCGCACGTGTGGTCGAAGTGGACGACAACAATATGATTATCGCCCCTGCCGACGGACGTGTCTGCGTGATTGAACCAACCGAGGAATGGGAATATTTCGAAGGCAAGAGAATGATGCAGGTCTCAATATTCATGTCGCTGATTTCGGTTCATGCCAACTGGTTCCCTATTTCGGGCAAAGTGCTATATACCAAGCACCACAAAGGTCGTCATATTGCAGCCTACCTGCCTAAATCATCGTCCGAAAACGAGCGTGCGACTACAGTGATTGAATGTGCCAACGGCGAGAAGATATTAATTCGTCAGGTGGCTGGAGCTCTTGCTCGGCGAATCGTTACATATGCCGCTGCTGGTCATGAATGCTCAATCAACGAGCATCTCGGATTTATCAAATTCGGTTCACGTGTTGACATCTTCTTGCCAATTGACTCCAAGATTTTCGTCGAACTTGGCGAGTCAACTAAGGGCAACGAGACAATTATCGCCCGCCTTTGATTATTTTATAGCACTCACCTTGATATAATTAGGTCTGACTACTGCATAGAACAGCAGCAGTCCTATGATATGTACACATGCCACCATCCAGAAAGTCGCTTCATAGCTGAAGTTCTCAGCCACCACTCCACCGAGCAGCACACCTATCCCGCTACCCAAATCCCAAGCGGTCAGTATCGTGCCGTTTGCCGTTCCTCGCTGGCTATGGTCAGCTATCGAAATTATCATATTCTGGAACGCCGGCCAGATATGGCCATTACCAAGACCTATCAGAATTGCAGCGCCATAATATCCCACCATTCCCTGCCAACCTGCCATTTCGGGCCACACTATGAATAGCAGATAGCCACAGGACGACAAAATCACACCTTCAGCAGCATTCAGTACCATCTTGCCCTCCCTGAGCGACTTGCTCCCCCACAAACGCGAAGAAATCAAAGCCAGCGAAAGCAGCAGGAAGAACATTCCCGTACCGCCGGTTATCCCTAAATGCTCCTTGCCGTAAATGGCAAGGTAGTTGCCCATCACGCCCCAGCAGAAACCGCTCACCACGATGAACATTGCTATGAACCAACCTTTCAGCAGGAAGAAACGGTCAAGCGAAATCTTCTGTTTGTTCTTCACCACAGGCTTATCCTCCACCTTCACCCTTGAAGCCATCCACAACCCGAGACCTGCCACGCCAAAGGCAATCCAGAAGAGCACGTCAAAATTGTTCGTCAGATGATAAAGGTATATTCCAGCAGAAGGTGCAATGGCAGAGGCGAGGTTATTGCTCAGACCATAAAATCCTATTCCCTCGTTTCGCCTTGAAGATGGCAGCACGTCAATAGCCATAGTGCTGTTGGCAACAGTCGAAGCACCGAATGGTCCGCCATGCAATGTCCTGACCACAGCAAAAAGCACCATCGACCCTGCCACTAAATATCCACCCATAAATATGAAATAGGCAGTGAGGCACCACAGCAGCACCCTTTTTCTCGGGAAACTGTCAACCATGAAACCGCTGAATGGTCGCATGAGCAGGGCCACCAACGTATAACCCGACAGCACAAAGCCTATCATATCCTTTCCTGCACCGTAAGTCTCGCTCAGATATATTGGCAACAATGGCGTCAACAGATAGAACGAGAAAAACAGGGCGAAATTAGTCGCCATCACCCTGTTGTAATTGGCATTCCAAAGTTTCTCTTTCACTTCCATGATTACCTGTTGTTGTTTTTCGATATGTTTCATCAGCCTTTTCACCTATTACGTTCTGTCGCAGAAATATTCCGCAAACTCGTAACAGCCTGCTATAAAAGGATTTACCGGCTTTATTATATTTACGATTATTATGGTTATAATGAATCGTGCAAAGGTAACAATTTTTTCTCAGACATCACCCATCAAACAGCAAAAATTTATTCAACATTTTTTAAGACGGCAATGCCACACCAGCCAAACAATCAGTACATCACTATCGGAATACGTTGCTTGCATCACTCTAAAGCTCTGCAGGAGCGGAATAGTGTATAAACAGAATCAAAACAGCTCTGAAAGAGCGAAAAAAATTAGGATAGGGCGTGAGCCCTATCTATGGAGTAATCAACAACCAGAGTGCCGTAGGTACGACATAATTTTTCAGTAGATTCTACGCGAAACAATAATCAAAAAAATCACGAAACATTTGTCCATATCAAAATAATACACTAACTTTGCAACGTAAAACCAGCAGTTTGTGCGTAATGCAGTAAACCGCTGATTTACAAAATATATTACATATAAATAGCATTGACTATCATTGTGGTCTTCCAGAGAATAAGCCTGAGAAACTTTATTATTCTGAATAAACACCACATCAATGATGGTTGGCTCGTCCGTATATAGCTGAGGCTATGTGCTGAGAATTTGCCAACCGACATGCAATAACGAATAGTTGATGCCAAGCACTCCAATATTGGATTGCTGGCATTTTTCTTATTGCATGTCGGAGGTTCAGAAATTCTCACGCTTAGCCTCAGGAAGACCGTAAGATGATTGCCTGCAATCCTTTTCTTTTTGCAAGGCAATAGTCTTGCCTTACGCACACATATACAAGCCAATTCGGTTGATTGATAGCATTTGCATTAATTAGCCAGGTTGGCTTGTATTGTTATGTCAAAGATTTTCGACAATAGTTCAGAAGAGAAAAAATTCAAGAACATTCTGAAAGAGGTCATTATCGAAGATTCTGTCAAACGCATTGACATGTGCGTTGGCTATTTCAATCTTCGAGGATGGGATTTCATTGCAGAGGAGATTGACGAACTTGAAGGAGCATACGTGTATGAGGAAGATGACCGAGTGTTTCGTACATCCCGTTTGCTGATAGGTATGTATCAGGCTCCAGAAGAATTGATAAGGCTTCAGTATAAGAACAAAAGATTGCCTGATTCTGACTATGTCCAGAAATGTAAACGCAAAATAGCGGAAGACTTCAAACGACAGTTGCTCATAGGCAAATGTACGGCAAAAGACGAGGTCACGCTTCGTGTTCTGTGTCGCCAACTCGAAGAAGGGAAGGTTTGTGTGAAATTGTACTTGAAAGAGCCTCTTCACGCTAAACTTTATCTTGCCCACACCAACAGCAATCTGAAGAAGATATATGCTTTCTTAGGCAGCAGCAATCTGACATACAGCGGTCTTGCAGGTAATGGCGAGTTGAATACAGAGGTGAATGACACTAACGATGATGAATACTTAGCTCAATGGTTCGATGACCGATGGAACGACAGATTGTCTATTGACATCAGCAAAGACCTTGTAGAGGTAATCAAAAACAGTTGGGCATCTGCTGACGACATTCCGCCATATTACATATATCTGAAGACAGCTTATCTGCTTAGTCAGGATGCACGTACAGGTATGGCAGAATATACTTTGCCACCTATGTTCAAGAAAGATCTTTTTGAATTTCAGGAGACAGCCGTCAAGATTGCTGCAAAACATCTGAATAACGAGAAACGAGGAGGAGCAATGATAGGTGATGTCGTTGGTTTAGGTAAGACAATTACAGCCTGTGCGGTTGCAAAAGTGTTTGAACAGCAGTTTTATGCCTCAACCTTGATAATCTGTCCTGCCAATCTTCAGGTTATGTGGCAGAAATATATTGACAAATACGATTTGAAGGCTACAGTCACCTCTATGCAAAAGAGGATGGATGTTGAGAACATGAGGTATTACAAGCTCGTGATTATTGACGAGAGTCACAACCTCAGGAATTCAGAAGGCAGTCGTTATCATAACATCAAAGACCTAATCAACGTCATGGATTGTAAGGTTCTCTTACTCACTGCAACGCCTTACAATAAAGACTTCTCAGACCTTGGCAATCAGCTGAAACTGTTTCTTGACCCTGATTTTGATTTGGGCATACGTCCAGAATCCTATATACAGGAAATTGGCGGGGAACGTCAGTTCCTGATGAAGCACAACGAGGTTTTCATCCGTAGCATCAAGGCTTTTGAACAAAGCGAGAGGGTAGAGGATTGGCGTGAATTGATGAAACTTTTTCTTGTCCGTCGTACAAGGACGTTCATCAAAGATAATTATGCTCTGACAGACCCAGACTCCAAGCGAAAATACTTGCAATTCCGTGATGGTCACAAGAGTTATTTTCCTGACCGTATTCCAATAGCTGTCAAATATAAAACAGAGAAAAACGACCAGTATTCCCGCCTTTACAGTGATGAGATGATAGACACTATGAAGGAGTTGAAACTTCCTCGTTATGGTCTTTCGCATTACATTGATGAGGCAAAAAAGAATGAGGCTGGCAAAAATGACAGAAAATTTCTTGAAAACCTTTCTCGTGCTGGTCAGCGTATGATGGGTTTCTGCATGAGTACCTTTTTTAAACGTATAGATTCTTCAGGTTATTCTTTTCTGCTGACTATTTATCGCCACATTCTGCGAAATATGGTTTTTATCTATGCTATAGACAATAAAATCGAATTACCTATAGGAGATGAGAATGTACTTCCTGATGACTTTATGGAAGATAACGACTCTGGCACTCTTCCTAACATACCATCGGCAAAAAATATCTTGAAGGAAGAAAACGGAACAATAAAGATTTCAACAGATGATAAACTGTATGAGTCTTTGGCAAAGGATTATTACCAGGCTATAATTTTGAAAAGTGGGAGTAGTGTAAGGAGATTAGACTCTGGTTATTTCAAACGCTCTCTCAAAACTCAATTGAAGAAAGATTGCGAGGTTCTTTTCAAGATTCTGAATATGTGTAATGGATGGGTTGTAAAGGAAGACCAGAAACTTAACGAACTTGAAACGCTGCTGACTGTCACTCATCCAAAGGAAAAGGTTTTGGTCTTTACACAATACAGCGACACTGCAAGATATATTTACAATCAACTCAAGAAACGGGGAATTGATTCAATAGAATGTGTTACAGGCAATACTGACAATCCTACGGCCATAGTTGACCGGTTTTCGCCTAAAAGCAACAATGCGCCAACCGAGAAGGAAAATGAATTGAGAGTGCTTGTTGCAACTGACGTTCTTTCTGAAGGCCAAAACCTTCAGGATGCACACGTTATTGTTAATTACGATATGCCATGGGCTATCATAAGGTTGATTCAACGTGCAGGCCGTGTTGACCGTATTGGTCAGGAGGCCGAAAAAATCTTGTGCTATTCTTTCTTTCCTGCAGAAGGTGTCGAGAAGGTCATCAGGTTGCGCAAACGTCTGAACGACCGTATAAACGAAAATGCCAATGTCGTAGGCAGTGACGAGATTTTCTTTGAGGGTAACGAGAAAAACCTGCAAGACCTCTTTAATGAAAAAGCAGGTTCGCTTGACGATGAAGATGATTCAGACGTTGATATGGCATCATACGCTTATCAGATTTGGAAGAACGCAACTGACGCAAAACCAGAACTGAAAAATATTATTCCAGCCATACCAGAGAAGGCATATTCCACAAAGACAAACACTGGCAACACTGTTGATGAAGGTGTTGTCACGTACGCCAAGACGTCAAGCGATAGCGACATCCTTACATGGGTTGACAAGAACGGACGGATAGTGACACAGTCGCAACTTACAATCCTGAAGGCTATGGCATGTGACAGCAAAACTCCTGCTGTTTCTCCTTTCGACAATCATCATGAATTGGTTGACAGGGCACTATCCTCTGTCAGCGAGATGAACACAAAGACGAGCGGCATATTAGGTAGTCGTTTTAGCACAAAGTTCAGGGTCGTTGCAATGATGGAGACATATATGGAGCAAAATCCAATTTTTGCCACTCCTGAATTGAAAGAGGCAATAAACCAGATTTACAATTATCCATTGCGGGAACAATCTAAATTCACCTTAGGTCAAATGCTGAAACGTGGAGACATGGCTGATGATTTTGCTGAATATTTGGTAGAGATGTGCCGTGCAAATCAACTTTGTGTAATTGCAGAGGAAAATGAAAACAAAGAAGCAAGAGTAATATGTTCTCTTGGATTGAAAAACGAAGACAATATTGTATAAGTCATGAAACGGAAAGATTTTGACCAGTTGATAGATTCTGCATCATTCGCTGAACTTTTCATTGCAGAAATGGGATGGGACAACCCATCTAATACTTTGTCTGTTCCTGTTGAACTGAATGATGCTCAATACGAGTTTGTTCCTGTAGCGGAGAAAAGTGGTTTTCAGGTCTATAAATGTCTTGTAGATGATGTGCCTACTGCTTCTGAATGTAAACAGATTGACAACAAGCTTCGCCGGTTCAGTTATGATTATATATGTGTTTTTATTCAGAATGGCACATGTCACCATCTTTGGCTAACTCCTGTCAAGTCTAACGAGAAACGTGAGTTGGTCAAGACTGAATATGTAGGTGGAGCAAAAGCTGATTTCCTTTTCTCGAAAATCGATGATCTCTCGTTTGAGTTGACGGATGTAGCACTTATCACAGATGTCAAGACAAAGGTTCAGGGCTCTTTCAGGTTGAACAGCGAGGAGGTGACAAAGGCATTCTACAAGCAGTTCAGTGAGCAACATAAATCTTTCAAGAAATATATTACTGGCATAAGTGGTGAGAAAGATGTTGATTGGTATGCAAGCGTTATGCTAAACCGATTGATGTTCTGCTATTTCATTCAAAAGAAGGGATTTCTCGATTTCGATACTAACTATCTACGCAACAAACTTGTGTGGGTGAAAGAACAACAAGGCAAGGACAAGTTCTTCGGGACCTTCTATAAAGGTTTTCTCTGTGCTTTGTTCCATAAGGGTTTGAATGACCCAAAACACGACACTCCTGAATTCACAAGGAAATACGGCCGCATCCCTTACCTGAATGGTGGAATGTTCGATTATCATCAGTTGGAACTTGACAACAATGACATAGATATTGCCGACGAGGCTTTTGAGTCACTTTTCACATTCTTCGACAAATGGAATTGGCATCTCGACACTCGCCTGACTGCCTCTGGCAAGGACATAAACCCAGATGTGTTGGGTTATATTTTCGAGCAATATATCAACGACCGTGCCTCGATGGGTGCTTACTACACTAAAGAGGACATCACTGAGTATATTGGCAAAAACTGCATCATTCCTTTCCTGATGAACAAGACTGAGGAGAAATCCAAAAGTGCTTTTCGTCCTGATGGTTTTGTATGGACGCACCTTAAAGAGAGTGGTGGCAAATATATTTATGATGCTGTCAAGAAAGGTCATTCATCTGACTGGCAGAACCGCATTCCAGACTATATAAACAAAGGTATTGACACAACCACAGGCAATCTCCTTGAACGTCGTGAGCGATGGAACGAAAAGACTTTTGAGGAGTTTGCCTTACCTACTGAGATTTGGCGAGAGACTATAGAACGTCTGCAACGTTGTGATTCTTTGCTTCAAAAGATTTCTAATGGCGAGATAACCAACATAAACGATTTTATCACATATAACCTTGATATTCGCCAGTTCACCGAAGACGTGATACGCACAACAGACGACCATCGTTTTGTCCTTCATTTCTATGAGGCTCTTCAATCTGTCACCATTCTTGACCCAACGTGTGGTTCAGGTGCTTTCCTATTTGCGGCACTGAATATCCTTGAACCACTCTACGAGGCTTGCCTTGACCGCATGGAGGAGTGGAATCACTCAAAACCTAAACTGTTTGACGATAAACTGACTGAGATTGCTGATAAATACGGAAACAATCGTCAGTATTTCATCTACAAGAGTATAATATTGCGTAATCTTTATGGTGTTGATATAATGGTTGAGGCTACTGAGATTGCCAAGTTACGACTGTTCCTGAAAATGGTGGCTGTTGTTGACGTTGACAAACGCAAGGACAACCTTGGTCTTGAACCTCTTCCTGATGTTGATTTCAACATTAAATGTGGAAATACGCTCGTAGGGTATGCTACAGAAGAAGAATTGAACAATACCTTGGCATTTGGCGATATGTTTGCCAACCTTGAATTCAAGGAAAAGATTCATTCTGAAATGGCCGTTGTTTCAGAGGCATATAACTGTTTCCGTCAGGAACAATTGAGAACATACGACGACAATGCAAGCATAAAGGCGACAAAAGAAGAATTGAAAACAAGGCTTGGCAAATTGAATGATTTGCTGAACCAGCACATGTACAAGAGCATAACAGGCAAAGATGTCCTTGACGAAGGTGTTGATTTATGGTATGACTCTTGGCAAAAATCTCATCAGCCATTCCATTGGTTGGCTGAGTTTTATCAGATTATCAAGGGTAATGGTGGCTTTGATGTAATTATTGGTAATCCACCGTATGTGGAATATAATAAGAAAGATTCAAAAACTCATAAATCAGTTTCTGATAATTACAAAATAACAAATTATAAAACAGAAGATTGTGGAAATTTATATGCTTTTGTAATTGAAAGGTGTTTTTCTATTAGTAATTGCTTGTCCAAAGAAGGTTATATTATTCCATCTGCAAGTTTGTGTACACCAAGGATGCATGAACTATCTAATATTTTAAAAGATAAAAAATGCTTGTGGTCTAGTATTTGGGATGAACGACCATCCAAGTTATTTGATGGTGTTGATCAACAGTTATGTATTAATATATGTGGAAAAGCGCAAAATGAAATTTCATATATTACAAAAATGAATCACTGGACAGTAGAATGTAGAAATTTTCTATTTAACAATATAAAATATCAAGAATATGATTCTAATGATATTATTGCAAGTGTTGTCCCAAAAATACAAGATAAAATAGAACGTTCTATTATTAAGAAAATTTTCAAAGAATCTAAACAACTAGGTCTATATTATGTTAAAGGAGGAATTCCCATTTATTATAAGAATGCAGGAGGTCGATATTGGAGACTGGTTAAATCTTATCCAACATATTTCAAAAGTCAGACCAATACAACAACATCTACAGAAAAGGTTTATATGGTCACAAATGACATGACGAAAAAGACTGTTGCTTGTCTTTGCTCAAATTTATTCTATTGGTTTTGGCGTTTAGCATCAAATTGTCGTCATCTCACAAATAGAGAATTGGAAGCATTCCCAATTGCTGTAAGTCTGTTAAATGAATCATTATTATTGGATAAGTTAAGTTCTAAGTACGAACTATCATTGGAGAAAAACAAAAAACGCACTACCACTATTAGTAAAAACACAGGTGAAATAACCCAAGACTTTTACTATATGAAATATTCAAAACCCATAATTGACGAAATAGACAAAGTCCTTGCGAAATATTATGGCTTCACAGAAGAGGAACTTGACTTTATCATAAACTACGACATAAAATATCGTATGGGTGATGAATTGGGAAATGAAGAATAAATGACACATTTTGGCAACATATCTTTGCTTGACCAGCCGAAGCAAGCTTTCCTCTGCTCCAGATGTACTTGTTGCAGTGTGATACTGCCATGTCTTGATTGGGCAACCGAACATCGTAAAGGTTCATCGCCTGTAATAAGCACATTTCATAGTATTTTGGAACAATCAGTTCTTGACCTGCTTATTTCAGGAACGTGCCCTATTATTATTGTGCTTGGTCGTTCTCTGTATAAGAACATTCCAACTAAACTTCAACCTCTGATTGAACAAAACCGCCTTCTCATCATATCATTGTCAAACAGCAATCGCATTAGCCGTGACTCTGCCGCAAAATGCAACAACTTCATCTGTGAACAATCTTCCGAAATAACCTTTGGCTACATTTCCCCCAAAAGCCACCTCAATTCTCTATACAACTCGTCACTTCTATCCGCAAAGAAAATCCATCTGCTCAGTGAACAGATTTTTGCATCAGACAAACAATAATAAATTAAAAATCTATATTATGACAAAAAGTGAATTCGTAAAAGTTGTTGCTACTGAAACTGTTGTAAGATAATCCAAAAACACATTGTGTTTTTGGATTATACATCTAAGTGTAAATTGCTGTAGTCATACGTGAAGCAATGCTTAAGAAAGGCATTAAGTTCAGCTTCTTTATTTGCATTCAAGTAATTATATCTTTCAACAAGGCCTTCTGTCGAAAAACTCATGTACTCAATTTCTCCATCTTCTAATCTTGGCATAAATGTATCGTCTGATATATTATTAATGTTTATCTTTACCTCATTACATTTTGAATCAGTGTAATTGATGTTTGCGATAATCTTTAAATTCCTGGAGGTCTTTAATGTCTTTTTGAAATATTGGGAATCAGTATCACCCATTGAATGCCCAAAGATTAAAATAACATTTGCATCCATCAGTTGTTCCTGAAATAGATTCATCATATCTATGTAATTGCTCTTCATATTAGCTTTTATTGCGTCTGGACATACCTTGAATACTTTACTGTCATATCTTGTGCCGAGGACAATACTTGGAAATTCCTTCTGTGCCCCTTCAAGTATTGAACCATGAGGATAATGGATATGATTTCTAATTGTTTCCTCTGATACATTTTTATGATTAAGAATTATTTCACAGGTATGAGTGTAGTTGAAATTCCATATATTGTAATCTGCATTGTATTCAATTAATTTCTCAAGTACTCGATAGCTAGCCTTTTTAGTGTAAATATGATTGTCAATTTTTAGTTTGCAATTCGATTGGATATATTTGAATAAGAAGTAACGAAGAGCAAATAACTCTTTTGCAATGGTTTCTGAATTTGTTTCTAAATCATTCTGCAAGCAATAATCTCTAATATCAATTTCAAGATCCACCCATTTACGTTCTTCTTCTTCCTTTTTAACGAAAGCAGCCAATCCATTTGGATAGATTTGCATTTTGTTTTTGTTTGTAACGAAATCTTGAAAGTAGTCATATTTACTATGATTACCATCTAACATAGGCTTAAAATCATCGCTTTTGACAAAGTCTATATATCTGGTTTCCAAGTCCATGTCGAGGTCAAAACCATTGCCAATTATTAGCAGAACTTTTGGTGCAAGTTGAATCGGTGTTTCTTCCATTGTTTGTTTACTTTTTTATGTGATTAATATGGTATATAAAAGAATAGTTACAATCACTAGTGTCCACTAAAAAATTTCAGAAGACGGGTTTATTATTTGGTTTATAATTAATTACAATGATTTTTTGACCGAA
>JAKSNU010000040.1 GCA_024399535.1 Paludibacteraceae bacterium
TAAGTGCCTATTTCCAGCGTCCTATCGGCAACGATGGTTCATATTTGCCTTACTATGTCATTGATATTTATCAGGACAATAGCGAGGAGTTCTTCATATCCATCGCCTTCCTCGCACAGTCTGACGGCTCTTTTGAAGGGAAATATACAGTTTCCGCCAGCCCCAATTCAGTCGCACCCGGTCAGTTTCTGCAGAGCAGCGGCGTGCATGATGGCGGAATATGGCCTACATACGTCTGCAGGATGCTTCCAGACGGCGGTTGGGATGCTTACCACGCATTCTTCATCAACGGTGGTGAAATGAACATCAAATACACCGATGTAGATGAATTTGAAGTGGAAATCACCGCAACGTTCACGACAGTACATGGCTCTACCATCAATCTCCACTACTTAGGTGATGTTCCTGCGGGAATGCATACTGCAGTGAACGACGTTGAGGCAGAAAGACTCGACGTGACAGTTTCAGGTCATACCATGCACTGTCTTGCAGCCGAGCCATACAAGGTATATGGCATGAATGGTTCGCTCATATACTACGGCACTGCAAACGAAATAGAATTGTCTGCAGATGGCATGTATGTAGTTCTCACCCAGTCTGGCAAGACTGCAAAAGTTGCAGTCAGGTGAATCCTGCACTGAACGACATCTTTGCCAGCACTAACGAGATGCACATAACCAGCATCTCCGACACCTCGGCGGTCACCGAGATGACAGTCTCCGAGCGTCACCTCAATGGCGTAGGCGTTTGTCAGGGAGGTGCGCTCTTCACTCTGGCAGATCTGGCAATAGCCGCACTGACCAACCGTGAATCCAAGTCTGTTTCGACAGATGCCGACATACATTTCCTGGCACCGGCAATGCCGGGTGAACATTTGACCTGCACATGCCGAATGGTTCGTGATGGACGTCACCCACTTGTAAATGGTGAAATAAAATGCGACAACAAACTGATTGCGACCTTCACAGGACGCGATTATAAAATCGATAAACTATGAAAAAATTATTACTGCTTGTTCTGGCATCAATATCAGCAATTCCGCTGATAGCGCAAGACATAATCCTATTTAAGGACAAGACATCAGTCGAAGCTATTGTTTCGGTTGTCACCGATGAAACAGTAGAATATCATCAATTTAACAATGCCGAAGGTCCACTCTTCATTGTAAAGACAATAGATATCGATACAATCTATTACGAGAATGGCGATATTCAGTATTTTATTCCAATTGATGAAGAAGATAACGAACTGAGCCGCACAGTCGAGGTCTCGACAGAGACAATTACAAAATCCGGACTATACAGTTCAGGCTATGGTTCGCGTTTTCAAGCAATACTGAACATGACCATCACTTTCACCTCCACGCATGGCGGTCCTGGCGTTGACTTCATTCTCGGTTGTCGCGTGAACGATTGCTTTTTCACTGGTCTTGGCATAGGTTTGAATACATTGTTAAATTATAACCGTGATGCTTCGTTCAGTTCTGGCGAGGTCGGAATATTCTACTGGGATTTCCGTGGATACTTACCTGTAAAACGTAACTTCATGCCATTCCTTGACGCAGCAGTTGGCTATGGAACAGGCACATACCGTGGTTTCTCAGGTTCGTTCCGTTCATATACGAACACACTTTATGCTCATGCAGGCTTGGGATTTGAATCTTCATGGTTCAACCTCAGCGCAGGCTACACCTATCTCGGCTGTCCTGGCATTCCAAATTATATAGAGGGTAATGTTATCTACCAACACCAGCACGCCGGATATATTCGTCTTGGAATTAAATTTTAATAGTGAATAATATGAAAAAGATTCTTTTACTTACCGCTGTCGTAATATTGACGACACTTGCCAGTTGCAACAAGAAAAACAACGAACCATCTGGCAAAGATGACAAACCAAAAGTTGACTGGACACAATCTGACAACTTTGTCCTTGTCGAACTTCGTGAGGCATCTGCAACACTCGGGCTCACTGTATCTGACCTTTCACGTTTCGAAGATGAAGATTGGGAAGTCTCGGCTGAGGGAAGTTATATACATCTTGAGAAAACCATCAACAAAGTGGACGTTGTCATGAACTGCTATTTCAACGAAGACAAGACGGTTTTCCATACCACATGTGCCTTTGACCCAACATCAAAAGGCAACCCTATCGAAAAACTGTCATACGTGAAGGAGGCAGTCGAAATCCTGAACTCGCAGTTTACACTTCCCACATCCGACGTGTGCGATTTCCGTATGATGAGATACAAGAAAATCACATCCGACAGTTATAAGACCCTGACATCGTTCGACGAAAGTTTGGCAAAAATCGAAAACGAGGAATACAACTACACCTTCATCTGGGCAGACCAGGCAGCGTCAGACTTCGATGACTACACCGACGGATTGCTGGTACTCGGCACAATGTCAGGATTGGAAATGTCATTTGCCAAGAAATCAGATGACGGCTATATAATTACATTGGACGTGACAAGCAAGAAATACAACTAATACACATACATATAATTATTAGAACTTATGAAAAAGATATATTTAATGATAAGCCTTTTGGCTATCCTGTTTGTTGGATGCAGCAAGAACCCTTCCAATCCAGCCACAGACAACAAGGACAATCCTGAGCAGAAGAAAGAAAGTGACAATCTGATTGTCAAGAAAGTAAAAATCATCGATTCACTCCTTGGCAAGAAAGCCGAAGATGCCAAGAGCGAACTCAAGGGTCAGGGCTGGAACTTCCTCGAAAACGAATCTGCATACGGAGGAGGCGACAAGGGACTCTACACCTTCGAAGGGACCGAGGGCAAACACAGCACCACCCTCATGGTAATCGTTGACGAGACGAAAGACAAAGTGTTCTACGTAGAATACCAGCTTTACGCACCATCGCTCGACAAAGCCTATACGTCGCTCGACTTTTACAAGGAAATATTCAACGAAATTACCGAGACCTACACCCTATCGACAGGCGAGAAATGCAAGTTCCGCAATATCATCACCTGGGATGCCGAGAACATCTACGACACATACAGCGCAGCAATCGCAAACCTTGACAAGGTTTACAACAATCCTGAAGGATTCCAGTGCAGTTGGACCAACGAGAAGCTGACTGATGACGAAGAGCAGTTCTACTATTTCGAGTATCTCTCAGAAGGCATGATGTCCGGCATGTACATCAACCATGATTACTACAATAGCCAGGAATACCTCTCGGTTGGTATAGCCTCGTCCAAGTACCGCACACAGATGTATTGAAATATAAAATTCTCTTTACCCCAATGAGCAATGCCAGAATAATTGCAATGTATCTCCCTCAATATCACCCAATTCCAGAAAACGACAAGACTTGGGGGAAAGGATTTACAGAATGGACTAATGTAGCAAGCGCCAAACCTTTGTTCCATGGCCATTACCAGCCAAGGATTCCTGCCGATTTAGGGTTTTACGATCTCCGGCTCCCAATAATAAGAGAGCAACAAGCAGAAATGGCTCGCAACGCAGGAGTCGAGGGTTTTATGTATTGGCACTACTGGTTCGGTAATGGCAAGACGCTTTTAGAAAAACCATTTGAGGAGGTCCTCCATTCTGGCAAACCTGATTTCCCATTCTGTCTCGGTTGGGCAAATCATTCATGGACCGTAAACGCCTGGCGAGGTGACAATGGGCTAAACCAGAATTTCAATATTCGTTATATTGCAAAAATTGAATACCCTGGTAAAGAAGATATTATCAATCATTTCAAATATTGCTTGCCTGCGTTCCTTGATAAACGGTACATTACAGTTGATGGAAAACCATTTTTCTACATTTATGCACCAGACAAATATCCAAATATTGCAGAATTTATTTCTTTATGGAATAAACTGGCACAACAGAACGGATTAAAAGGCATCCATTTTGTTGCCAATGTTCCAGAAAAAACCGAAACATGGCATCGTTACATAGAAATGGGTTTTGATGCGGTCAACATCAACAACCTGACAAACGCAAAGACCAAAGCCGCAGGCAGCAAATACATTCGAAAACTCAAGACTTTGCTGTCTTGGTATATCCCTGGATTAATGTTAAATAAATATGACTATGGAGCAATAGTCAATAATATGCAAAATGCACTGTGCCAACAGGAATACTGTTACCCTACCATATTGCCGGGTTTCGACAGAACGCCAAGAGCAGGTCGCGCAGCCATAATATTACATAATGCAACACCTGAAAGATTTGGCAAACTTGTGCATGACACAATAAGCACCATTGCAAGCAAAAGCTATGAACATAAAATTATTCTTCTCAAATCATGGAATGAATGGGGAGAGGGCAATTATATGGAACCTGACATTCGTTACGGTGATGGATTTTTGAAAGTCTTACGAAATCAAATACTGTGATATGCAATTGAGCAACAAGACATATAATTACCTCTATTTGATTTTCCTTTTGATTTATATATACCGGCCTCTTGCATTTTTATTCGAGGTTGGCAGGTCGTGCCTATTGCGAGATGCTATTCTGGTATTGACCATAAGTTACATTTTTTATTTTTCTGGTCAATTCCGTTCTATTTGCCGTCAAACACCAGTTGTTATATGGACACTTTTAGTAGTATATCACTTATTCAATTCCATTTTCATTACGAAGAACCTATCTCTCAACAATTTTGACACATACTCTATATGCAGCGATGTTATTTTCAATCTGCTGATAATGTTGCTATCTGCTTTCTTATTTATTAACGATGCCCAAAGAACGATCAGAGTAGTTTTATTGGCGACTGCATTGTATGCTGTTTTAGGTATAATTGAAGCAAAAATTCACCCTATAGATTATGGATATGCAACTACAAGGATTACTGGCACTATTCATGCCACCCAAATTGCCCAAATGGGTGGTATAGTTATGATTCTTGTTGCATATTCCAGATGGATTTCAAATAAGAAATGGTCAGACATCATTTTTACAGTCATTGGATTTATGGTTATCTTGATGTCTGAAGGAAGAAATGGATTAATAATATTTGTCAGCGGACTGATTTGCTACTTTTTTGCCAATTACTTTATTCAATCTTTTTCCGTAAATAAATTTTTACGTATCGCATTATTCGTAATAATCGGAGTAATCGCTTTCTACCTTATTCTTAATTTCACCAACATTGGTAATAGAATCTCTAATTTAGATGATTCGTTGAAATATGCCAAAAATTATCAGACAGGCAATGTTTTTGACAAATTAGGAGAACGAACCAGGTACTACTATCTTGGTGCTATCGATTTCAAAGAGAACCCCATAAACGGTATAGGCTATTTCAATTTTGCCAAATACAATAACATAAAAGAGCCAGTTCACCCTGAATACATGCTACACTTGGCTGAAGGCGGAAGCATTGCATCTATATTATTTTTAGCATTTATTGTCGTTTATGGATATAAGATATTTACTTTATTCAAATCCAGCAAAGACGAAATTATTGTAATACATATTGCAACATTGATAACAATATTGATTATTTGTTTGTCTGCCGTTATATTTTACAAGCAGCAGTTTTGGTCGCTGATTGGCTTCGCAATAGCCGACTTCTACACTTTTGAACATTCCGAAAATAATGACGAAACAGAAAACGACATAGAATAACAGCTTGACTTTTATTGGCGAATCATTATGATAAATGGGATAATAATCAAATGACGTATTATAAATGAATAAAATAGATGTACGTGAACAGAAAGGCAAACAATTGATATAAATTTATTTCAGTTTAGGCAAAAGTCTATTACTTTTCTCAACTCTGAACTAAACACACAACAAAATGAAAACATATATTAAACTATTATTCAAGTGTATGCTTTTGAGTTTCCTCTTCGTAGCATGCAAAACTCCTAAACAGGTTGCATATTTTCAAGATGTCTTAGACAAAGACACATTAATGACATCGGGAGAAATTAAATCATTTGCTGTACGTCCTGGTGACAAACTATTGATTATCGTCAGTAGTTCTATACCCGAAATGGCAGCAGTATTCAATCTTCCTGTTGTAGGATACCGTATAGGCACCAACTATAATAATTCCAATTTAAACAACAGCCAATCTACAATGAGCTATATTGTTGGCTCTGATGGGAACATTGATTTTCCTGTATTAGGCAAAGTTAAAGTAGATGGATTACAACGCGATTCTGTTGCCTCGTTAATCAAAAACAGACTTGTTAATGAAAATCTATGTAACGATGCCGTAGTTAATGTTGAGATTGACAATGCTTATGTAAATATCCTTGGTGAAGTTGCCAAACCAGGTCGCTACCTTTTGACAAATGATTGCATAACTATTTTTGATGCCTTGAGCATGGCTGGCGACCTTGCCATCCAAGGATACAGAAACAACATACTCGTAGCCCGCAAAACATCGGAAGGCACACAAATATACAAACTTGATTTGACACAAATGGGACAAATCGTTCACAGTCCTGCATACTATATTCAACAAGGCGACGTTATCTATGTTGAACCTAACAATTATCGCAAACGTCAAACCACAGTAAACGGAAATAACGTCCTAAGTGCAAGTTTTTGGATTTCTGTAACATCTTTAGCCGCAACTATTACAACTACCGTTTCTGTCCTGCTTTCTAATATGGGACGAACTTCTGGAAAATAATTATATACTTAATTATAAATATAATATGGAACGAAATAAATCCACGAAAGAGTATCAACTTCAATTGGAAGAGATACTGACTTTAAAAGACTTCTTCAGTCAGTGCATCAATCATTGGCTATGGTTCGTAATTTCGATTCTTGCATTTATGCTGGGTGCGGTCTTTTATCTTACCATTACCCCAAAAATGTATGAGCGCAGCGCAAAAATCCTCATTAAACAAGACGAGAAGAATAATAATTCTTTTACGAACCAGCTGATAAACATGGGCAATTTGGATATTTTTGGAAATATTAGCAATGTCAATAATGAAATTATATGCATACAAAGTCCTGATATTCTCTTTGAAACCATAAAAAGATTAAAACTTGATTACAACTATTCAACAAACAAGTATTTTTTCAACAATGGGTTGCTGTACCAAACTTCACTACCATTCGAAGTCATAATGGATGGTTTATCAGACGAACAAGACATGTCCCTCAAATTACAAATCATCAACCAGAAAATCATCATTTCTGATATATGCACAACAAAAAACAACAAATCGGAAGTTGACGAAAAGCAATATCAATGTTCCTTCAATTCCTCTGTATCAACAGCTTTTGGAACTATACATATCAAACGAAACGACATCACAGACATAGAGCAATCTCAAACTATCTATGTCAGACGAAACGGCTACCATAAAGCATTGAAAAAGTTGCAAAACCGTTTGACTTTTGTTTTGGAAGATGACCATGCAACAATCATCAATATGAAATGTAATGACGAAATACCAAATCGAGCAGAGGATATTCTTAGTACCATAATTACTGTGTACAACGAAAGTTGGGTTCGCGACAAAAACCTTATGGCAATAAGCACAAGTCAATTCATAAACGAGCGTATCAAAGTAATTGAAAAAGAGCTGACAACGGTTGATTCTGACATTTCGACATTCAAAAGCGACAACCAAATGACTGATTTCAACATATCCAACTCTCAGGCACTTAATGAAACTGCTTCGTCTGGCAACAGCATTCGTCTGCACACAAACGAAATGTATATGATAAAATATATCCGAACTTATCTTAGTCAGAGTATAAATTCCCCGCAAATTTTACCTACTGGATTAGGCCTTTCCAATCAACCTTTGGTAGCTCAAATCAACCAGTATAACGAAATTTTGCTGCAGAGGAACAATATTGCCCGTAATAGTTCAAGTCAAAATCCATTGGTTGTAAAACTTGATGACCAGTTGCGCAGTCTGTGTGAATCAGTACTGATAAGTTTGGATAACGAAGAAATCCGATTAAACAAACTTATAACCAGCGAAGAAAATAATATAAACAAATATTCTACAAAAATATCTGAAACTCCTTCTCTTGAAAAAGACTTGCGAGAAATCGAACGGCAACAGAATGTCAAAGAAAGCCTATATCTATACCTGCTTCAGAAACGTGAAGAGAATGAATTGAATCAAGCGTTCACAGCATATAACACACGACTTGTAGCAACACCAGATGGCAATCTGTCTCCAAGTTCTCCGAACTCAGCAAAAATCTTGTTAATTGCTCTGTTTTTAGCAATAATAATCCCTTTTATCACTATTTTCATAATAACTGGTTTCAACACAACCGTACGAGGTCGTAAGGACATTGAAAATCTCACAGTTCCTTTTGTAGGTGAAATACCGCTATATAAATATAGGCACAAACACCACGAATCTAATTCTACTAATATTGTCATTAAAGCAAAAGGACGAACTGTTATCGAGGAATCATTTCGCGTAGTTAGGACTAATATTGAATTTCTGCTAAACCAGAATGCAAATCGCGGCAAGGTATTTATGCTGACAAGTTTTAATCCTGGCTCCGGCAAAACGTTCTTATCCCTCAATTTGGCAGCCTCGTTTGCGCTTATGAATAAACGGGTTCTGATTGTTGACCTTGACATGCGTAAATCATCTATCAGCAAGGTCATAGGGAATCCACAAAATGGCATAAGCAATTATATTGCAGGATACTCTGAGTCATGCGAGATATACAATGTACAGGATACGCAAAATCTGTTTATGGCTCCAGTCGGTACTACCCCACCAAATCCAACTGAAATACTATACAACACCCGTTTAAATGATCTTTTCATCAAATGGCGCAACGAATTTGATTATATTATTATCGATTGTCCTCCTGTTGAAATTGTTGCCGATGCCGGCATAATCTCTAAATGGGCAGATGTTACACTTTTCGTTGTTCGAACAGGTCTGTTGGATAGAAGCATGTTGCCAGACATTACACAGTACTACGAAAACAAGAAATTCAATAATCTTATGTTACTTCTGAATGGCACGGATTATTCCAATAATAGATATAGTTACTATTCTAAATATAACTATGGCTATTACCATTCATACCATAACTACTATACCGAAAAATAAAATAAATAAATGCCTTTAATAAGCGTTATCATACCTGTTTACAAAGCTGAGAAATTCATCAGGCGATTAATTGAGTCAATACTTTCTCAGTCTATGATCGACATAGAAATAATTCTTGTGGATGATGGTTGCAACGACAATGCCATGGCTATTGTAAAAGCTATGGCATCTGAGGACAACAGAATTCATTATATCGACAATCAATCGAATGTAGGACCTATGGCTGCAAGATACAAAGGATTGCTCATATCTTCCGGAAAGTATGTCGTATTCATAGACAGCGATGACACTCTTCCTGACAATGCCTTGTCCTTATTATACACACATGCTGAAAAAAACAACTCCGACTTGGTTATTGGCTCGACTTGTTCTCTTGATCAAAATCAGAATCTAATATCCACCAACAAGCCCGTCCTGAATTATGGCAACAATGACAGTGGATTTATCGAATCCCTTTTGACACTTGACGTTTCACATAATCTTCATGGAAAACTCATTAGAAACAGTGTCGTTCGCAATACTCCATTCGAAATCATCGAAGGCTGCAAAAATTTTGAAGATGCAGCTTTCTTATTCCAGATTGCCAAACGTATTCGTTCCGTTTCTGTAATTGATGCTGAAGTTTATAACTATATTGATTGCCCAGACTCTTCGTCTCATAATGAATACACTGTTGATGGAGCCACAAGCACCTGCCTAATGGTTCCTATAATCAAAAACATACTCAGCGAATATTCTTTACCCTCTTCTCTCGTCAATGCCTATTTTACAAGATTTTTCTATAATTTCCGTTTCTACGATGAATGTATTCCTGTTATTGCCAGACACAATATGACTGAATACATCTCTTATAAGTATATTTTTCTTTACCTCCGTTTCCCAAATAATATTCAAGTTATCAGACGCTTGTTCACTAAAAAACTACTTACAGGACACTAACGACCATGATATCCATAACCGACAATAAAAGAATAGCAAGAAACACTCTATTACTTTATGTACGAATGCTTTTTACCTTAGTGGTAAGATTGTACACTTCGCGCATAGTTTTGCAAGTACTTGGTATTGACGATTATGGATTATACAATGTTGTTGGTGGTGTTGTAACAGTACTGACATTTCTCAATGCTGGAATGGTTTCAGCGACTCAAAGATACGTCACTTTTGCATTGGGTCAAAACAATCAGGACAACCTTACCAAAAACTTCTGCACCAGTATCAATATACATCTGATGATGGGATTGATTGTTATCCTCGTTGCCGAAACGTTTGGGCTATGGTTCGTAAACAACAATCTGACTATTCCTGATGAACGGATCTATGCTGTCAATTGGGTTTACCAGTTCTCTATCTTTTCTACATTTGTTACTATTATAAGCAGTCCATACAATGCACTCATAATAGCTCATGAAAAAATGAACGTATTTGCATCGGTTTCCATTGCCGAGGTTTGTCTGAAACTTGCTATCGTATTCATGATTTCTGTCTGTTCGTTTGACAAACTCATCATTTACGCGCTCCTTTTGTTTCTTATTCAAATCATAATCCGCCTACTATACACAACTTACTGCCATCGACATTTCACCGAGTCTCATTATCACTTCATGTGGGACAAACCGCTGACTAAAGAAATGGTTTCGTTTTCTTTGTTTAGTCTTTGGGGAAATCTTGCAGTAGTATTGTCTGAACAAGGTATTAATATTTTGCTTAATATTTTCTTTACATCAGCAATCAACGCTGCCCATGCGATTGCATACCAAGTTCAGACGGCAATCATTGGATTTAGTTCAAATTTCCAAATGGCAATAAATCCGCAAATAACAAAAAAATATTCTCGAAATGACATTTCCGACATGCACAAATTGATGTTTGCAAGTTCTCGCTTTTCTTTTTATCTCCTTTTCATCATAACTCTACCCATTTTAATTGAAACCCCTCTCATTCTCAATATATGGCTTGTTGAAGTTCCACCACACACAGTCAATTTTCTCAGGTTGATTATTCTCACTTCATTGTTGAATTGCATGGCAAACCCTATGATGATTGCCGCTCAAGCAAATGGGAATATCAGAACCTACCAGATCGTTGTTGGTGGGATACTCCTTGCCACCATACCTATATCGTTCGTGTTATTAAAGATATTTCATATTCCAGAATTAGTGTTGCTTGTTAATTTTGCAGTTGTAGCCGTTGCTTTTATTGTTAGATTGGTATTTATGAGACATATGGTTGATTTGTCAATTACTGATTTTCTGAAAAATGTCATTTCTAAAGTCATAATAGTTGGCTCTGTTTCATCTTTATTACCTGTAACTGCATACATATTATTACCGCACTCTATTTTATCTGCATGTTTAGTTTGTTTTATCTGCATTGTTTCTGTTTTTGCCAGTGTATATCGTTTTGGACTGACTGATTCCGAGAAACGGGTCGTTTCGTCAAAAATAAACCCAATCAGGGAAATAAGGAATCAAATTGTAAACGATTTATTCATTTTCCCTTCATTTTTTAAGAGTCACCTTATTATCAATGCATGGACGTATTTCCGCAGAGGAAAAATGATTCACAATAATTGGGGAGATGACATCAATGTATATCTTATAGAATACCTTTCTGGGGGAAAAGTTATCATTCGCAACAACTCGCTAATCTTGCGTCTATTACCTGTGAAAAATTATACTTGTATAGGTTCTATCATTGGCATCTACGAAAATAATAATTCTATAATATGGGGAACTGGTTTTATTGATGACAATCATTATCTTAAATCTGTTCCTTCTGAGATTCGCTCGGTACGAGGAGAATTGACTCGAAACAAACTGTTGCTGCAAGGTATTGAATGTCCTCCGATATATGGAGACCCAGCTCTTTTGGTTTCACGAATATATAATCCGGATATAGCCAAAAGGTTTGATATTGGTATTATTCCCAACCACATAAATATTGACAATCCTATAGTAAGAGAATATGCTGATTCTCACGACAATGTTCTATTAATAGATATGACTGATTATTCAAAATGGACGGATATTATTGATGAGATTATGTCTTGCAGACTTATTTTATCTGACTCTCTACATGGATTAATTGTTGCAGACTCATACAATATTCCGAATATTTGGATATATTTATCTGACAAGATAGTTGGAAAGCATTTCAAGTTCCTTGATTATTTTTCATCAGTAGGAAGAACTGAGACTGAACCAATTGTCATAAACGATTCTAAAATTCTGAACCATTTTGTTGAAACAATAAATGATTACTCTTGTCATGCACATATTGACTACTCTAAACTAATTGAAAGTTGTCCTTTTAGGATACATCCAACATTAAAATATAAATATGGGGAAAAAACACTCAGTCCAATTGACCACTAAATTAATTTTCGACAAAGTTGTTTCGTTCTTTGTCGTGATATTTATACTACCTGTCCTGTCTATATGTGTATGGGTGTGGAATTTAATTTGTCACTCTTACGGACCTCTCTTTTTTGTTCAAAAACGCACAGGACTCAATAATGCCACATTCACTATTTACAAATTTCGAACCATGGTCAATTCCCATGATGCCGATACCACACAAGCCTCTGAAAACGATTCTCGCATCACGACGAATGGTCGTATCCTTCGTATTACAAGCATCGACGAAATCCCACAATTCATCAATGTATTGAAGGGCGACATGAGTATTATTGGACCACGCCCGCACATGCTGTACCATACTGAATATTACTCTTCACGTATTCCTAATTATCTGGATAGACATACTATGAAACCAGGACTCACAGGTTGGGCTCAAGTCAACAACTGCCGTGGCGAGACTGAAACCATTGACAAGATGAAAAAACGTGTAGAATACGATATATGGTATATCCAGAATTGGTCTTTAGCTTTGGATATGAGAATTTTTTACAAAACAATTGTACAGTTTTTCAAATAGCGACAATAACAAATGAAGTAATTGCTATATGCCAATTATAAACTGCCTTACTGAATCAATCAAATCCCGACTTGCATCTCTACCAATTTTTGCCAAAGGATGCAGATTTGCATCACTCAACAATTGAAATAGTTCCTCTTCAGTGTCCGCCACATATACATAGTTCAATTGCCTCATTTTAACTGCCGTATCGACTTGATGATTGTTCCTGTGTTCACCATATTTTGCCAACCGTGGGAAAACTATCAATGGCTTTTCTTTCTCGAGTGCGGTCACAATAGTTCCTATGCCTGCATGAGCAACTATCAGCCTCGCTTTTTGAAACATTTCATCAAATTCATCAGGCGAAATGAATTGTACAACCTTTGCTTTCTTAACCTTGTATTTTCCATTGAACGCCTGAATTATCACCTCCTCACCAGTTACGCTTGCGAATTTGTCCATAATCATCACCAAACGGTCAAATGGAACCTGTGTCCCAGTAGTTACAAAAATCATACCTTAACCAAATATTGTTCCTGCATAAACAACTTTTTTATTACCAGATAATTCTTTCCATTGTGTATATGTACGGTCTGCGAAATGCATCGCTATTCTGCCGCTCGCACTGAGCCGCCTTGAGCTTGCTATTGTATCAATCCAAATCGTTCTTATACCTAAGGTTTTGGCTGCCATCAGGGCTGTCAAACCAGGAGCCGCTCCAGTTGTAATCAATACGTCTGGCTTTTCTGAACGAATTATTTTAAGCATTTCTACATATCCAGACAATATTCTCCAGGCATTCCATCTTGAAAAATCAGATATATTATAATATCTATTATTTAAGTCTGCCATTTCTTTATATCCGGAATGCGTCGAACAATACACCACTTCGAACTCTTTTTCCAAGCTTCTGGTAATCCTCTGCAACTCTATCCAATGCCCACCCTTTGATGCCACAGCCAATAGTTTCATATCAACTCATTGTATATTAACATTAAACGTTCCATGTGACTTTTAATAGAAAAGCCTTGAATAATCTCTTCGTACGACATTTTCGAAAACTTTAGTCTTAACGACTCGTCAGATACCAATCTCTTTATACAAACGCATAATGCACCAATATCGCCAGGGGTAATCAAAAAACCATTTTCGCCATTTCTAATCACATCTGGAATTGAAGAAATAGATGTCGCTATATTTGGTATTCCCATTGACATGGTCTCCAGAATAGACATAGGCAGACCTTCATAGTAAGATAGCAAGCAATGTATCATGGCATTTGAAATGATTGATTCTTTTTTTTCATTATCCACCCAACCTATGCAACCTATACGATGTTCTATTCCCAATCTTTCGACCTCTTTTTCAACATCTTTTTCCCCTCTGTCACCACACAAACAGAATCTAATCTCTTTTGGTATTTCTCCATCTAAACGTCTGATTGCCTCCAGCAAATCAAATACACCTTTATTTTTCACCAATCTTCCAAACATGACAACATTTTTCGATGAAAGCGAATACATATTATGTGTATATATTTTTACGGCATTATGAAGAACAAAAATATTTGCATCTGGCTGAATTGATTTCAAGACATCTCTCATCGAGTTGCCCAATGCTATATTTACATCCACTTCAAGCAATGTCCGCTTGATAATATTTTTATAATACTTTGAAGAATGTGAATAGAATGACTCAAATCCCCCAGCATGATGATGCATTATTACCTTAATACCATGACGATGATAAAATTTCAACAAAAAACGTTTTCTCCAGAAACTGCCACGCTCTGCCGTATGCAAATGAGCAATCTTGAATGACTTCGTTTTTATCAGAACGATTATTTTCAAAAATTGAATACAAAAAAATATCATTAACACCAATGGATTTGTATCAAAATGAGTTGGAACATACGTCACTCTGTAATCACCCCAATCAGTGTTGCCAAGATAATTTTTCACTACACTCACCATTCCACCCTTTGTATCCAAGGTAGAACCGTGCATTATTACATCAATCATTACTATTAAAACATTCTATGTATTGCTTCGCACAACGAGCAATTGAATAATAATCTTTTCCTTTTTCTCTTGCAATGTTTGAATTCAATTCATTGTAAATTTCCAACGACTTCACTATAGCATTCTTATACGAAACGATAGTGAAATCATCACTAATCACACCATCAACACCATTTTTTATCAAATCCACAGCCCCACAAACAGGCGTGCTGACAGCAGGAATGCCAGCCGACTTTGATTCCAAAAGTGTTATCGGCATACCTTCATACAATGAGGAGAGACAAAACAGATCAGAATTAAGCATATAATCGCCGACATTCTCTTTGAGTCCCAAAAAATGGATTCTATCATTGGAAATTTCTTTTAATTTCGCACCATCCTCTGTATCGTATCCTATTCCGATAACTACAAGACTTATATTATAACCTTCTTCTATCAGTTCGTTAAACGAATCTATCAGCAATTTCTGGTTTTTTGCAGGACAACAACGTGCAGCATGAATAAATAACCTGGTTTGACTGTCGGTTCTGAACCCATTCATTTCTCTACATACTAATTCATATAAGTTGGTCTGCTTGAGTGGCGATCGCCCATTATCGATATGCCTGATGTTCAACTGAGGATAATATTCAACAAAATCCATATAATTACGTTGTGACAAGCAAACAAAGGTGACTTTATGAATTATTCCAAGTGTATTGCATACAAAACGGAACAAACCTTTATCATAACCTCCTTTCAAATCACTGTGTATAGTTATGAACGTTCTGTACTTAAATGATAACGAATACAAAGCGAAAAATGAATGTCGAAGCGAACTCGAAGATTGATAATGAACAATATCTGGATTGATTTCAGCAATTGTATTCGCAACTTTCAGTTGCCCCTTCATAGTTCTTGCACGCTTCATTCCGATATGAATATGCGACACCCTGCTTGACAATTCGTCTTTAAAAAAGAACGACCCATCTCTATTCTGCTCATCAGCCTGAAGTGTCAGAAGATAGACTTCATTGTTTTTTGATAGTTCGTTAGCCAAATCAACTGTAAATCTTTCAACTCCACCTGGCATAAGAGAAAAAATGACCTCTACTATCTTCATAATAAATAATATATTACCTCATGCATAATAGCACAAAACTTTAGACCTGCAAAGTTACATATTTTTTCATTACCAAACAAATATATAATATGTTTTTTGCTGAAATCACTCCAAAAAACCAAATATACGGTTGAATAATGTCATTGGGACAGCGAATGTACGATAAAAATGCAAGCAGCAAAACAAAATATTTTGCCTGTACTGTAAAATATGCTGTCCTTAGCAGACCAACATGCGTCAATCATTTCTTTCATCGCTCGAAAAATCTATCAATCGATACTACCTCCCCGACAGGGGAGTAGTATACGCGTGTCACACGCGCGTCACAGAT
>JAKSNU010000041.1 GCA_024399535.1 Paludibacteraceae bacterium
GGTATTTTTGCTCCTCTGATTTCAACTCGTTAATAAATAGAGATATAAACAACGCTAAAGGCGGATTGTGCTTACATTCAGGCACGATTCGCCTTTTCGTTTTTATGTTCTTAAACATATTCATTTTAACATCCTGCAACAACGGAAATAACAACCCAAAACCACAGCAGATACGTCATAGTGATGCCTCTGCCGTAGAACTTGTTTTTGATACTGTATGCCCGACAGATTCTATTCCACTCGACTGAATTATGGAAAAGCAAAAAGAAATAAACGACAGATTAGAAGGATTGCTTCAACCCCTTCCTGAAGAGATTGAAAACGAATTAGATGCAGAACTTGATTGTTTGGATATTGATTGAAGTGTATGAAAAAACAGAAAATAATATAGTGTGTTATGCCGAATAGAGATTTGACTCAAGCAAGAAATGCAAAAAAAGACGAATTTTATACAAGGTTGGAAGATATTCAATTAGAACTGAGAAACTACAAAGCTTACTTCAAGGACAAAGTGGTGTTTTGTAATTGTGATGACCCTTATGAAAGCAACTTCTTCAAATACTTTGCTCTGAATTTTAATGCTTTGGGTTTAAAAAAGTTGATTTCAACTTGTTATAATGGTTCGCCTGTTTCAGGGCAAGAATTACCCTTGGATTTTGGCGATGATGAGACAAAAAAAATTGCTTATAAAGTTGAAATATGCGAAGTGTCTGACATCAATAATGATGGTCGAATTGATTTGTCTGACATACAACTATTGATGCAGAACAAGAAAAACGTAATTTCCACATTAAAAGAAAATGGTGATTTCCGCAGTGAAGAATGTGTTGATTTGTTAAAGCAGTCGGACATAGTTGTTACTAATCCACCATTTTCTTTATTTAGAGAATACGTTACCTTGTTAGATAAATATGAAAAAAAATTTATTATTATGGGTAACACCAACACCTTGGTTTGCAAAGAGGTTTTCTCAATGTTTATGAAAGATAGGATAAGGACTGGGTACACTCACTTTAATACTGGTATGTTTTTCTATGTTCCAGATGACTTCGATAAATATGATCATATTGAAGATGGAAAGAAAGTAGCTCGAGTGTCAACATCTTGCTGGTACACTAATTTTCCTGTAAAAAAGCACCAAGAAGATTTGGTGTTATGTAAACGTTATAATTCTACTGATTATCCGCAATACGATAATTATAATGCAATAAACGTAAATACTTATATTGACATTCCATGTGATTATGAGGGAATTATTGGTGTACCGATAACATTTCTTGATAAGTATAACCCCAATCAGTTTGAAATAATATGGCAAGCTTCAGGAAATACACGAGCTAGTGCGCCGTCCGATGTTTTATGTAGGGTTGGTTATAAAGTTCATCCTGAAGACAGAGGAGGTTGTGCAATGCTGAATGGCAAACGTTGTTACACTAGGGTATTAATTTGTAAAAAATAATTTATTATGGATATTACATTGCATAGAATTACAATTGGAGAGCTGGCGGAAGGCTATATTGACAATGAAGAGGCTGGCGTAAAAGCCTATGGAGGAAAATTAGATGTCCGACCACCATACCAACGAGAATTTGTTTACAATGAAAAAGAGCGTGATGCAGTTATTGATACTGTAGTTAATAATTTTCCATTAAATGTAATGTATTGGGCAGACAGAGGTGATGGAACATACGAAATCATCGATGGTCAGCAAAGAACGATATCTGTATGTCAATATGTGGTTGGTGATTTTGCATTCCATTTCAATTATTTTGGCAACCTTACTGATGACGAGAAAGAACAGATTTTGAATTATCAACTGTTTATCTATGTTTGCAAAGGATCTGATAAAGAAAAATTGAAGTGGTTCAAAACAATAAATATAGCGGGCAAGAAATTAACAAACCAAGAATTGTTGAATGCGGTATATGCTTCAAATTGGCTTAGCGATGCAAAAAAATATTTTTCAAAGACCAATTGTGCAGCATACAATATAGGTAAAAAATATATCAATGGTTCTCCAATACAGCAAGATTATCTTGAAACGGTTTTGAAATGGATTTCAGACAATCAAATAGAAGCATATATGGCGAAACATTCGCTTGAAGATAATGATGCAGGTTATTTATGGCACTTTTTTCAACAAGTCATATCATGGATTGAATCTACATTCTGTAAATACAGAAAAGAGATGAAGGGACTTGACTGGGGCTCTATATACAAAAAGTATAAGGACACTTCAATAAATCCAACTGTGTTAGAATCACAAGTTGCAAAACTTATGAGCGATTCAGATGTGGAAAATAAGAAAGGGATATATTTGTATGTTTTCGACCACGATGAGCATCATCTTGAAATACGTACTTTTGATGATAATACGAAGCGAGAAGTTTATGAACGTCAGAATGGAATTTGTCCTATGTGTGGGAAACATTTTGATATAGAATTTATGGAAGCAGACCATATTACGCCTTGGTCAAAAGGCGGAAGGACAATTGCATCAAATTGCCAAATGCTCTGCGTTGAATGTAATAGAAGAAAGTCCAATAAATAATATGAGGCAAGGGCTTTATTGAATTTGCAAGAGAAAGACAGATTCGCCGTTTCTCGTTTGTTTGCAGAATTAGTAGAAAAGAAAGAAATTGAAAAGACAGAAGATAGTGTTCCTAACAATATAAAATACAGACGTTTAAAATAGATCTTCGTTTGCAGTTTTGTTTGCAGTTTTGTTTGCAGTTTGTTTGCAAAAACGAAATGTTGCAAACAAAAAAAACATTTTGATTGATGCCGATTGTTTCATTTGTTTCATTTGTTTCATTTGAAATCCTGAGGGTGTTGACTGAGGATTGGTTTGTAACGAAGTTCAAATCCTGAGGGTGGATTTTTGATTTTGATAAAATTTTTAGGCGATATGTTTTGCCGTGTCAGATTTTGTTTGTAACTTTGCAATGCAAAACTCGGCTGCACTCGGCATAATCTATTAAAATGAGTAACGAACAAATAAAACTTTTCGAAAACTCGCCAATACGTAATTATTGGGATGATGATGCAGAAGAATGGTTTTTCTGCATACTTGATATCGTTCAAGCCCTTACGGATACTAAGGACGTTAGACAGTATGTCAAAAGGATGAGACAGCGAGAACCCGAACTGAACTCCGTGTGGGGTACAATTTGTACCCCACACCAATTTTTGTCATCGGACGGCAAAATGCATTCTGTCAATTGCTCTAACATAGCAGGAATATTACGTATAATAATGGCAGTCCCTTCGCCAAAGGCCGAACCTTTCAAACGTTGGCTCTCTCAAGTGGGTGCAGAGCGTATTCGCCAGATGCAAGATCCATCGCTGCCTATTGAAGGACAAGAAGACAACTCAGACGAGACTGCTATTCGTTAATAGACAAATAAAATGTCCTTATGGAATTACCGCATTAGAAGATGGCGAGAGCATAATAAAAACAAGGCATCTCACAAAAAGGGACCTGACCAAATTTTTCTGACAAAAAAAAGATTCTCATATCTTTTATTGTTGATATTGAATAACATATAGTCTTTAGAAGACGCATATCTCTTCCAGAATCTAGCACATTATTTAAACAGGGAGATATACGACTCTGATTGCTATGCACTTTACGGTGTATGGGTGAAAGAGTTAGTATAACCTGTAGGTGTGCTAGCCGATTCTGGAATTGTATTTTCTCAATTAGCTCATACACTTTTTTTTGAAAACCCTCTAATTCACTATAATTATGCCAAAATACAGATTCCACGTGGTGGGCATACGCTATCACGACTATGCTAACAACCTGGAGGAGCTCTACCAGAAGGCGGAGGGCAAGAGCATGACTATGCAGCTTGAAGAGGAAAATCCTCTGGAGAAGAATGCCGTCAGGGTGAACATGGTTAGTAAATTCGTGGGGTATGTGATGTCGGGTAAGGAACGTGAACAAGCTGAGGAACTGGTGCGTAACGAACGTCTGTCGGTCAGAGGAAGTGTGGTGGAAATCGACCGTGAGCACAGGATGATTACCTTGGAGGTGAACACTACCCGTGAACTCGAATGCAAGGGCATAGACAGGGACAATGAATTGCGTGAATGGAAATACGATGGCAGACTGTTGCGCCAGTCGGACGAGGAGATAACTCTGATTGACGTGATAAACAACCTGCAGATGTGCGCCGAACAGCAAGAACCGTATGACGAAAACATGGAGTCGTATCTCGAATTCATCGCAGACAACCTTTGGCGTGATGCAGGAGTGAATACTCAATGTCAGCTGGACGAAATAGTGCACCTGCTGACTGCAAACAGCGACGTGGTGAAAGGATATGACAAGGCTGCAAAGAGGCTGCTGTTCATCAAGGCTGACGTGAACAGCCCTGCCAAAAGGCAACGTCAGGTGGATAACCTGTACGAACTGGCTAAAAGCTCTCAGATGAAAAAACTGATAGGCAGTCTGGGCGACAAGGCGATGAAGGTGATAGACGAAATTCCAGTGTCTTTGGTTCAGCTTTTCGACAGTGACCCGCAGGAATATGTCGGCAGATTGTGGTATTTGCGCTGCTCCTACAGGCAACTGCGCCAGCTGCAGACGCTGATGGCTATGCGTATCGCCATGACTCGGTTGAACGATAAACCAGTAATAGAGTTTGATGAGATACTGATTGGTGGTGAAGAGACGTTCAATAACCTCGGCAAAGCGATGGAAAGCCATTATATGAACTCGACAAAGAATTTGGCTTTGATATATTGCGTGCTGAGGGATAACGGTCTGCTGGTATGCGACAGGAAGTATCATCTGTTTGTTCAGTTTCTTGTTGAACGGGGGTTGCTGCCGTGGATAAACGAAAAGAGGATAAAGGGTCTTTCTGACTCGATGAGTCAATATATGCGCGACCGCAAGGATCACAACAAAATCAGAAGAGGTTTCAGCGAGGATTATCATGAATGGGAGGAGGGTAAAGAGAGACTTTTCTGTGAAGAGGTTTCGATGTTTTTCGTAAATACGTATTCAAAATAAGTCGTTCGACTGACTGAAATTTTATTGCCGCCATTGGTTTTTGGTCCGATGGCGGCTTTTTTTCCCCGACTTCGGGAATGCGTCACCCAAAATATTTTTTCAACCATCTGATAATCAAATGTGTTTGTTGACAAAATTGACCATCACAGAAAAATTCCCGAAGTCAGGAAATAATTCACAAAACATTTGGCTGGTTAAAAAAATTGTCGTACATTTGCAGGTTGAAACCGAGATATGAATATGAGAAACGGATTGGTATCATACATGGCATCATTCATAGGTGTGTGCAGCAGTGGGTTGCATACGCTAAATAATTGTATATCAGCCGTTTTTAATGGGAGAGGGGGGGGGTATTTTCAGGAACTGATTTCAGGATATATGACGCAGCCGTTGATGGCTGCTGACGATATACGTGATTGCAGGCACACGACACCGAAAAAAGGTGTCGTGCATCTGCCGTTTGTTTATGTCAACTCAATAAGAACATTAATAAAAAAAACAAACAAAACAATGAAAAAACAGTATTGCAAGCCCGAATTCACTGTAATTCGGCAGAACGAGGCAAACGCCAAGTTCTTCGTGGCAAGCGGCGATTTTACAAGCACTGCCGCGACAACAGCTCCTTCAACAGAAGGTCAGGATGCAGTATCACAGTATGGTGAAGGCAATTGCCTCAGTATGTAACCTAAAAAGCAATAAAATTATGAAGAAGGTATTATTAGCAGCAGCAACAGTGGCAATGCTTTTCGCCACCTCTTGCAAGAAAGACGTAAACGCCCCTGAAGACATCCGTTTGGGCGAAAACGAGTTCCTCGCGACAATCGACAACGGCGCAGTGCCACAGAACGCCCCTGCCATACATGACGGAATGAATACCATGACCACCATCGACGGCAACCGCCGCGTGTTCTGGCAGTCGGGTGACGTGATTTCAATCAACGGTGCGGCTTACAGCGCAGAAACAACAGGCAACCCTGTGAAATTCATTGGCGAAGGAGATGCAGGAAGTGCACCTTATCACGCATTCTATCCTGCCAGCATAGCAGGTACAGGCAATGCTGGATCATTGCCAACAGAACAGATATACACAGAAGCCAATAACGTCTCCAACCTGCCAATGTACGCTCTTGGTGGCGCAGACAAGCAACTCACCTTCCACAACATCTGTGCCGTGCTGAAGATTGTGGTTCCTGCCGATTTTGCCGGTGCGACAAAAATCGAGGTCTCTTCCGACCAGCGCATGAATGGTGATTTCACTGTAGATGAAAATTACAAAGCTGTTATGACAGCTACTACGCCTACAGCAGCAGAAAAGAAAGTCTCCATCAAGAAATCAGGTGAAAGTGATGCAACCTTTGCCACAGGCGATGTTGTATATATAGCAGTGCCAGCAGGAGAATACACCAACTTCACTGTAGCAGCATCTATAAGTGATGGAACTGTGTTGTGGGACAAGACTCTCGAAACCTGCACACTTGATGTAAACAAAATCTACCCTATCAATGCAACATCAGAAAATCCGCTTTGCTTCACGGCTGCAACCGGTGGTGTAACTGTGACATTAAATCTGGGAAGTTCCGATGCTTCATCAATTACATTCCAGTATTCAACCGACAATATAACCTGGGACGATTACACCTCAGGCAATCCAATCACAATCACTCTCGCCAACACAGGTGATAAAGTCTATCTCCGTGCAAGTGTACAGCACGACAAATCATTTTTTGGTGCAAAATTTTTATTTTCAGAAAAAGTCAATGCTTCAGGCAACATAATGTCTCTTTATGGACCAAATTGTCCCGACATAAAGCTCCCAGATAATGCTTTTGAGTATTTATTTGTAAATTGCAGCAACCTCCAGACAGCACCGGAATTGCCTGCCACTCAGTTGGGTGAAGCATGCTATAATTGTATGTTTTATCATTGCGATGGACTCCAGACAGCGCCAGAATTGCCTGCTACTCAGTTGAGTGTCGCATGCTATGAACAGATGTTTGCTTTTTGCGATAACCTCGAATCAGCACCAAAACTGGAAGCCACTACGTTGGCTAATAATTGCTGTTATCAAATGTTCGCAAATTGCCCTAAACTCAACTCAGTACCAGAGCTGAAAGCCACTATGTTGGCTGATGGGTGCTATTCTGAGATGTTCTTAAATTGCCCAAAATTGAGAGTAGTCATAATTCATGCAACTAATGCGAGTGCTGACTATTGTCTGGATAATTGGCTTTATGGAGCAGGAGAACAAGGTGGGGATGGACAAAAAATTTGTACCATACGTTGCAAATCGGTCGTCGAATCTGTAATAAGAGGATATCTAGATGATGAAGTTGGTGATATTTGGGATATCGATGCTACTCTTCCATAACACCCCTATCATCCAATAAGATACAATCCCCGGCAAGTCAAAACGGCATGTCGGGGATTGTCTTTTCAGGAGCTTCATGATGCGCTCAAGTTCCTTATAGACCTTGTATGCGATGAAACATATACATATATGAGCCTCTATCCGTCTATGGGTAAAGTGAAACACTGGCCTTACCTCAAGATTACCTTACAAAGTACATCAGCCTCGACTTCGGAGGAAACAACTCCAAAGTTCTTTACTTCCTTGAAGCTTCCCTTGCTCTTATCGACGACAACAACACTGATTGTCCCTGTCCTATTCTTTTTCTTGCGTACAAACATAGGTGCAAAGGTACGAAAAAAGTCTGAGTCACCCAAATCACCCAAAATATTTTTTCAACCATCTGATAATCAAATGTGTTTGTTGACAAAACTGACCATCACAGAAAAATTCCCGAAGTCAGGAGACTTTTCTGTGAAGAGGTTTCGATGTTTTTCGTAAATACGTATTCAAAATAAGTCGTTCGACTGACTGAAATTTTATTGCCGCCATTGGTTTTTGGTCCGATGGCGGCTTTTTTTTGTGCCATTTTCTATCGCCATTCTATCGCCGTCCTGCTGCGATATTATCGCTTTCTCCTGCCTGTTTTGGCGATAGAAATGCAACTGCTTGATTATATTGGAATTTCAGAACCTTTCTATCGCCATTCTATCGCCTTCTATCGCCGAGGTTTTTGTAACTGCCTGATAAATTCAAATTTCTATCGCCACGCTCTCGCCTTCTCTTGTTTTTCGCTCTTGCTCATAAATATTCAGTAAATCAATTCATTCTCTCGCGGTTTAGCTATAACTTTGCATTCGGAAAAATGATTGTCTAACCAGAAGAAATCTGAAAGGAAGCCCCTGGGGATAATGGTGGCCACCGCTCTCTTTTGAAAGTTTTCTTTCAAATTTCTTGAAAAATGATTATTGATGAAAAGCTGATGCTCGATGTGCTTGCGAAGCACAGCAGCGAGATCGCCCAGTGGATGAACGAGGAGATTGTCCACGCTACTAACAATGTGTGCCCAGAGGTTGACCCTGTGGAGGGGTTGCCGTTGGGACTTCAACAAAAACTCAGGAACAAACGTGCTTTCAGGAATGCCTATGCTGGCAACTGGATCTATTTTGCCTACGACGGCAGGATAGCAAGCAATTTCAAAAGCCAGAGAGAACTGACCTATTTCTGCGGTCGCTGCTTCTGCTGCGACACAGTGGTCGGTCGTCTCTTGCTGAGAGGTAAATACTGCTTCCCGACAAGAGAACTCGAAATGCTTTTTGGGGTGAACAACATGCGTGACTCACGAAAAAAACTGCTAAAAAGTAAAATTCCCAAACACTATAAAGTCATTGATGCCCTGTTTGATACGTGCCTCTGAGGGGGCATTTGAGGGGGCGCGAGGGGGCGGAAAAATCCAAAAAAAATTTAATAACTATAGTAGAAAGTCTTCTGAAATTGAAAAATTATGGCAAAGAATAAAAGAACAATGACCAAAGCTCAGTGTGAGCTGGTGACAAGCGATGAAGTAGTGAACTACATAAAAAGTATCGCAAGGAAGTATGGCAACAAATACAAATCAGTTGGCTACGACGAGTTTTTCTCGATAGGTATGGCAGCTGCGTGTGAACGAGCCATGCATTACAAACAAAACGACAAAGCTTCGTTCCTGACCTTTATGGCCCTTTATGCCAATGGCGAGATGGCTTACTTTGTGCAGAAATATGTGGGAGGAATGTATCTGGATAAGCAGGAGAGATTTTTTGCATCAATAGTTTCGATTGAAGAGATGGGGCGTGGTGACGCTGATGACGATGATTCTCAACGTTGTGAAGATATTATCAGTTTTGAGATGATAAACAGACAGGAACAACAGGAACTTTTGCAGGACAGGATAGATAATGTCATGGAAATGCTTACTCCGGATGAGTGTGAACTGATTGCTGCACGTTTTGGGTTTACTGATAACCATGGTGTGGCTGCTGCAAATTACATGCTCAAGCATAAGATTGGCAAATCTACATTCTACCAAAAGGCAGAAGCAGTGTTGAATAAAGTAAGAACAGTTTTAAATAAGTGAAACCTATGAAGAAGCAAGATTTGGATTGCCGTGTGTCATTTACCGAGAATGGCATAGTTATTAACTCGGGTCTGCCGGAGGCTGAACCGGTATTGGATTTCGGTTTGGGCAAGCACCGCAGCACAGTGGATGTGCGGAAGAACGGTTCGGCGGAGGTGGTGTATGATGACACCCCTACGGCAGTACCTCCTCGGATTGACGAGATTTTACGTGACAACAACCTAACGGTGAAGCGGACATCTCGTAATTTCATCGTAACGATGAAGTTCCCGATCATCGAGAATGCGACAGAGACCACAGCGTGCCATAAGGAGATGTGGAAAAAGTCGCAGAAGGCGATAGCTGGCGTGAGAGAGGCAATCAAAGAGACGTTTTGATTATGTATAAATTTTCGATAGTATATAGTGTGGGTGGTCCAGCGACGGTGGTTGACCAGAAGGCATTCGTCGAGGCTGTGGATAACCCGAAAGTGGCAACAATTTGCCGGCAGATAGCCGAGATTGCTGCACAGATGGCATCTTGCAAGGACGAGGCAACAAAGCGACAGTTGCAGGACAAGATGAGCGGTTTGAAACGTGGTTTGCCTGCGTTTTGTTGGCACGCAACGTTCAAGAACAACAAGCGCAATTCGTTCTCTGCAATTCCGTCGGGTCTTGCAATGATTGATGTTGACCACATTGATGATCCGGTCAAGTTGTTTGAGAGTGTGCGTGAGTTAGCCATTGAGATTGGTCTTGTGGCAGCGCACGTCACACCATCTACCAAGGGCTTGCGAATGGTATTCGCAATGCCTTCTGGAATGACGATTGAAGGGATGCAGCGTTGGGTGACACAGAAGTTGGCGTTGCAAGGGGTGGATGAGTGCACAAAGGATTTGGCGAGGTTGTCGTTTGTGGTTCCTCGGCCGTATTGGCTGTATGTGGATTATGATGCACTCTTTGGGACAAAGAGCGCATCGACTAAAGTCGAAGGACTAAAGACCTCAGACCTTCGTCCTCAGACCCCTGACCTCAGACCTTCGTCCCCAGTTCTCAATCCTCAGACCTCGGTCGTTTACGAAGAAGCCTACAAGGGCGTACCTTACACCGCCATCGTTGATGCTCTTGAAACGCTGTATGGCGGCAAGCCGGAGCATGGCAATCGTAATACGCAAATCTTCTCGATGGCCTGTATGTTGCGCTCTATCTGCAACGACGACCCGATGTGGATTGCCAAGATTCTGCCGAATTATGGCGAGAACGAACAACGCTGGATGTCAACGATAAAGAGTGCCTGCAGCCGCAATCAGGTACGCAACATCCCTAACCTGATGCTGAAGGCGATTGATATGGCGAGAACCTGTACTGCCTCACCCACACCATCTCCCTCTCCTTCAGGAGAGGGAGATGGTGTGGGTGAGGCACCTCCACAAATGCCTGACAAATTGCCGAAACTGATTCGTCACCTTATTAAGAACGTGCCTGAGGTGTGTAAGCCTTCTGTTGCCCATGGGGTATTCCCTGCACTCGCCACCCACCTTTCGGATGTCAATTTCCGTCTGATAGACGGCACTAAGAAAGAGGCTACTTTCATGTGCGTGAACATGGCTCGCCAAAGTTCTGGTAAAGCCTCCGTAAACAAGCCAATCGAATACATCATGGCAGATATAAAGGAGCGTGATGACATCAATCGCCGTAGAGAGCAGGAGTGGAAAGATGCCGTAGGCACCAAGGGAAGCAACAAAGAGAAGCCAAAACGCCCTGAAGACCTCTGTGTGCAGATGCTCGTCACCGACATGACAAATGCCGCTTTTGTTCAGCGTTTGAAAGATGCAAACGGCAAGTATATCTACACGAATTTGGAGGAGCTCGACCTGCTGAAACAGTTGCAGACAAACGGCACAAAGGACGTAGGCAAAATAATCTGCCTCTGCTTCGACAACGGCACTTACGGACAGGAGCGTGTAGGCTTACAATCCATCACTGCCTTGCTGCCATTAAGATGGAATTGGAACGCCTCAAGCACCATTGAGAAGGGTCGTGACTTTTTCCGCAATCGTCTGATAGACGGCACGCTGTCACGTGTCAACTTCTGCACCATCATCAATGATGATTCTAAAGAATTCAAGTATGGCGATTACGACGACCAGTATGCAGCAGAGCTGAAACCCTACATCACGAACCTGAACCTTTGCAAAGGCGAGGTCTCATGCCCTCAGGCACTTGCTATGGCAAAACGCCTGCAGCAGAAGTGCACCGAGATTGCCCTGCAAACCGAAGACATTATCTATCAGGAGTTTGCCTATCGTGCAGTGACAATCGCCTACATGAAAGCCATGGTCTTGTATATCGCCAACGACATGACGTGGGATAAGACAATCGACGAGTTCTGCGAATGGTCGTTAGATTACGATTTGTGGTGTAAAAACCACTTCTTCGGCGAGGCTATTCAGGATGCGAGAAATGCTTCCCAACAAAAGAAGAAAACAGGAAGGGTGAATATGCTGACAATGCTCCCTGATCTATTCACTTTTTCAGATGCCCAGCAGATGCGCAAACAGGCTAATCTCGACAACGAAGGTACAAGCCGTATGCTCCGAGTCTGGGTCCACCGTGGCTACATCACCTTCAACGACGAGTCGCAGATGTACGAGAAGACAGACAAGTACAAAAAATAAAATAGCCTAAAGCGTTTCAGCGTTTCAAGCGTTTCAGTAAAATCCTATAGATGTACCATCAAAAAAAGGGATAGGCTTTGATAAACCTATCCCTCGATTTTGCGGTATTTAAGTACTGCTTACTTCACAATCAATTTCTCGGTATAGACCTGTCCGTTCTTGGTTACAAGTCTTACATAATAGAGGCCAGAAGTCTGAACACCTTCAACCTCGATTGGGTAAGTTTCAGGAACGAAACGATCAACCACCTGACCGAAATTGTTGAGAATCTCGACAGTCTCAATGTCTTCGAAATCTCCATATACATATGTTGTCACTCCAGGTGCAACAGGATTTGGAACCACATCAATCTTGACTGACGTCACGTTCTCGATGCCAGTAACCACAACGAGATGCAATCTTGCAATCGAGTCGCAAATATATTCACCTTCGGTCTGCAAAGTATCAGCATAATCTCCAGCTTCGGTGAAAGTCATGTCGTTCCAAGTGTAGGAATCGCCTTGCTTGATAGTCACTGTAGTGTCGCTATAGGCTGTAGGAACGTATGTGATATGTACATTGAATATCGAATCACACTCAGTATCAGCCGTACGGCGGTTCACTGTAATCACTGTATCCTGATGTATCTCAACGTCAACCAGTTCGTGACCTGTATAGTTACGTCCTTCGCAGACATAATCGAATACATCTTCGGCAACTGCAGGTATTTCCGTCGCATTGATAGTATATACAACGGTACATCCTATCTCGCTTGAGAATCGTCTGAGTGTATATGTACCTACTCCCGAGATGACAGTATCAACTACAAATACACTTCCGCCCTCGCAGAATGTTACGTTGATGGTCGAATCAACCTGTACAACCGTGAGGTCGAGCACCTTGGTGAGTGGACATCCGTTCATGCCTGTAGTCTGGACAGGATAAACGCCGGTCTGGTTATAAGGCTGACCCTCGAATGTGTATGATTCGCCGGCACAAATGGTGACAACCGTAGTGTCAGTAGAATCAACCACAATAAGGTTCACTGTATAAACCTGCGAGCAACCCTTTGCCGAAACTATAGTGTCATGATAAATGCCAGTTTCGGTGTGAGTATAGGTTCCTATCTGATAGACATCACCTTCGCAGATGGTGTCAAATACCGTAACTGCCTCTGGCACCACATAGAGATGGAGTACGACAAGCGAGTCACATCCAGCAGCCGAAGTGAACGACTGGCTGTATGGAGCAAGAGCAGAATATGGCTGAGTAGAACGTGGATTCTGCAAATTCCATTCACCATTAGTATATGGCTGATTAGCACATACTGTGTCATAAATCTCGCTGCTTACTGCTGCGAGCACATAAACGTGTGCAGTGTAGATGCTGTCGCTTACGTCCTGAGTGGTTGAC
>JAKSNU010000042.1 GCA_024399535.1 Paludibacteraceae bacterium
AAAAGAAAAATGATGCTTGAATACTCATGGTTCAACTAAATTGCAAAAGAACCAAAGAAATGGGGATATATTTCTATATCTCCGTTTCTTTTTGTATAATTTCTTCTTTTATAAGTATGTCTGGCAAATCAATACGTTGTTTCAGCCATGTCTCCAACCTATAATAATCAGGTTCAATCAGTTCGTCGATTAATGTCACAAAGACTATTGTCACAGGTTCGGATTTTGTTCCGTCAGTTGTGCTGCCAGTGGCGATGGCTATATTTGTGATTTCGGGGAACAGTGTGCGTGCTTCCTGCACCAGTTTTGGTGTGAGATTCTTGATATATTGCTTTTGCTGGACCTCGATTGCTCCGATAAGAGATGCTTTGTCAATTTCTGCTTTGTCGATGTCGGCGAACGAAGCCTGTACGATTTCAATTTTCGATCCTTCCAAATTGTAGTAGTAGAGCCGAGATTTTGCCTGTTCAATTTTCAGACTGTCAACCATGTCACCGACTATTGCAACGCTGAAAGACCTATTCGAAAAATCAATCTTTTCTTCTACAATGCGTGAATTAGGGAAATTAAGTTCTTTTTGAATGAATTTTGATACTTGCTGTTCGAAATAATTCTTCTGTACCATATTGAATGTTAGAATAATAGCAGGTATCAGTGTGAGAATTGAAAGTGTGTATGCAATCCGTTTTGTCCATCGTTCCTTTGCATTGTCAATCTCGTGTTTCCTGAATTTCATTATGAAAGCGGCACCGATGTATGTTGACAATGCAATAAAAATAGAGTTGATAACGAATAGATACAATGCTCCAAGAGCAAAGGACCAATGGGCAGTAGCTATTCCGAAGCCAACAGTGCACAAAGGCGGCATGAGAGCCGTCGCAATGGCTACACCAGGAATGACATTACCAGCACGCTGACTTTTGCTGCATAATGCGATAATACCAGCAAAGCCTCCGCAAATCGCTATAAAGACATCGTATATAGACGGAGAAGTTCGTGCCAAAAGTTCGCTTTGCACTTTGGCTACCGGTGTTATGAGGAAATAAAGAGTTGCGGTGATGATACTGAAAAGTGTGGCGACAATGAAATTTTTCCAGCTTGAATTCAACAATTTGAAATCGTTGATAGCCAAAGCTACACCCATGCCAAGAATAGGTCCCATGAGTGGTGAGATTAGCATGGCACCAATTATTACGGCTGTAGAATTGGTATTTAATCCAAGCGAAGCCGTAAAAATGGCGCAGATAAGAATCCAAAGTTTTGCACCTTGGAACTTGACACTTTTCTCAATGCCTTCGATTACCTCTTTCTCATTTGCCGAGTCGTTGAGACGGAAGAGAGTCGATAGCCAATTAAATATGTCCATTACTTCAGGTAAGTTCTATTTATTACGATTTATTTTTACATTGTTGGTAATTATATTTCGGCCGCTTATGAATATATTTATGCATCTTATTGACTTTCACTCAGTCACGATGCCCGCATCGCTCCTTTTCTCAAATCAATAACCTGCTATAAATATTCTTCAAAATCGTCTCGACCTAATCAATAGAACTTGCCTTCAGCAATTTCATTTCATACAGAGCGGCATTGGTTTTGCGAACGGCAGCTTCGGATGCGGCAAGTTTGATTTTTTCGTCAATATTGAGTTGGAGTTCTACAATCTTCTCGATACCAGTCTTGCCAAGGATGACAGGAACACCGATGGTGATGTCCTTCATACCATATTCGCCATCGAGATAGGCTGCACAAGGAATCATCTTCTTTTCGTCCTTGATAATAGATTTCGCAACAGATGCAGCGGCAGCGCCAGGTGCCATCCATGCAGATGTGCCGAGTAATTTAGTAAGGGTTGCACCTCCGGTCATAGTCTCTTTGACTACATTGTCAATCTGTTCGGACGAAAGGAAATCGCTGACAGGCATACCTTTATATGTTGCGAAACGAGCCAAAGGAATCATTGTAGTGTCGCCATGACCGCCGATTACCATACCCTCGACATCGTTTTTGTTGCAACCGATAGCCTGCGAAAGAAAATATTTGAAACGTGCGCTATCCAGTGCACCACCCATACCGATAACCCGGTTGCGAGGCAACTTGAGGCTCTTGAAGGTCAGATAAGCCAATGGGTCCATTGGATTTGCAACAATAATCAAGATGGCATTTGGAGAATATTTCAAGCAGTTATCAACGACACCTTTCACGATACCAGCATTGACGCCAATGAGTTCCTCGCGCGTCATACCAGGTTTTCGAGGCATACCGGATGTGATGATAACGATGTCAGATTCAGCAGTTTGTTTGAAATCGTTCGTCACCCCATTGACAACAGTGTCGAAACCAATAAGTTGCGATGTCTGCATAATATCCATTGCCTTTCCTTCGGCAAATCCTTCCTTTATGTCGATAAGACATACCTGGTTGGCTACTTCATGAACAGCCAACACATTTGCGCAGGTAGCTCCCACGTTGCCAGCGCCAACAATAGTAATTTTGCTCATAGTATTGTTTTTTTTTACGAAATTTTATCTTCCAATTCAAGCCACCGCATCTCTTTCTCGTCTATGAGATTCTTAACCTCTTCGTATCGCTTTGTTACCTCTGCAATCTTGTAAGGTTCAGCTATTTCGCCAGATGCGAGCAGCGATTCTATTTCATTCTTTTCAACTTCGAGGGATTGCAAATCTTTCTCAATCTGTTCGTATTCCTTTTGTTCTTTGTAAGTCAATCGCTTACGGCTTTCGGCAGAGTGCGTTGGTTTATATTCCTCTTTAGGCTGATTTTCCTTTGCAACTTTGGTTTCGTTTTTTTTATATTCCCGATAGTCAGTATAGTTGCCAGGGAAATCCTTAATCACGCCATTGCCTTTGAAAACCAGCAGATGATCGACAATCCTATCCATGAAATAGCGGTCGTGGCTGACGACAATGACGCAACCTTTGAAATTGACCAAGTAATCTTCGAGGATGTTGAGGGTAGAGATGTCGAGGTCGTTAGTAGGTTCGTCAAGTATCAAGAAATTAGGAGACCGCATGAGTGTCATACAGAGATTCAATCTGCGTCGTTCGCCTCCTGAGAGTTTTTCGATATAGTCGTATTGTTTGTCGTGAGGGAATAGGAAATGGTTAAGCATCTGTGCTGCTGTGAATTTCCGTCCTCCACCGAGATCCACCACTTCGGCAATATTGCGTATAGCATCAATGACCTTTTCGCCTTCGTTGAATTTTGTGCCAGACTGGCTGTAGTAGGCAAACCGAACGGTATCGCCAATGTCGAAACGTCCCTTGTCTGGTTCTACTTCGCCCACAAGCATCTTTACGAAAGTAGATTTGCCAGTGCCATTGCTGCCGATTATTCCGAGTTTTTCGTAGCGTGAAAAATTATAATAGAAATCCTTCAGTAAAACTCTGTCGCTGTAGGCTTTAGAGATGTATTGTGCTTCAAAAATCTTAGAACCGATATATGCGGATTTTACGTTAAGTTGTACGTTCTCTTCAGTGATTTTCTCGTGAGCGCGCTTGTCGAGCGCGTCAAAAGCTTCAATGCGGTATCTCGCCTTGTGTCCGCGAGCCTGAGGCATACGTCGCATCCAGTCCAACTCCTTCCGGTAGAGGTTGCGCATTCTTTCGGTCGTGGCATTGAAATTTGAGATACGTTCTTCTCGTTTTTCGAGGTAGTATGAGTAGTTCCCTTTGTAATGGAAAACAGTATGCTCTGCCATTTCGAGAATATCGGTGCAGACAGAATCGAGGAAATATCGGTCGTGAGTCACGATGAGCAGTGCCATCTTGCTACGTTTCAACATATCTTCGAGCCACTCAATCATTTCCAAGTCGAGATGATTGGTCGGCTCGTCAAGAATCAGCAAGTCGGGTTTCGACAGAAGCACGTTAGCCAGTGCTATTCGTTTCTGTTGTCCGCCGGAGAGAGTGTCAATCTTCAACGACAGGTCATGGATGTCGAGTTTGCCGAGTATTTGTTTGATATTCACATGATAATCATCAGCATTAAGGTCAACGTTTTCAGATTTTGTGTGAAAACATGCTTCGCTGATGGTTGTTCCTGCAGGAAATTCTGGATTCTGCGGCAGGTAGGCGACTTGAGTATCTTTTTGGAACGTTATGGTGCCCGAATCTATCGACTCGTGTCCCATTATCATTCTCAGTAGTGTCGTTTTGCCCGTTCCATTCTGAGCCACGATGGCATATCTATCACCTTGGTCAATACTGAAACTGACTTTTTCGAACAACAATCTGTCGCCAAAAGTTTTCGATATGTCCTCAACCTGCAGAAGCATTTCAAAAAATCTATTAGTATTTGAATATCAGTTTCAAAATGTCGTTGCCGTTAGCGTAGATGAGCAATGCAAGCAGAAGCACCATACCTATGTTCAACGCAATATTCATAAACTTGTCGGATGGTTTCTTGCCTGTTATCATCTCGAATATTATCATCAGAAGGTAACCTCCGTCAAGGACAGGAATTGGCAATATGTTCATAAATGCCAGTATGACAGAGATAAACGCTGTAATATTCCAGAAATAAGACCAATCCCAGAATGAAGGGAAAATCTTGCCGATAGCAATGAATCCACCAACTGATTTGGCACCAGCCTTAGTGAAGACGAGGCGGAATTGTTTGATGTAGTTCACTAAAATCTCAATTCCGTTTTTGATACCGGCAGGGATAGCTTCAATGATGTTATAATCAATGTGTTCTACTTCGAAAACAGAGATGGAAGGGTTGATAGTAAATCCAATCTTGCCAGTGGTGTCGGGGGTAGCAGATATATTCAGAGTATCGCTGCCACGCATAATAGTCAGGTCAACCGTTTCATGCTTGTAGGTACTGAGCATTTCGATAAAATCAGACGCTACGCAGACAGCGGTGTCGTTCAGAGCGATGATGCTGTCGCCAACCATCATCCCTGCGCGTTCAGCTTCGGATCCTTCAACAACATCGCCTACAGTGAATGGGAAACGGAATTGCATAAAAGCAGTTTCGTTAGCGGCTACTACTTTCTCGCTGAACGACTTAGGTAGCAGTACGCGTACGGTGTCGCCACCTCTGAGCACCCGGATGTCGCATTTCCCTTCGATGATTATCTTGTTAATCACATCTTTGTCAGTCTCGACATCTTCGCCATTGACATTTATGATGATATCTCCGTTTTGGAATCCGTATTCCTTAGCTGTGGTGCAGAAGTCGTAACCATAAATGGCGTTGCGGACAGGCAGATATTCTTTGCCATTCACGAACAGCAACATTATATATATAACGATTGCAGCCACAAAGTTCATCAGCACACCGCCAGTGATAATAAACATTCGCTTCCAGGCAGCCTGCGAACGGTATTCCCAAGGTTTTGGTTCGGCTGCCAATTGTTCAGCTTTCTGAGTCTCGTCAACCATTCCATCAATAGCGCAATATCCGCCAAAAGGTATCCATCCGATACCCCATTCGGTATGCTCTGGATATTTCCTCCAATCGTTATCGTCAAGCGACTCGATGGTTTCACCTTCTTTCAGTTCCTCTAAATTCTTGGCAAAAAACTTAGCGTGCCATTTCCCGTTGAATTTCTTTGCTCTGAGCAAAGAGAACTTCGAATTGAAGAACATATAGAACTTGTTCACGCGGACACCGAAGATTCGTGCAAACATGTAATGTCCGAACTCATGTATCACTACCAAAAGCGATAATGATAGTATCAATTGCACTATTTGAATGAAAACTCCCATAATTTTTACCTAAAATATTCTGCTGTTATTATTCTTGTTTCCTTGTCGCATTCGACATAGTCGTCATAAGTAGGTGCACTAATGAAAGCAACTCGGTTCATAGTTTTTTCAATTATATCGCTCATTTCGAGGAATCCCACCCTGTCATGCAGGAAGGCATCGACAACCACCTCGTTGGCGGCATTCAGCACGCAAGGCATATTGCCTCCGCATTTCAAGGCATCAAAGGCTAACCCGAGATTGCGGAACCGAGTGGTGTCTGGTTCCTCGAAAGTCAGCTGACCTTGGCGGGCGAAATCCATTCTCTTAATCTTCGAATCAATCCTTTCGGGGAATGACAGCGCATATTGGATTGGCAACCTCATGTCGGGAACACCGAGTTGGGCTTTAACCGAGCCATCAACATATTGCACCATAGAGTGCACAATCGACTGAGGGTGAACGACAACGTCAATCCTATCGGCGGTGATGCCAAACAACCAACGAGCTTCCATGACCTCAAAACCCTTGTTCATAAGCGATGCAGAGTCAATCGTGATTTTTGCTCCCATCTGCCATGTTGGATGTTTCAGTGCATCGGCAGCCTTTACATTTCTCAGTTCGTCGATGGTTTTATTGCGGAAAGGACCGCCAGATGCAGTAATTATCAGCCTGTCAACGTCTTCGGAGCGTTCTCCGACCAAGCATTGGAAAATCGCTCCATGCTCGGAATCGACTGGGACAATTTGTGCTTTGTGCTGAATAGCCAATGCAGTAACCAATTCGCCAGCAACGACTAATGTTTCCTTGTTTGCCAAGGCGATTCGCTTGCCAGCTTTTATTGCTGATAGGGTAGAGGCGAGACCGGCATAGCCAACCATAGCAGTCACAACGACATCCACTGCCGCCATTCGGACCACCTGATCCACAGCATCGCTCCCGGTAAATACTTTTATTGGTAAGTCGCGTAGAGCAGTTCTGAGCTCTTCGTAATGCGTTGTGTTATTGATTACTACTATCTCAGGCTGAAACTCCCGCGCCTGTTCTGCTAATTTGTCAACGCTATTGTTTGCAACTAAAGCATAAACTTCGTATCTTTCTGGATTCCAACGGACAACATCTAATGTCTGAGTTCCTATCGACCCTGTTGACCCAAGTATTGCTAATTTTGTCATTTCTTTTCCTTGTGTTCTTCAACAAACTTCTTCTCGCGTTCGGTAGTTTCGATGGATAGCGATTTATTCTTTTCGATGACTATAGAGTCTGCTCGTGGAATGGAATCAACAGAGATGTCGTCTGCTATTACCCTCTTGATATTTTCCAATTGCTGACCATTCATCTCAAGCGAATGGGCGAGAGAATCAATTCTCATAGCCTGCTCTATCATTTCATGATTGCTTGCAGCGTTGCCGTAACCTGGAAGATAATGTCGTATCGGTGTGGCGAAAATCAGCAGTGACAGCAATGAGAACGACACTAAAATCAATAGTCCCGCAATAGCCGTCAACGAAAGCCACGACAGATGAATGTTGAATTTTTCGGTCAGTGTGTTTTCGTTGATTACCACAACGTTGTATTTGAACTTTATTTTTTTAAGAAAATCTTTAAAATTCATTTTCTTCCGTATGTAACATACCGATATTCCAAACCACTCTCGTCTCTCTCGCAAGGTGATTCTTCAATCACTTCCCATATATTCATATCAATCGCTGGAAAGAAACGGTCAGTACCTTCAGCTTCCATGTCAACGTGCGTTACCACAAGTCGATCAGCATACTCAATAGTCTGGTTATAAATTTGTTCGCCACCGATTACGAAAACATCATCCTCCTTAACCATACTGATTGCCTCGTCCACTGATTTCGCTACCTCCATACCCTCGGTGGCGGTCATAGATTTAGAAATTACAATATTGCGGCGACCCTTCAATGGTTTGAAAGGCAACGACTCCCATGTGTTCCGCCCCATCATCACGGTATGACCCATAGTGATGGATTTAAAACGTTTTAGGTCTGCCGAAATATGCCATGGGATATCGTTGTTCCGTCCGATGGCATTGTTTCTGTCAATTGCTACTATTATAGAAATCATTTCTCGTATTCGTATTTGATTTCGTATGTAGGTGCGAAGCTTTCGCCAGTATTTTTGAAGCCTTTCCAGTATTCGTGTTTCAGATATTCAGAAACAAGACCTGAACCGCATTTCAATTCGGAATTAGCTTTGACTTTGGCATCAAAGATAGGTCCAGGGCATGTAGGCATAGATGGCGATGGCACGATGAACATTCTGAGTCCCGTGCAGTTGAAGAAAGCTTCTTTGCCAATATAATTTACTGATGATGGCAGCACAACTTCGCTTATTTTTGCACAGAATTTGAATGCTCCATCGTCGATAGTCGTTGTGCCCTCTTCGACGGTAAGTTTTGCAACAGCCTTGCCAGCAGGGCAAACAATAATTCTCGACATATCTTTCGTATAGAGCACTCCGTTTTTGAGAACGAAATCGTCATTGTCTTTTTTGCAAGTCACATTAGCGAGATTGCGGCAAGCACCGATTGCCCCAACTCCAATTTCTTTCATAAAACTATGAACGGCAAATTTGTTGATACCAGTATTGAAAAGTGCGTAATCGCCTATGATATCAATATATTCTGATATCCTGATGTTACGGAGATTCTCGCAATTTTCGAATGCGTGGGCACCAATCTGTTTGCATTTGCTCTTTTCGCTGATTGAAGCTCGAGACAGAGTTGTCAGGTCTTTGCAGAGATATGGTGGAATAGTTGTCACCTTGTCGTCGAAGGCAAATCCTGCTAATGCAGTGCAACCTTCGAATGCGCTGTGAACCACTCCATTGACTGTTCCGCTTGCTACTTCGCACTGAACCGCATTGAAATAAACGTTGGCGAGAGACGTGCAGTTGCCGAATGCCAATGCACCTATTCCGGTTACGTTGGCAGGTATCTCGATGAGTTTCACGAGACTGCAACCATTGAACAAGCCTTCTGGAATGAATTTCACCTTCTTGCCGATATTGACATCATTGATTTTATTCTTTCCACCGAATGGATAGACCGTCGAGTCGGAAGCAAGGCTGAAAGCTGCAACGCAATTCTCGGCATTGAAATTGACAGTTATGAGGTTTTCGCAATCTGAGAATGCCCCGCCTCCGATAGAGGTAATGCCTTCAGGAATAGTGAGCTCATTCAATCCATTGACATGTGCAAATGACATAGTGCCAATCTTTTGCAGCGATTTGCCCCATTTGATTTCGTTGGTCATCGTGCACCCATAAAATGCAAAATCAGGAATCTGTTCAACTTTTGGACCGATGGTTATTCTGGTGGCAGGAGTATTCATGAAGGCGGCTATCGTGACCCCATTTTCTATTGTCTTCATATTGATGCAGTTAGTGGCATTGAATATGATGTCCATCATTGATGAACACCCCTCGAAAGCACCACCTCCTATGTTTTTTACATTTTCGGGGATGGTGATTTTTTTCAATCCGGTGCATCCTTGGAAGGCGTATTTGCCAATCACTTCGGTATTGGCAGGAATGTTCAGGTTAGCCAATCTCGTGCAACCAGCAAAAGCATAATTAGGTATCTCCTTCACGTCAGGACCGAGGGTTACGCTGGTAAGCGCTTCGTTGCTGAAAATAGAGCGTTTCTCCTTAGGGTCGGAGAATATTTCGCATTTTTCGGCATTATAATCTATTGTGTTCAGTCCTGAACATCCGTCGAAAATATGTTTGCCTATCTGTTTGACGCTCTTAGGAATGTTTATTTTCGTCAGGCCAGTGCAGCCAACAAACATATATTCTGGCAAAATCTCAACTCCGTCGGCAATGGTGACAGTCTTGATTGACCCGCAGTTTTGGAATGCAGAATATGTGATGCTCTTTTCGACTTTTGTGACACCTGTGCAACGTTTTGCATTGAAATTCAAGGTTGCTAAATTGTCGCATCCTGCGAAAGCCAAACCTCCGATTGATGTTACGTTTTCAGGGATAGTCACAGATGGAAGAGACGAGCAGTTGTAGAACGCTTTTGTTCCAATTTGTTTTACCTCATTAGGTATCTGTATGTTCTTCAAAGATTTGCAGTTAGAGAAAGCGTTGTCAGGAATTATTTTCACATCGCGACCAAATACCACTGTTGTCAGTGATGAATTTTCGAATGCTGGAATTGGCACATTATTATTGTAGGTTGTAGCGTTGACGCAGTTTATAGCGTTGAAATATATTGTCGTGAGGTTGCTGCAACCGCCGAAAGCACGTCCGCCGATTGAAGTAACGGTCTCAGGAATTGTCACCTGGCTTATAGATGAGCAATTTAGGAAAGCGCATTCGCCTATCGTTTCGGTAGATGGCGAGAGCACGAGGTCAGTGATTCCGCTGCAGCCGTAGAATAGGTAATTAGGAATATTGTGTACCTTATGTCCGAAATTTACGGTTGTGATTGCAGGGTTGTTGAATGCTGTGATGACCTGCTGACCTTGAGCTTTATATGCATTATTACATTCGGTTGCGTTGAAATTCACTGTTGTCAAGCTTGGACAATCATAGAATGCTGCAGCTCCGATTGATGTCACTTGCTCGGGTATCGTAATCTGTGTAAGCGTGTTGCATCCCTTGAAAGCGTAGTCTGGAATTGATGTCACGAAAGGACCAAACACCACGTTTGTGATAGGCGATCCCATGAATGCTGCTCCGGCTTTCGAGCCGAGTGTTTTGCAGTCGCGAGCATCAAACTTGATGACAGATAGGTTTTTGCAGTCGCAGAAAGCACGTCCGCCGATTGATGTCACATACTCAGGAATAGTCAGTTCGGTGATTCCAGTGCAGCCCCAAAATATATAGTCAGGGATAGAAACTACGTCACCACCGAGGTTCAGCACAGAAATGGAAATGCAGTCCTCGAAAGCAGGCATAATCGTTTTGCCTTGTGTCCCAGCAGCTGTCACACAGTTAGTTGCGTTATAATTAACTGTAGTCAGACCAGAACAACCTTTGAAAGCGTGACTGCCTATTCTTGTGATAGTTTTAGGAATGGTTATCGTAGTGAGTGCCTTGCAGGCATAGAAAGCCTTGTCAGCTATCACTTTGACAGGGATAGTCTGACCTTCATAGATAACTTCTTCAGGGATAGTCACGACACCAGTGTATGGTGTACCTTCAGATGGCAGCACCGAGGCATATTCGTCTTTTAAATTGATGTCGTAAGTGATTTCAACACCTTGATTGTTAGTGATTACAACTCCGGCATTAGCTATTATTGCCGAACAAGTCATTAACGTTAAAAGTAAAAATTTCTTCATATTACATTGTGTTTTTTCTTTCTTGATTTTACGGTATTACGGCTTTTGTTATGCCTAAAATTATACGACCGCAAAGTTAATAACTTTTTTCGTATCTGCCAAACTTTTGCAGAAAAATTATTTCATCCATAAATTTGTTTTTGTTCTGTCGCTCCTTCTGCATCAATGTATATATGTGTCTTAATATGTGTAATTGGTTAACTGTTTGAATATCATAGTTATGTAACATTCATCCAGCACTTATTCTACACATTTTGTGCAGGATAAGTGCTGGATGAATGTTATACATGCTGATATCAATGACTTAGTGCTATAACACAAGAGAGACGATTCCGTTAGAAATCGCCTCTCTTGTGTTGTGATACGGGGACTCGAACCTCGACAGACAGAACCAAAAACTGTAGTGCTACCATTACACCATATCACAATATATATTGAAATGATATTGAATTTCCGAAAAAAGATTGAGTTGTCTCCCGACTACTCAACCCAATTATTAACCTTAAATCTAATACCATGAAAAACGATGCAAAGGTACGCCTTTTTCGCATACTGGCAAAGGTTTTTGTGATATTTTTGTTGTGTGTTATGAATAATTAACTTTATTGTTAAACTATGCTAATTGTCAGATAAAATACATAGGATTATACAATGTGAATCAAAATAAATCACTACCTTTGCAATCTAAAATGTATATCTAATAAAATTATGTACGGAATATTCCAACATGCTTTGCGAGTGGTAGTTATGCTATGCGTGATTGGTGTGGGACTTACGTCTTGCGTGTTTTCGCATAAACTTAATTATCTGCAGGAAAGCAAAAAACTTCCTGAATACAGCGACTCGCTGAAGTTTGAAGACTATAAATTGCAGCGAGGAGATTACGTTTATGTCCATGTGTCGGCAGTCGATGTGGATATGGCTGACATGTTCAATGGTACTAGCGGAAGTTATAGCAATGGACTTTATGGTAGTAATCTTACGTCAGAAAATGCAACATCGAGGTTATATATGTATTCTGTCGATGAAGATGGTTGTATTGATTATCCATATGTCGGCAAGATTGCGGTACTTGATAGCACTTTGCGGTCGGTCAAGACGATGTTGTATGACAAATTGAGCACTATGCTTAATGGGTATTCGGTTGAGGTGAGGTTGGCTAACCGTTCATTTTCGATTATCGGGGAGGCTGGTAATGGAAAATATCAGATTCCGAAGGAAAAACTGACAATTTTTGAGGCTCTCGCAATGAGCGGAGACCTCCAGATGTATTCTAAACGTTCGAAGATACAGATTATTCGTCAGACTTCGAAAGGGACGGTCGTAAAAACTTTCGATATCCGCTCTCGTTCGATTGTCGATTCGGAATTTTATTATATCCAGCCTAACGATGTGATTTATGTTCCGTTTGATGATGCCAAGACGATGGGAGCCAATCATGTGACGAGCGTAATATCGCTTACGATGAGTACAATCTCGTTTGGGCTATTCGTATATTCTTTGGTTGATTCGATTATTAAAGTTGCACAACAAAATAAATAATGCTACTCGGTTATGATACAAAAGATTAAATATTTGTTTTATATGTTGTTAGTGGCATTGGTTGTTACGAGCTGCTATCCAACACGTCGAGTCGGACTCATTCAGGAGCGTGAATCTCTGCCGCAATACGATACAGGGGTGTATTACCAATATAAACTACAAAAGAATGACGAGTTGGTGATTCGTGTCATTACCACTGATCTTCAGACATCTAAGTTGTTTAATGGTACTAATAATTATCAGCGCACGCAAGCCTACTCTTACCGAATATATGAGGACGGAACGATTGATATCCCATTCCTTTCGAATGTGAAAGTTGAGGGATTGACCCTCGCTGAGGCAGAACAGCATATTGACTCGCTCCTTCGCGATTACGTGGATGACGCATATGTGAAACTTGCGCTTGCAACAGGTACATTCTGCGTCATTGGTGATGCGGGGCGTGGCTATTTTTCGATATATAAGGAACGAATGACTATCTATCAAGCATTGGCGCTCTGTGGCGGTATAAATGAAACTGCTGATTTCGGTCATGTCAAGATTCTTAGAAAAACTCCTGAAGGTACGAAAATTGTGGAGTTTGATATTAGAACCAAATCTATTATAGATTCTGAATATTACTACATTTACCCGAATGATGTAATCTATCTTGATGCTTCGAAGCGCAGGTTCTGGGGGACTTCGTCATATACATCTTTTATCAGTATGATTAGCTCTTCACTCAGTCTGCTTGTGACGATTTGGAATGCGTTTGTCCAGAAATGATGTCACACATTATTATATATTATTGTAAACTGAAAAAATTCAAACTATGGCAAATAAAGACGATATGAAAGATAAGTATTATACCGAGGATGGTTCAAACAGGTATTATACTAATGGAGGATCGAACTACTATACAGGAGGCGGTTCTGGCTACTATACAGGAGGCGGTTCTGGCTACTAT
>JAKSNU010000043.1 GCA_024399535.1 Paludibacteraceae bacterium
AACCCTCAAAATTCACCCAATGCCACATCGCTTCACAATTGCCTCTCCCTTGCTTTCCCCTTGCTTGAATCTACAAAAAACTGTTAGGGGGCATAAATAAATATTTTGGAGACGAAGCACGCTCCGTCTTTATAGGTGTTGCAATAGTTTGGATAAAAGAACCTACAAAAAAGTTAGTTTGTGGCGCACATTTATCATTTACTTATGGTTTGTAATTACACATAATAATCTCCGCTGTACTTTTTAACAAGGTAGTTAAAGTGGTTTCTGTCCAGGAAACTGGTTAGTTGAGCGAATAGGAACTTATCTTTGAACATATGCAACAGTTTTTCGGCGGCAAAGTTACAAAATGAAGTCCGTTGACTCAAATAAGTACTCGATAAAGACTATATTTCAATGTTTTCAATGTACAATTAATCCATTTTTACGGGACAGCAATGGTGTAATTACATATAAATACTCATTATAATATATAAAAGGATAGAAAAACATTTGACAAACCATAAATAAACAGCGAAAGTTTCTTTATCAATGATTTTCCGAAAGATAGAAAAACATTTGACACATCATAAATAAACAGCCAATTTACTTTTTAGTTTCACATAGAGAAGCAGAAAAAAGTACCAACCAATTTCGAGAATTTCTATTGAAACTGGAGACATACTGGATAATAATTATACAACCAGTATCTGACCTGAACTTAAATATCGAATATTCACCGTCCAATATTCCTTTTGAGTTGTCGGATGGTACTCAAACGATAGTAAGACCATAGCAGGACAATGAACTGAGTATGAAAAATAAAGAGTTGCAATGATACTTGCTGACAAAATTAGCAACCCAACCAATCAGCAAACAGGAAAATTATGAGCACAACAAAAAAAAGGCAGCAGAAAAATCACTATAAAAACAAAATAAGTGAACACTGCAATTGAAAAAAAATAGTGCGGCATAAGGGACTCGAACCCCCACGGATTACTCCATCAGATCCTAAGTCTGACGCGGCTGCCAATTACGCCAATGCCGCAATCCGAATTCGAGTGCAAAGGTACTGCTTTTTCGTAATACTTGCAAGAAAAAAAGAAAAAAAATTTTTCCTTATTCAAAATTCCCGATTTAGCATTGTCAACTCCGTTTTTATTTGTACCTTTGCAAACAGTTTTATAAACGAGAATTGATATGTTTTATGCGCCTGACATACTCTCTTCACCATTCCTCCCTGATGAGGAATCGCAGCATTGCATACGTGTTCTCCGCCACATTGCAGGCGACAATATTGAAATAATTGACGGGGTAGGCAATTTATTTTCGGCAGAAATCGTCTCTCCGCATCCAAAACGTACCGAAGTGCGCATAATCTCCACACTTCCAGACCCTGGTGCTCACTCTTATCACCTCCATATGGCAGTTGCTCCAACAAAAAACATTGACCGTTTTGAATGGTTTATAGAGAAAGCTGTGGAAATAGGCATTGACGAAATCACGCCACTGCTCTGCCGATTTTCAGAGCGAAAAACCATCAATACCGAACGCCTAAACAAAATCATTATCTCAGCGGCTAAACAGAGCAAGCACGCGCGTCTCCCTATCCTTAACCCATTGACTCCTTTCGCCAAACTTCCCACGAAAAACACCGAAATATTCATTGCCCATTGCGCTGATGGACAAAAATCATACCTATTTGATGTCCTAAAGCCCCACTCTGCCACGACAATTCTCATAGGTCCGGAAGGTGATTTTTCAGCCGAAGAGATTTCGCTCGCCATTGAAAACAATGCCCATCCAATTTCGCTCGGCTCGTCACGCCTGCGCACAGAGACAGCTGCCATACTTGCCGTCGCACATGTAGCAACCATCAATAATTCCACACTATGAACAACGAATCAATTATACTCGGCATTGACCCTGGCACTAACTATATGGGTTATGGTGTGATATCTGTTGATAGAAATCATGCTCGTTTTATCGCACACGGAGTGATTGACCTTCACAAAATCACAGACCCCTACCTCACCCTCTCTGCTATTTTCACAGAACTGACACGCATCATTGATACTTATCTTCCAGACGAAATGGCTATCGAAGCTCCATTCTTCGGTAAAAACGTTCAATCTATGCTAAAACTCGGTCGCGCACAGGGAGTTGCTATCACAGCCGCTATCCAACATCAGATTCCAATCACCGAATATGCACCACTCAAAATAAAAATGGCAATCACAGGCAATGGCAATGCATCGAAAGAACAAGTAGCGGACATGCTGCGCCGCCTCATGAACATTCCTGCTGCCGACATGCCTACCCATCTTGATGCAACAGATGCCCTTGCAGCAGCCTACTGCCATTACATACAAAAAAAGCGACCATCGTCAGCCGCCAAAAAATATTCCTCATGGAAAGATTTCGTTTCAAAAAACCCAGACAAATCTCACTGATGAACTATATATAATGGCACATATCTCCGCTCTTCACTCTCAAAGCTCAACATCACATCACCTGTCCGTTGTTTATATAGAGAATTAGCCATCTTGATATGAAACTCATCGCAACCCCCTCTTTCGACAGCTGCTGTTGCCCTCAGGACAGCATCAAATTCCGTCATAAAATCTGCTACTTTCTGAGCAACATCCCTAAGCATCAACCCTTGGTCACTTATCAGTTTATGATTTAAAAATATTCCACCATCGTAATACCGTTCGACCCATCTTCCCTGACCATACAATGCCATAAGATAGGAATTCAGTAGAGCCATTGCCCTATCGCTATTAAATTGTTTCACTGGTTTTTTCTCTCTGAAAACCGTATGATGTCTTTCAAAAGGAGGAGCCGTCAGAACTATAATCGCATTATCTAATCCGACAGAAATGTTTATTGCATTAATCAATTTTTTCAATCCATCGTCCAACCTCATCATTGCATCCTCGGTCTCAGCACATCTGCTACCATCATAGCCTGGATACTTTATTGAATATTCAATCATCAACATATCAATCATAGCCTCTGTTCCCAACCTATCCTCACGAATTGCCCTTATAGCCGTTTCGGTAATAAAATCGTTAATTATCGGACAATTTATAACATCTTCAGATGATTTAAACTCTTTAATTGTCGGATAGTCATTATTCCACATCCTAAAGCCTTTTGCATAATATTTATATGTCCTTATCGGGTTTTTCATTGACCATTGCCCACCTATCAATTTCTTCACATACGAATTGCTATCAGCCTCAATAGTCCATAAAGGCAATCCTTTCTCATAATATTTCGAAGTACACCACCTACCATCATCATTCAGCCAAACTGCCCCAGTAGCTAAATGTCCGCCCAACATAACAGCCGAATTAGCTCTCTTCGCTATTGCATAAACTTTACTGAAAGGATATCTCTCTTTTACATCATCGGCTATAGTCCTCACTTCCAGCAAACGAGGCGACACAGTTTCCGCAGTTCCTATTCCACCATATCTTGCATCCTCAATACAAGATATCACATCGCCATCAAGAAGCGAATAAAGTTTTTCGCCAGTTATTCCGTGCTCACAAGGCATTCTACCACTCATAAATGTAGCATAATAAGCTGAAACCGACTGGTTATTATACATCAACTCCTCAGATTCGCTTTTATAAGAGGCATGGTCAACTATCCATCTAAATCCTTCATTTCCCAACGAGCTCTTATAATTTTCAATATCATAAGGTTGCAATCCATCAACACTTATCACAACAACAAGTCTCGTTCCATCAAACCACATTTTCGACAGACCCTCAAGCAAGTGTCCTTCGCATTTTCCGTCAAATGCAAATACTGAAAGAACAACAATACAAAAAAATCTAATCGTCTTATACATTATGCCAAAACAACATTAAAATTTACATGCTCAATATTTATGTTCATGATGCCTATGATGATTCATATCATGGTGATGTTCAGACTTTTGATTATTCCCTCCATGACTTTTGCCATGCAGATGATGTCTATGATGCGAATGATGTCCTTGACTACTCGTTTTTCCCAAATGCTTGTCAACCCAAGCCTTTATGTTTTCAAAAGTTTTTTGCAAATATGACAAAAGCACCAAAATTTGCATTACTGCAAACAGAATCCACCAACCTAACAAGACCATTGTATATGCCTGTCCCCCTATAAGATATATGACTCCACAAATCAATGTGCAAATAGTAGTGACAAAAGCTATACATCCTTTCAACCAATGCCTATGTCGCATAACAAGCACTATCGCCAACAAAGCATTGAGCGGATTACACCACAACAAGTTATAATTGTCATGCACCAAAGGATGAGATGAAAACAAAGAAAGGAATATAATCAAAGCAGAAAATACTACTGATAGCCACAATAAGATTAATGTTGGTATTTTATAATAATGACCATGCACTCTAATAAAATGAACTATTAGAACAAGCATAATCAATATTGGTATCATAAACATCAAAAAATCATTTGCCGTTGTATTTTTACCATTTTTTTGGTACAACTTATCCCCATTGAACAATACCGCTCCTTTACCCAACAATGGTTCTTTAATGTCATATCCATCAATATATTCTCTCTTTTTCACACTCTCCAACAACGTCATCATTTCCAATGGGAAAGTCGTAGATTCCTTATAGCTAATCCTTTTGTCAGCCTCTGAACCGAACACAAAATTTATACCCAACGATATCCAAGAATCTGTTCCGACATAACCATTTACTATTTCTCGATATGTTCCGTATGGAGCATCTGCATAGATGTTTTCCACTTCATCATTTCCAATTGCATTCAATATAATCTCATAAATTCTCGTAGCACAATTGTCGTATATGAAATTATACCTATAAACCCTATTTTCAACCTTCCAATTTTCAGATATAGCATTCCACAAATTTGTTTTTTCTTGTTGCGAAAGGTTCAAATGATGCTGATAAACAGCCGATCCTCTCTCTCTATAATCACACAGGAACACTTCAGTTTGACAATAACCCATCATATAATCAGTCTCTCCAAGAACAAATTTCCCGATAAAATTCGGTTCTTCAAATGAAAATAGTCCCCAATTGAACGTAATATCCCATTCTCCATCTTTCACTCTTATTCCAGAATGACCAAATTTCTCGTAAATCTCATTTCCAGGTTCACATGTTATGAGATAATAATCAGCAGAATCGCTTATCGGAGGCAACCAATTATAATCTTGACCGAAAGATTTTCCAGTCAGTGTTATTCCCAAGATAATTCCCAAGATAATTAACCAAATCCTTTTCATGACATTCATCCCTTTTTATCTATGCAACTTGATGGTCTGTCCCGCTCTTGCAGGTGTACCATACACCATACCATTTATTCTATACAATGCTCTAAGTCTAATTCCGAATCTCTGCGAAATAGAATGCATACTATCACCTGTCTTCACCGTATAGACAGGCATTGATTTATCACATGTTCCTTTCTTCATTGCGAGATATACATAATCACCAGCCTCAAGGTCAACGGCACGTGGCAAATCATTCAAATACAACAACCAATTCACACTGATATTAACAGCTTTCGAAATTTTCTTAAATGTCTCTTTGCTTCGAATCTCAACACATCTGACACCATTGTTCTCAATTATCGTATAACCCTTTAGTGTCCCTTCCCTCTTCATTTCCTTCGCCTCTTGTGCTGTTTTTTCCTCCTTAACCTTCTTGGTTATTTTCTTTCCATCGTTTGTATTTGAATTTTTGGGCTCAGTCAAGTCGTTATGTTGTTCTTCGACAGTACTCTTCTGCACAGGACGCTCAGTCACAACAGACGAAGGTGTAACTTCCTTAGACTGCTTATCAATTGTCACATCCTCAGTCGAAACCTCACTTCCATTGAGATTCCTACCACCATCGAGCTTATACAACTCGTACAATTCAATAAGTCCTATAAGTTTTGCCGGATATTTGGGATCAGTAGCATAACCTGCCTGTTTCAACCCCTTTGCCCACGAGATATAGTCCGTAATCTGATAATCAAACAGAAAAGCATATCTCTGTTTCATTAAGAACTCAGAGTGGTCATCAAAAGACGCCTGAGCCGAAGCATAACATCTGAAACACTCCTCCGCAGAATCATCATCCTTTTTCATCGTCTCACCATACCAAGAAGAGCCACATTTGATTCCGAAATGGTTATTACATTCAACAGCTAAGTTGCTCTTTCCAGCCGAACTTTCCAACAAGCCTTGAGCCATAGTTATGGCAGCTGGTATTCCATAACGCTCCTTGCTGCTGATTGCCATCTGTTTGTAAGCCTCAATATACGCTTCATACTCTGGACTTTTAGTGATGTTCTGTCCATCGACAAGACTGAACATTTCGCCAACTAAAACTACAATCGAAATAAATACTATCTTCTTCATAACGCTATATTTTTCTTAAACCGACACTTTTCCAGCAATATGCGGCCATGCCTCATATCCCTCCAATTTGAAATCCTCATATTTAAACCCGAAAATATCTTTCACATCGGGATTGATAACCATCGTTGGCAATGCCTTCGGCTCTCGGGTCAATTGCAACTCGACCTGTTCACGATGATTATTATATATGTGCGCATCACCCAAAGTATGGACAAACACGCCAGGCTTCAAGCCTGTGACCTGCGCAACCATCATAGTCAGCAACGCATATGACGCAATGTTGAAAGGAACACCGAGAAAAATGTCAGCCGACCTTTGATACAACTGCAAACTGAGTTTTCCGTCAGCTACATAAAATTGGAAAAAAGCATGACAAGGCGGCAAATTCATTCTATCCAAATCAGCCACGTTCCACGACGACACTATTATTCGCCTTGAATCGGGAGTCTCCTTAATTTGCCTTATAGCTTCGCTGATTTGGTCAATATGTCCGCCTTGATAGTCAGGCCACGACCTCCACTGATAGCCATAAATATGACCTAAATCGCCAGTATCCTTATCTGCCCATTCATTCCATATCCGCACACCATTCTCCTGCAGGTAATGGACATTCGTATCTCCGTTCAAAAACCACAACAACTCATATATTATCGACTTAAGATGCAGTTTCTTAGTAGTCAGTAACGGGAATCCCTCAGACAAATCAAATCTCATCTGATAGCCGAAAATACTGGTTGTCCCAGTGCCTGTTCTATCCTCTTTGCTCACCCCTTCAGTCATCACCTTACGCAATAAATCCAAATACTGTTTCATAATCAATATAACTTGTATGTGGTTTTCAATACCTTAAATTCCGTACGTCTATTGAGTGTATTACATATCTCTTGTTGTTCAGCAGTCAATTTTTCGACGAACTCCGGAGTCAACTCATCACCTTCTTTCAAAAATCTGTATTTCTTAGCCTGATCTGCCGAAACAACAACGGGTCTCCTTTTGCCATACCCTACAGCCGTCAGTCTATCTTTGTCAATTCCTGCTTTAATGAGATAATCAACTACTGACTGCGCTCTCTTTTGTGACAATTCATCATTTACGACATCTGTACCTACCATATCAGTATGTGATGACAGTTCAATAGTAATATTAGGGTTATCTGTCAATATTTTAACAAGTCCCTGCAGACCATTCTCTGACTCTGGCGTCAAAGTCCACTTGCCGAACTCATAAAAAATATTATCCATCTTAACCGACTTGGTGACTGACGCCAACACGAAACTATGTTCCCAAGTCTTGCTGCCTTGAACTCCCTTTGTATTAAACTTGTATGATGAATTGAGATAGCCCCTTTTTGAAGCTCCCATAACGTAATTCACAGCCTCTGTTTTGAGTATTATCTTATACGATCCGTCTTTTCTTGCTCTCGTCTTGACGATATCGCCATTGTCGCCAACAATCATCACAGTTGCTTCTCCAATAGCCTCACCATTTTCATCTGTGATGATTCCTGCAATATCATACGAAAGTGGTGGATAATGGAAATGATATATTTTGTCGTCCTGCTTTCTCTGATTCCTGTTTGACGAAAAGAAACCTTCACTGCCATCAGAATTGAAAGTTATACCAAAATCGTCCCAACTTGAATTCACAGGAGCGAGCAAATTGCTCACCTGCCATTTTCCTGCAGTATCCTTGATTGCGACATACAAATCCAAACCTCCGAGACCTATATGTCCGTTGGATGCAAAATATAGTGTAGTATCATTCAGTTCATAAGGAAACATTTCGTCCCCCTCGGTGTTGATATCCTCTCCCAGATTTTCAGGAATTCCCCACCCATTATCCAGTTTTTCAACCACCCAAAGATCCTTTCCTCCAAATCCTCTGTTACAATCGCTTGCGAAATACAATCTATTACCATCTCTCGACAATGCAGGATGACCAACAGTTATTGTACTATCATCAAAAAGTTTAACCTCGGTAGGATCCGTCCATTCCGTACCATTTCTCTGCGATTTGAATATCTGACCAGCCTCCCTATCGGGCGAACAAATAGTAAATAAAATCTCTCTTCCTTCATTTCCGAAGGTTGCTATACCCTCGTCATCTGCAGTATTTATTGATCCTTCCAAAGTTGCAGGTTTTTCCCATTTGCCAGACTTGTTCTTTTTGCTGATATACATATCGTTGTCTGGCTTTCCGTTAACGTCGTTTATCTTTACCTTTTTTTTGTTCAAATTGTTACTCCTGTTAGATGTAAAAACGACAGTGTTGTCATCTCCGGCAAACTGTGCGACGCATGAGGAACCGCTTCTCGAATTGAACTCTTTCATCTCCTCAATTGTAAATCGCGTGAATCCTTTATTCATCAATGCCACCATTGTCGTAGATTCCAAACCTTCTCGAGCTTCACGGCTATCAGGCACTCTTGCCAAATATAAATTGAAATTAGTTTTAGCATCCTTGAATTTCCCAATAGCCAACTGACTTTTACCCAAATATAGATACATGTCGTCTTCCGTGCATTTCATCTTCTGCGCAGTCAAAAAAGCCTTCTGAGCTCTCGTATAATCACTCAATTTGAAATAGCAAATTCCCATCTTGTAGTTAACCTCACCCTTCAACGTCCTATTTTTCTTGCCTTTCAATCTTCCCTGCAACCTCTTGTATTTACCCACTGCTGCATAATACTCTCCATTTTCGTATCTGAGGTCTGCCTTCTTCAACTGTTTTTTGAGGCTGCATCCGTTCAACAGCATGCAACCTGCAAGAAATAATATAAAAATCCTCAAATATTTCATTTTTCTTCTCCTACCAGATAGACCTCTCCACTAACCGTTTTTTGAATCTTTTTCTCACCAGAATTCAATTGGACGTCATAGACCTTAAACCGTGAACTTTCTGCAGGATATTCATCCCCGGAATCAATATCCACTACTAAATCTCTGTAAAGCACAACTATTTTCTCACCACCATCCTTAAACATAGCCCTACGAAGTTCGATATCGGTACTTACAGGACCTTTGGTCCTAATTTTCCATATCAGCTCTCCCGTTCTCGCATTGAGACAATATATATTCCTATCGCACGACCCGAAAATCACAGAATCACCTTTTAAGGCTGCTGTAGAAACTATCCTCATCGATGTTTGATACTTCCATTTCATTTTCCCTTTCTTCATGTCTAAGCAATAGAATATACCATTATCATCACCGAAATAGCAGAACTCAGCATTATTCACCGGATTGGCATATATGGCAGAAGGGTTGCTATACGTCCAGACACGGTTTTTGTCTTTCCCTTCACTTTTACGTTTTTCGCCTTCGAGATAGACTTTTGCATCTATTGCAAACGTTTTGACGTATTTCCTGAGTCCTCCAATTTCTTTTTTACTCATATACATGGAATCGCCCCGAACATTGAACATAGCGTACGACCCATATTCCAAATTTTCAAGTGCTAAACCTATTATTCCATCTACACTTTCGTCTTCAATCTGCGCACCGCCATGGACACACATCTGAACATTGTAATGTCGCAACAAATCAGTATATTCCCATGAATTTTCTGTTTCCTCATCACTCAATTTGTTAGAACTGAAAACTATGATAGGCATCTTTTTGCCCATATTCTTCAGCTGATTCTTCAGCCACATTGCGTTCTGCGGCAATATTAACCCTTTTTCAATAACTCCGTAAGTAGAGGTGTTAAGTCCCATGAACATCACACCATTAAAGTTAACACGGAATTTTTCAGATCCAAAAACATTCTTAAAATTCGTTCCTCCTGATACGCTATCATTGAGATCATTGTTCCCTGGAACAACATAATATTGAGCTGACAATCTGCTCAATATGTTTTTCACAGCAATAAGCGACTCATTATCACCTCGCTTTGTTAAATTTCCGACAACTACTACAAAGCCCGTCTCTTTTACCTCATTAATCTCGTCCACCGCCTTGCCCAAGCTATTTCCCATGGTGTCATTGGCATCTATCATAGGATTGCAAATCACTGCATAAGTGAATTTTGCATTTGACGATACAACCTCCTTGGTATAATCAAACAACGACTCTGATTCATTCCTGTTTTTTTTCTTTTTTTCTTGACCACAGACTATCACACAACCCAACATCGCCAAAACAAGTATTAATAGACTCTTTTTCATGACATTCATAATTACGGCTGCAAAATTACAACTTTTTTTTTTTTCAGCCAAATATATATACAAAAAAATTCCCACATATTCAGTGGAACATCAACAAAGAATCACAATTTTATTTCCTTCATCGTCCGAACAAAAGAACAGATACTTTTCACCACCATCTCTTACTCCGAATTTCTTTCTAATCTCCTCAACACTCATCTTGAAATTTCTCACTGTTATGTTAGCCTTCCATCCGATTTCGGCGAACAGCTTCGCGACATCCCGTCTATTAAACTCCAACACTTTTGCTATCTGAAACCTCCGACCTGGGAAATCCATGATTTCACCATCACTTGCATACAGATGAGCATTCATCCCTATCATCTTCGCTCCATACTGTTTTGCAATATTTCTCCAACCACCAGTTTTCATTACGACAGGCGAAGGTTCGTAAATCCAATTCATGTTTTTCAAACCTTCCAATCCAAGTACATTCCATGGTAGTTTTTTCTCCTCACTATCCGTAAATTCAAATTCCGTAATCTCACCGTTTTTATCTATTTCCACACACTTTATTTTCAACGAGTCACATTCAATCATATTTGTCTTTAGATACTCAATCGTAACCACCTCCTTGCATTCACCATCTGTTCCGATACACCATACTTTCTGCAATCCCCCATTATCCGAGACTCTGCAATCCGAGACAGAGATAATAGGGCTCATTTTGACCATCACCAAATCACCTATTTTCTTCAGAGAATCACGCATAATGCGTACATTAGGCGAACAATCTTCCAGTCTATAAACCTTCTCACCTTTAACACTTCTTCTCGCAGGGTCCAAATAGATTAAATCGAATATCCTTCCATCACGTATGCACTTATCGACAAACGCTTCAGCCGTCATGTTGTGTATCACTATATTATCATACCCCATGATGTGAAAATTCACTTCAGCGGCTCTGCAAAGTTCCTCGTTCATCTCTACATAATCTACCCTCTTGCAATTCTCAGCCATCGCCATAGCATCAATGCCCAACCCTCCTGTCAAATCTACTCCACAATCGAAATGACCTCCTGCAAGTTTTGCAATCTCACGGAATTTATATGCCGCAGTAGTTTCACTTGAGCATTGCTCCCACGATAGTCGCTGAGGGAATATCACCCCACGTCGCGAGGTCATCCTGCTGAGCTTTCTGTTGAGCCTTTGTCTCGCTTCAATCTGAGCAAGGGCAAAACGCATCTCCTCATCGTCCAATCCATATTTCCTACCACCCGACAATCCCAATTTGGCTACATCATCAGTTATATACCTCTCGACGAAATCCCAAATCCTATCATTCACAATCGATTCATCCATATTCAGGTAAGTTCTATTTATTAAGATTTTAACTTTTATTATTTGGCTATGCCGAGTGTAGCCGACTTTCGCGCAGCAAAGGTACAAATAAAATTCGACATAACATCATAAAAATTTCAGAAAAATCACTTCGTTTTGTCCAAAGACCATATTGCAGAATATAACTATAATCAAAAAAACTTCCCGAAACATTTGTCCACGTCAGAAATTATTTCTACCTTTGCAATCGCAAATGCGTTACGCTTTTTGCGTTACGCAAAAAGCGTAACGGACAAAACTTATACA
>JAKSNU010000044.1 GCA_024399535.1 Paludibacteraceae bacterium
CTGCAAATTTACAACATTTTTCGAATGTAATATCAAAAAAAAGCAGTAAATTTGCACCGAATTTAAAATAGAATAGAAATTATGAATTTTGGAATCGTTGAAATCCTTACGCTAATAGGAGCAGTCGGGCTTTTTCTCTATGGAATGAAATTGATGAGCGAAGGAATCCAAAAAGCTGCAGGTGACCGTTTAAGGAACGTTCTATCGTTGATGACAAACAACCGCTGGATGGGAGCATTGACAGGTATTTTTGTAACCGTATTGGTACAAAGCTCATCTGCAACGACAGTAATGATTGTCAGTTTTGTAAATGCAGGATTGCTTTCGCTCGGCCAGTCAATGGCAGTAATAATGGGTGCAAACATTGGTACTACAGCTACCGCCTGGATAATTTCCCTGTTCGGTTTCAAGGTTAACATTGCATCATTTGCAGTGCCTCTGATGGCATTTGCAGTGCCTCTGATATTTTCCGGAAAAAATCAGTGGAAAAACTGGGGAGAGTTTCTGTTGGGATTTGCGTTGCTTTTCATGGGGTTGGAATATTTGAACAGCTCGGTGCCTGACCTCCAGTCAAATCCGGAAGTGTTCGCAGGTTTGCAACGCTACTCGAACTTGGGATTCTGGTCAATAATGATTTTTGTATTGGTAGGAGTCGTTATTACACTTATTGTACAGGCATCATCGGCAACATTCGCCATTGCACTCATCATGTGCTCGAAAGGTTGGATACCTTTTGATTGTACTTGCGGAATGGTGCTCGGAGCAAACATAGGAACATGTATCACACCAATTATAGCATCTGTTTCAGGAAACGTCTGGGCAAAACGCGCTGCAATGGGGCATCTATTGTTTAACGTGCTCGGATTGTTGTGGACATTGCCACTGTTCTATCCATTGGTTTCACTCATCAAACTTATGTCAAACAATATGGTAGGCGACCCAGACGAGTTGATAGCTATCACTTCGTCGCTCGACCACCAGACTCTGAACGCACTGAACAACGGATTGCTTGATAAAGCAGAGTTTGGAGATTTGATAAGCAAATTTGCCGCTGCACAAGTGACTGTCTCTTTCGCATTGGCTTTATTCCATACCGTATATAATTCTGTGAACTTCCTCATCATGATATGGTTCACGAAACTGTATGAGAAGATTGTCGTGATGCTTGTACCAACACGCAAAGCCGACAAAACAAGCGACGAGAAGACACATCTGAACTACATATCTTCAGGTATCATGTCAACTGCAGAATTGTCGATTCTCCAAGCACAGAAAGAGATTCAGTCGTATGGCGAAAGAACCAACAGAATGTTCGGCATGGTGAGGGATTTGTTCCATACTACTGATGAAAACAAGTTTACCGAGATATTCTCGAGGATACAGAAATACGAGAACATTTCTGACCGTATGGAAGTCGAGATAGCCGAATACTTAGGGAAAGTCATCGACGGAAGGTTGTCAAACGACACCAAACATCAGATTCAGATAAAACTGAGAGTTGTCTCGGAAGTTGAAAGTGTTGCAGACTCGTGCTACAACATTGCAAGAACTCTGCAACGATATCGCAATCAGCATGATAAATACACCAAAGACCAAGACAACAACATTGAGTTGATGTTCAACCTCGTGCAAAACGCAATGGAACATATGTTGCTTGTGCTGAACCGCGAACACATCATTGACGAGGATTCAAACAAGGCCGCTGACAACGAAAATGAAATCAACAATTTCCGCAATCAACTGAAAAACCAAAACATAGAGTCGCTCAACAATAACGAATATACATATCAATCGTCAGTGACATATATGGACACTATCGTAGAATGCGAAAAGATGGGCGACTACATTGTCAACGTGGTTGAAGCCATATCTGACGCAAAATTTCATTAAATCATGAGCAAAACTGAAGAAGAATACAAAACTCTCGGACGAGAATGCAGAGACATTTTCGAAAAGAAACTGAAGGACTACGGAGCTGCATGGCGAATACTCAGACCATCGTCGCTCACCGACCAACTGTTCATAAAAGCTTCGAGAATCAGAACCCTTGAGACAACCGACGAGAATATGGTGGGCGAGGGAATACGTCCGGAGATTATTGGAATAATCAACTACAGCATCGTTGGTCTCATTCAGTTGGAATTAGGATTTGTTGACAAGATAGACATAACAGCCGAAGAGGCTATGAAGTATTATGACCACTATTTCGCTGAGACTATCAACCTTATGAATCGCAAAAACCATGATTACGGCGAGGCATGGCGAGGTATGCGCACATCGTCATACACAGACCTGATTCTCACAAAACTAAACAGAACCAAGCAGATTGAAAACAACAACGGGAAGACTTTAGTTTCAGAAGGAATTGATGCTAATTACTATGACATATTGAATTATGCAATGTTTTACCTTATAAAATTAACGGAAAATGAAAGCGAAAAAAATAATCTTTAATATCAGCCGCTACATAGTAGGTGCAATCTTCATCTTCTCGGGCAGCGTAAAAGCCATTGACCCATTAGGGACAGTGTATAAGATAAAAGATTACTTAGAACCAATGGGCCTTACGCAATTTTCGGATTTTGCTATAATCGGTGCATTTGCTCTTTTCACTATTGAATTTGTGACAGGAGTATGTTTAGTCTCGAATCTGAATTTCAAATTGGGATTATGGATTACTACCCTACTCATGGCAACTATGACACCCCTCACGTTGTGGATAGCACTGACCGACCCTGTCTCAGACTGCGGATGTTTCGGCGACGCTTTAATATTGAGCAATTGGCAGACATTCTACAAGAACATAGCAATCGACGCATTAGTTGTCCTGATGTGGCTATTCCAGAAATACAACCGCCAATGGAAAGTTACTCTATTGGCATGGATAGTCACCGGTGCAGCAGCTACAGTTTGCGTAGGATTTGGAATATGGACATTATTCAACCTGCCTGTAATTGATTTCAGACCATACTATGTAGGGGCTGACATCCGCCAGCAGATGGAACAACCGGAAGGAACACACCCTGACATATATGAAACTTTCTTCATCTACGAGAAAAACGGCGAACAAAAACAATTCACTCTGATGAACGCACCATACAACGACACAACTTGGGTCTTCGTAGATCAAGTTTCAAAACTCAAGGAAAAAGGAGTGCAGCCACCTATACACGATTTCTTCATTGAAACTCTCGACGGAATGGACATCACTGAGGAGATACTGGACGACCAGAAGACAACCTATTTTGCAGTCATGTGGGACCTCAACATCACAGACACTTCGTCGCTCACCGGCATAGACAACCTGTACAGACAGGCGGTAAGCAATGGCGAGAGATTCATTGCACTCACTGCATCTGACGACATAACAATAGCAGCATTCGCTGAGAAACACAATATTAAATATGAGTTCTGTATCGTCGATCCAATACAATTGAAGACAATGGTGCGTGCTAATCCGGGTATAGTAACACTGAAGAAAGGAATAGTGACCGACAAATACAACGCCAACAAATTGAAATAAAAACATAAAAACTATGAGAAAAAACATCGTAGCAGGAAACTGGAAAATGAACAAAAATTTCCAGGAAGGTTTAGACCTTGTAAATGAACTGAAAGAAAAAGTAGTTAATCCTAATTGCGAAGTTATCGTATGCACACCTTTCATCCATCTGGCATGTGCAGCTGACGAACTTGAAGGTTCGGTCATAGCAGTAGGTGCTGAGGATTGCTCAACACACGAGTCAGGAGCATACACAGGCGAGGTTTCAGCAGCAATGATAAAATCGACAGGTGCAAAATACTGCATCATCGGTCACTCTGAGCGTCGCACATATTTCAAAGAGTCGCACGAGATGCTCAAAGAAAAAGTCCTGATGGCATTGAAAAACGATTTGCGTCCAATATTCTGTGTCGGCGAAGTGAAAGAACAGCGCGAACAGGGAATACAGAACAGCGTCGTCGAGGCACAAATCAAAGAGTCGCTCTTCAACCTCACAGCAGAGGAATTTGCTAAGGTCGTTGTAGCATATGAACCAGTTTGGGCTATTGGCACAGGACTCACTGCAACTCCTGACCAGGCAGAGGAAATCCATGCACACATCCGCTCACTCATTGCAGCTAAATACGGCAAAGAGATGGCTGAAAACACTACAATACTTTATGGCGGTTCATGCAAACCATCAAACGCTAAAGAACTTTTCGCAAAACCAGACATCGACGGAGGTCTGATTGGTGGCGCAGCTTTGAAAGCTGACGATTTCTGCGGTATCATTAATGCCTTTTAATGGATTTTGAACTAACATCAAAATATTTGCCTACGGGCGATCAACCAGAAGCCATCCGCCAATTGACGGATGGCTTGTGTAATAATGTTCCTTTCCAAACTCTGTTGGGTGTGACAGGGTCTGGAAAGACATTCACCATGGCAAACGTTATTGCCAAGACACAACGGCCAACGCTCGTCGTGTCGCACAACAAGACTTTAGCCGCACAGCTATACCATGAATTCAAACAATTCTTCCCCAAAAACTCAGTGGAATACTTTGTGTCGTACTACGACTACTATCAGCCGGAGGCTTACATCCCATCAACCGACACATACATTGAGAAGGACCTTTCAATAAACGAAGAGATTGACAAACTGAGACTTTCGGCGATAGCAGCATTGCTCTCTGGAAGGAAAGACGTGATAGTCGTTTCGTCAGTATCCTGTATTTATGGCTTAGGGTCGCCAGTCAACTTTTCGGAAAACTGCATACACTTAGAATGCGGGAAACGCTATTCACGACAATTGCTGTTACACCAGTTGGTCAACGCACAATACACAAGAAACGAATTAGACCTCAACCGCGGGAATTTCCGCGTACAAGGTGATACAATTGACATTGCAGTGCCCTATGCTGACTATATTCTCAGGGTCGTTTTTTGGGACGACGAAATAGACGAAATACTCACCCTCGACCTGATAAATTACACAACAATCGACCGTTACGAGACTTACGAACTATATCCCGCCACAATCTTCACCACAACACCCGAGAGCGTCACATCTGCCATTGACCAAATCTGCTTGGACCTCGGGACAGAGTCAAAAGAACTCGAAGATATGGGCAAAGAACTCGAAGCACGACGACTCGTCGAGCGTGTGAATTACGACATGGAGATGATGAAAGAAGTGGGATATTGCACTGGAATAGAAAATTACTCAAGATATTTCGACAATCGTGCACCGGGGACTCACCCCTACTGCTTGTTGGACTATTTCCCGAAAGATTTCTTGATGATGATTGACGAAAGCCACGTCACAGTGCCTCAATTCAGAGGAATGTATGCAGGCGACAGGTCAAGGAAAGTCAACTTGGTGAATTATGGTTTCAGACTCAAGGCTGCATTGGACAACCGACCTCTCAAATTCGATGAATTTGAAGAAAAGATGCAAAAGGTGATATTCGTATCAGCCACCCCCGCAGAATATGAACTCAAGAAATCAGAAGGCATTGTTGTCGAACAAGTGATACGCCCGACAGGATTGCTCGACCCGCCAATAGAGGTCAGACCTTCGCTAAACCAGATAGACGACCTCATGGAGGAGATAGCCGTCAGGGCTGAAGCTGACGAAAGGACAATAGTCACCACGCTCACCAAACGAATGGCTGAAGAGCTAAACGTCTATTTTGAGAAAAACGACATAAGGTGCAGATATATCCATTCAGACATTGATACATTAGAACGTGTACAGATACTCAACGAGCTGAGAGACGGACTGTTCGACGTGCTTATAGGCGTCAACCTGCTAAGGGAAGGAATAGACCTTCCGCAGGTATCGCTTGTCGCTATATTGGATGCTGACAAAGAGGGTTTTCTCAGAAATGAAAGGTCGCTCACACAGACAGCAGGACGTGCTGCACGCAACGTGAACGGCAAAGTGATAATGTATGCCGACACAATCACCGGGTCAATGCAGCGGACTATAGACGAGACTAACCGCAGACGTATGATTCAGATGAAATACAACACAGAACATAACATAATTCCGCAGACTGTGAAATTCACCGATGCAAGCAACGATCTTGCGGTACACCAGTATCAGATACCGGAAGAAAACCCTGCGGAAAGCATGGTCGCTGAGGATCCAATCATCATGAAGATGAACCAGAGTCAACTGGAAAAAGCCATGGCTCATGCGAAGAGCAAAATGGAACAAGCTGCTAAGAAATATGATTTCCTTTCGGCAGCTCATTTCAGAGACGAAATGCTTCACATACAAAAATTGATAGAAACGAAAAAAGAATAATCAGATGCTACAGCAGATTAAGAACCCCATACTGAAAGAGTTCGAAGAATACGAACAATTGTTCAGCCAATCTTTCTCCTCGCCGCAAGACCAGTTGCTACGTCAGGTCATGCAATACGCAGAGACACAAAAAGGGAAACAAGTCAGACCTATATTCGCTCTGCTATGCGGAAAATTATGCGGCGGGATAAATAGGGACACATTAAACATAGCAGCTGGTTACGAGACATTGCATACCGCTTCGCTCATACACGATGACGTGGTGGATAATACGATGAAACGTCGCAATGCACCGTCAATCAACGCATTGTTCGACAATAGAATATCAGTGTTGTCGGGCGACTACCTGTTGTCAAAGGCGATAAGGTTTATCTCCGAGACACGTAATCCCGAGCTGTTTTCCATTCTTTGTACATTGGGTCAAACATTGGCTGAAGGTGAACTGCTGCAACTGCAACATGCCTACAACATACCTGCCGAAGAGGAATATATCGACATCATACGCCGAAAAACAGCAGTGCTATTCACTCTGACGGCAAAATCAGCAGCCATCACAGCCGGGGCAACTGAAAAACAAATAAAGGATATCACCGAATTTGCCGACATGATGGGAATATGTTTCCAAATAAAAGACGACATTTTCGACTACACGCCAAATGCACAGATAGGCAAACCGACATTGAACGACATCCGCGAAGGAAAGGTGACATTGCCGCTACTCCATGCCTTGCAACAATTGCCATACAAAGCAGCGCAAGACATATTGGATAAGGCTAAAAAAGGCGAGTTTACTGAAGAATATTTCTACAATATCGGTACTTTAGTCGCTAAACATCACGGCATTGAATATGCAGAATGCAAAATCGACTATTATATGAGCAAAGCACACCAATCACTGAAAGAATTCGAAGATTCGCCGATAAGGGACGCGATGATGAAATTGTTGTCGTTCACTATAACCAGAAATAAATAACCTCGTCAACTGACTAAAAAATAGCAAATTTATATGCCCATTGAAACAAAAATCCCAAATAATGTTAATAAAGTACCCAGGTTTCAGATTTTTTTTGTAACTTTGCGCCCGTCATTTTTCAACACAAAATAGGGATATAGATGTCAAAATTAAAAATATTTCTCCTCTCCTCAATCATACTCACATTGTACTCGCAAACATCAGCACAGAGCGAAGAGAATTTCTTCGCAGAAGATACCGCAGGCTTCTACCTGCCTATAGAGGGCAAAATGGTCTATTGCGACTCGTTGGCACGTATTTGCCCAGCTTATGAGTTGTATCGCTATTCGTGGACGCCACTGCGTGTCAACCCATATGGTGTACAATTGGAATCAATGCCTGATTCGACATATATTGATTGCAGGGATTTTGTATATCCGACGGTAAGCAATCGTGTAACTTCGAATTATGGATGGCGTTGGCGCAGAATCCATCAAGGTATTGACATTGGTTTGGATATTGGTGATACTATCAGGGCGCCATTTTCAGGACGTGTCCGGTTGGTGGATTACGAACGGCGGGGATACGGCCATTATTTAGTTATCAGGCACGACAACGGCTTGGAAACTGTGATGGCGCATATGTCAAGAGTACTGGTCAGTGTTAATCAGGATGTAGCGGCAGGCGAGCCGATAGGTCTCGGAGGAAACACTGGACATTCGACAGGCCCGCATCTGCATTTCGAAGTGAGGTTCCTCGGTAATTCCTTCAACCCTATAAAACTCATAAACTTCGAGACGAAAAAATGCCTTGCCGATGCAGATGGCTTTTACTTGATAACCAAAAAAGATACTTACTCAAACAGTAAAGCCATACAACAGGCCCAGAACTCGTCGGCTTACCATCGCGTGAAAAAAGGCGAAAACCTCTCAATCATAGCACGTCGCTATCATACGACGGTGAAACGTCTCTGCCAGCTCAACCATTTGCGACAGAATTCAATACTACAAATAGGACAAAAAATAAGATATAGATAAAGATATGTATAATCTCGCAGTTTTAGGAGGCGGCCCTGCAGGATACAATGCAGCCGCACAAGCCGCTAAAGCAGGCTTCAACGTGGTTTTATTTGAGAAGAAAGCACTCGGTGGCACATGTCTCAACGTCGGATGTATTCCTACCAAAACTTTGCTCTACTCGTCGAAAATGTACAAACATGCCGAAGAGGGAGCTAAATATGGCGTCAAAGCCGAAGGAGTGACTTTCGAGTATGACAAGATAGTTGCACGCAAAAACAAGATAATCCGTAAACTTGTTGCTGGCATTAAAGCCAAAATGACCAATACGGGTGTGACAGTCGTAACAGGCGAAGCTAATGTGCTGTCGAACGATGGTAAGGTTGTTCGCATTGCATGTGGCGAAGAGCAGTACGAGGCAGAACGTCTGCTGATATGCACTGGCTCGGTTGTGGCTATTCCTCCAATCCCTGGTGTAGATACTGCTGAGTATTGGACGTCAACCGAAGCTTTGGAAACTAAGGAGGTGCCAGAATCACTCATAGTCATAGGCGGAGGTGTGATAGGTATGGAATTTGCAGGTCTGTTCTCGACTTTCGGAACTAAAGTCACCGTCGTTGAAATGGCACCTGAGATATTGCCAGGCATAGATACCGAAATATCTGCAATGTTGCGCGAAGATATGGCAAAACGGGGCGTAGAGTTCCATCTCTCGTCAAAAGTGCTCCACGTAGCAACAGGTTGCGTGACCTATTCCGACGCTGAAGGCGAACATAAGGCTGAAGCCACCAATATATTGCTCTGCGTTGGAAGAAAACCATCGCTCGATGGTATTCGCGACCTCAACCTCGAACCGAACCGCAATGGTATAAAGACCGATTCGCACATGCGCACCTCTGCTCCAAACGTTTGGGCAGCTGGCGACATCAACGCTACATCGCTCCTTGCTCACACCGCAGAACGCGAAGCACAGGTAGCAGTAAACGATATGTTGGGAATATCCGACGAAATGCACTACAACGCAATTCCGGGTGTGATATATACTAACCCTGAGGTGGCAGGTTGTGGAGCTACCGAAGCCACCCTGCAGGCAGCAGGGACAGAGTATAAAGTACGTCGTCTGCCTATGACCTTCTCTGGACGTTTTGTCGCTGAAAACGAAGGAGGGAACGGAGTATGTAAGATTATCACTGACGCGAACGATAAGGTGCTCGGCGTACATGCCATAGGCAATCCATGCTCAGAATTCATTTGCGCTGCTTGCGTGGCAATCGAAGCAGGAATGACAGCAGAACAGTTGCACCGCGTTGTATTCCCTCACCCAACAGTTGCCGAAATCATTAAAGAAACAGCAGGAGAATAAAATTATGGAAGCAAAAGAACAAGTTTTGGCAGCTATGCGTCAAGCTGGCGAGCCAGTCAATGCAGGTAAGATTGCAGAGATAAGCGGATTGGACCGCAAAGAGGTTGACAAGGCAATGAAAGTCCTTAAGGAAGAAGGCGCAATTGTCTCGCCAGTACGCTGCAAATGGACTATCGCATAATATTATCGCCCATCGTTAACATTACAATCGCACGTTCTACGCTCGCTAATTAGCGAGCGTAGAACGTGCGATTGTAATGTTCAAGTAGTATGCAATACTTAATATGATACGGTATGCCCTCTATGCTGAAACTCAAGGGTATGCGCATTTCGATGAAAGGATTTATTGATCAAGGCTGGATAGCCAACATTCCTCTCTATTCTGTAGAGAGAATCATTCGACGAACAATTTAGCACTCCATTCGTACACTGGCCTGACTTGTATTTTCAAACCACCTTGGTCTATATCACCATATTCGCAGTCAGTCAGGAGCAACAGGTTTTCGCAATACGTCATCTTGTTAGCTATAAGCAAGCCATTTATTTCGCGTTTACGAGTTTTTTCAGATGAAATGTCGTATGAAACCTGAATGCATTGCAAAACATTATTGCCATTGCAAATAATAAAGTCGCATTCTCCTGACCGTTCACTGAGATAATAAATGTCCCACCCCTCATTTTTACATTTTCTGAACAGATGGTTTGCCACACTGGTTTCAAGCCGCCATCCAATATTTTCTCCTGCAAAAGCATTCTCCCTCTGATTCATAAAAGCCACATCAACGGCATAGACCTTTTCCCGGACTGCACGTTGCTTGCTTTTAGCGGAATATCTTTGCATTCCGACAAGGATATATGCCTCCTTTAGATATTTGATATAGTTACGAACTGTGTGCATCGATTTGAAATTGAATGTCTCTGCAAGGTCGGCAGTTGAAAAAACACATGGCGAGATGTTCAGAAGATGATGTGACATACTCTCGAATTGGGCAGGAAAGACAATGTTATACCGTTGCTCTATGTCACGATTCAGTATGTTGTCAATCAAATTGGAAATGTACTTCTTAGCATTCTTTATCTTAATCAATTCGGGAAATCCTCCTGCAAGCAGATACTCGTCAAAAGTCTTCCTTTGTTCTGCAATATCTTTAGTAGTCTGCGAGTAACAATCAACCGACTTCATCACACAGTATTCAGAAAACGAAAATGGGTACAGAGAAATCTCACTGCTACGGCCAGTCAGATGTGTCGCAAGATCGTTACTTAACAGTTTCGCATTGCTGCCAGTCAGGACGACATGTATCCTCGCACGAAGAAGCCGGTTTACAAACAGAGGCCACCCATCTATGTTTTGAATCTCATCTAAGAATATATACTTGAATTCACCATAAATTTTATACATGACTTCAAGGACATCATTCAACTGGCTGCTGTCTAATCCTGCCAGACGTTCATCATCAAAATCAGCGTATGCATAATTAACCTTTGCTCCTTCAAGGACCTGAAAGCAAAGAGTTGACTTGCCACTACGACGTACACCGATGATGACTTGCGCTTGAGGGCTCTCCAAATCCACCATTTTTTCCTCAATACGAGAGCAAAGATAATCGTTTTTCCAATTACCAATCTCCTTTTTCTGGTCGCTGAATATCACTTCCAACACTCTCTTGTCTATTGTTTTCATAAATGCAATTGTACTCTAAAAATCCTTACCAAATGCCTTATTTTGCAATATTTGCGATATTCCAATGCCTTATTTTACAAATTTTCTCGTCAGCGAATGCCTTATTTTACATCATTCATTAAGAGTAACAATTGGAATGTCAGCAGATTTCGCTGCAAAGGTACAATTTTATCTTGAAACAACAAAGAGAAATATTGATTTTTTTCTTTGAGTTTGAAAAAACTACTAAACAGTCATTTCATCGCTCGTCCATTACTCGACTAGTGCCTGACTTTTATCACGGAAGAAACACTTATCCTCGAAAAAGTGTAACTTTGACCGAAATATATCCTCGAAAAAGTGTAACTTTTATTTGGTCATATCCTCGAAAAAGTGTAACTTTGCAGTCGAAAACTTAATTATCAGATTGTTATGAGAAGATTCATCATTGACAGGTTGACAGAATGGAAAAACTCTCCTTTACGTAAACCACTTATCTTGCTGGGTGCCAGACAAGTAGGAAAGACTTGGGTCATGAAGG
>JAKSNU010000045.1 GCA_024399535.1 Paludibacteraceae bacterium
TCTGGACTGTTCCAAGCCAGCATTTTCCATTTTGGAATTCCTTTGCGATTGTTTCAGCTTTACTATATGCATTTTGATAAACATCTTTTTTTTGCTGAAGCATTCTTTGTTCTGCCATTACAATATCATTTATCTTTTGCATTGCCAAAGCATATTGCTCTTTTAATGTATCCTTGGATTCTGGGGAAAGATAATATGATTTTATTATTATTTCGTCCAATTGTGATATTGCATTCTTATCGTTGCCTTGGTAGGTAGTCAAAAACACATACTCCACAATGTCACCAAGTTTATCGTATGGTTTATCCACATATCGAGGCAGTTTGATAATATATGATTCCCAATTTCCATACGAGTCAGCGGGAAAATCAAAATATATCTGTTCTGGTATATCTTGTAAATTAGGATTAGGAGAACTTGCAGACAAAATATTGCGATAACGTTTTAACTCTTCAGCATCACTAAAATATTTCAGTTGCTCGCGAAAGACCCTTCTCGGACGTTCTGTTATAACAAGTTCTGAATCATCCATCAAAACACCTTTTACAGCCTTACATCTAAAATTAGTTTCATTTGGCCACCATCCCTGGAATGTGACATTTATGTCACCTGTCATATAACCTTCATACATTTCGACAGTAAAATTATCCAGTTCCTGAGAATTTAATATCCACTTGTAACCATCTTTTGATTTTAATGATAACGCAGCATTGTAAATTCTCTTATTTGCAGAATAAGTTAATTTGCCGTGTAAGAGACCATTCTTGTAATTGCACTCAAGTTTGTTATTCACCTTATAATCATTTCTGTTCACTATCCATGTGATAACATATTTTCCATGCCTCACCTGATTTCCATTTTCGTCCAGATAATAACTGAACGTACGGGTTGTTTCATCATTTATTTTTTCTGTTTTTGTTTGAACCTTTTGCCCAATGGCAAAAAATGGAACAAGCATTGCCATAATGGAGACAATAATTCTTTTCATATTATTCAAAATTAATATTTTCAATTTAATCAGAGTTGATTATCAATGTGTTGCAAATTACAAAAAAATGCGTTTTTAGACTTTTTCAAGTGGACTCAATAATTAATATATACCGCAATTATTTTCTTTGAGACAAAGCAAAGGCAATGTTTTCCTGCAAATTGCCCAGTTCTTCTTCGTTTAGATTATTTATATCCTCACTGAAAACGGCAGGAATATTTGTGCCATTCAGCACATAATGGGTTGTATCCCACGAATCTAAATAAACCCATCTATCTTTACCATAAATCAGTTTCTTGCAATAATCAGTAAAGAAGACTATCATTTTAGGCTGCAATCTGACAATTGTCTCGTATGTCAATTCCAATTGTTCCCTTGTGAAATCAGGATTCATCTTCAACACGCTATTTCTGTCATTCTCACGGACATATAGCAAATTCATATGTGTATATGATTTACCAAACCTTGCCGCAAACATTTCGAGATTCTTGAAATATTGAGGTGAATCTTCCCTTTGATAGAAACTGCCATACAACAATGACTTTTTATCATCATTTTCAATAAAGTTATTGTCGTCATTTTCACTAAATGAAGGGTTTATGCCAACGAACAAGATACAATCCTTAACACCATCAGCAGCAAATATTGGTCTTCTTGCAAGGATTTCGTCAGGAACTAAACCTCTGTATTTGCTCCAAATACGTGCCAGTGCAACGCCAATCCTATTGTCTGAATTAAGGTCAAAGAAGATATCATCAGAAGATTGCGAATTATCGACATGAATTTCTTCTGGATGTTGTGTCTGTTGGGTGAAATTTTCCGGTTTTTGCTTTTCTGTATTACAAGACATAAGCTGTTCATATTTTTTCAACTCCTTTTTCCTTGCTTTCTTAAGCATTACCTTCGGTCTAATACCACAAAAATAAATCACAGAAATGTTTATAAATGTGGCAAGCGAACCAATGACGAAATCAGCATCAGTAGGATACTCCATTCCTATTTGCATTAACAACAGAGATGGTAACAGTAAAATGGAAAAGATTACTACAAGAACCGGCTTACTCTTTGAAAATTTCTTTATTTCAAACTCTCTGTCAATAAGCAAGTTTACATAATTAAGCAAATGCCTATCCGTAGGATTTAGGTATGCCAATTCGTCAACAGCCTGTCGGTAGCGTTCTATCAATGCCAACAAATATTTGTTTCGTATGTCTGCCTCCTGAATGTCTTTCTCAAATTTGATGGATTTCATCTGAACCGACAACATTCCCAAATAGTTATTCAACCCATTAACGTCATTTGGAATAGGAACAGCAACTAACTTGTCAATATTGCCAAGAACAGCTTCATCCGATCTATTCAAATGATTCTGGCGTTCCCTCTCTTCGCGGGCTTCAATTGACGCAATTACGGCATTATTCTTCTCCCTAAGTCTTTGTTCTCTGGCTTCTTGTGCGGCAATAGCAGCTTCTTGCTTTTCCTTAAGTCTCTGCTCTCTTTCGGAATTTATTCGCCTATAAGGAGTTGACCAATTATCGCCAAAAACTAAATTTGAAACTGTCTTGGCTGTATTCTTGCCAAGTTCACGTTTAAACGAATTAGAAAATATATCTCCCATAATTATAAATATTTTGAGATTGACTTAACTTGTTTTGCAAAAGCAGATAATTCCAGATAATCATCAATAGTCAGTTGCTGTGAAGAAGGTATATTCCTGATATACTTAGACATCAATGTGACAGTACCTTTCAATTTGCAAATGCCATCTGCTGGACGATAGATTATGTCTCTTTCGGCAAAAACGCCTTTTCTGAACCCACGTATTATTCTCACGTCAAAATTCCTTCCTCGCAAACGCTCTGGCAAGTCACACTCCAAAACAGGCTGAAAATCATAGCCCATCCAGATGCAATCTTCGGCAGCTCCCCAATATGGCCAAGTTCCTTTATTTGCAATTATCAGCAAGTTGGGATTTATTCGCTCAATTTCCGCTTCTGTAATCGAAAGAATCTTTGCCATAAATGGCTCTTGTCCACGTATGTTGGCAAGAAGAGTAGCCTCATCAGCCTCCTTGAATGGAAAGATATCTACATACGCCACCTTTTCTCGCACACTTTCAGGAATAAATTTGCAGAATCTTGCAAAATAGTTTATTGAATTGCCAATGAAAGGATTTTGGTAGGTAAAATTCAGTTCTGTATGTTCATCCTTATAAACGCCTGGGTTACAGCCAGCAATCATAATTTCCAAATTGTCACCATCATTGGTGCACACCGACATTCCACGAGATTTGAAATAATTACCCTCTGGCAACTTAGCCACTTCGGCAGAATAAAGATTAAGTAAATCCATAATATAAAATAATTAAAAGTTGTTTTCATATAAATCTGCAACCCTCAGCGCATCCCGCCTCATTATATCCGCAAGATATGACGGAGACAGCACTTTGATTTCTGGCCCTAATGAACGTAACTCCTGTATGAAGTCAAAAGTTGGTGCAACATACAACTCGAATATCGAGTAGCCATCTTTCATTACATAGGAACTGTTTTCTTTGGTTTCCACCTCTTTCTGAGAATGATGCAAGGGTAATGACCTCAAATATTTAGCTCTCAATGGAGTAACCTTTAGAAGTACAGTCTCAGGATTTTCATTAGTCAGCACACCATAATAATTTTTGAAATACCCCAGCGCATCGAAAGATTTAGTTGTCGTAAAACCATTACCAGTCATCGTCAAATCGGAAATCCTGTCCAAAGGATATATATCAATTGTCTTGTCCTTACAACTTCGTCCAAGCAGATACCATCTTCGTTTGAATGTCTTGACACATAAAGGTTCAACTTCATATTTTCTCAACTTATCATCCTGATAATTGTCCATTGACAAAGATAATGTCTTACCGCTTTTTATTGATTTTATAATCAGTGACAAATCTTCTGTTGCTGATGGGTAATCCTCTATTAGGATTTTGTCCTTAATCTCTTTGCCCGTAAGAATAAAGTTATTGATTGACATTGTTTCCAACATCCACTTGCTGAGAGAATCATCTATCTCATCAGAATCTATATAGTATTTATGTGATATGGTACTGTATTTTATTTCCACGTCAAAAACACTCTCTATGGCATTCTTCATCCTAAAAAAGGTGCGTCTGGGAATTCTTGACTCTTTCATATAATTCACACCTGCCTTTGACCAACGGTCATTGATTTCCTCAATTGTCATTGGGCCATTGAATAAAAAGGCATTAAGCATCCACAGATATTTTTGAAATAACGCAATAGGTGTCATTACTTGATATTTCGAATTCGGCTGCAAAATTACTCTATGCAAGTGCCATTATACGGCACATAATGGAAATTTTTTATTTTTTCTCTCTGATAATGTCATTTTAGTTATTATTTACAGTGATCTCATCGTAATAAAACACAAAAAACGCAGTCCGCAATCATCATTCTCCACTTGAAGGCTCTGGTAAACCCATCCTGTAAGAATGACAATGTAGCCTGCGCCGATATGTATAGACCACACTCCGAAGAGTGCATGAATATACATACTCCGCAGGCATTCATTGAATCATCTTATTTCGGACAGGATAAAATTTACCAGATTTCTCAAGTGCCGAAACAAGCGTCAATAAACGCCTAATAATATGTCTGCTCCCCTACCCCGAATGAGACACTCCCCATGGCGCAGGTTTGCGGTTGCAAAGGTAGATATAATTTCTGACCTGAGCAAATGTTTTGCAAAGTTTTTTTGCTGTTTCTCCTCTCGGTGTCAACATGGTGTCCGTTCACTCTCCGCTCAGTGTCCGTTCGGTGTCCGCTTTTCGGGGTCAAAAAGCGGACACCGAACGGACCTGCAACGGACTTGCAACGGACCCGTAACGGACCTGCTGTATTGCAGGTTTAGTTTTCGAAACAAAATGAGGTGGGAAATCTTCTTTCTCTGAATTGCGCTTCTATATAACTACTTTGTAATTCGCTAACAATCAAGTCCTGAAGGGACGGCATAATATAGCACAGGGCGTGAGCCCTGTGTTGTCAAAGTATTCACCGATAATAAGCCCTGTAAGGGCGACACATTTCGATTGTATCATTGGTTGTCATATTTTGCATAGAACTCTTTCGCCCTTTCAGGGCTATGGGTTGTTAATCTCCATTTTACACAGGGCTTGCGCCCTGTGCTATATCTTTCGCCCTTTCAGGGCTATGTATGATGTCGCCCTTTCAGTACTTGCCCGTTATATTCCTCATTTGTTGACTACCTCGTCAATTGCACTGCAAAGGTACAAATTATTTCTGACATGGCAATGGGTTGTCCGACCCTTTGGAGTACAAAAAGCTGATTTAGTTCACAATAATGGTGTCATGTAAATCGGTATGAATCGGTATCCTGATTGCTCTTTGTAATCCATACAATGAATTATATATGGGATATGCACCTGATTTGGAAACCGATTCCTGAATTTCTCGATAGATGAAAAAGTATAGTTTTTGCCAGACTTCACTTCGACAGGGCAAATGTTGTGGGCATTCGTAAGTGTCGGTTTCTCCACAAGAAAATCTATCTCCATACGATTCCCCGACACTTCGGAATTTTTGCTGTAAAAATACAGCGAATGGCCACTTGCCACCAACATCTGTGCGACGATATTTTCGACCAACATACCTTCATTCAATTCCAATTTGTCAAGCATAAGTTTTTGGTACAGTTCTTCACCTTGCACCTGTTTTTCGTCAAAGGCATGAGCAATCAAAAGCCCCGTATCTCCCATATAGCACTTGAACGTCTGGGCGTCTCTCTTGAGTTTCATACCCACCTGAGGTTCAGTGACATTATAGCACACATTAACGAACCTCGCATCTTTAAGCCACATAAACGATGATTCGTAACTTCTGTATCTTGCACCTGATTCCACATCGGCAAGTTTGAATTTCTTCTCATGTTTCTGCAATTCTCCCGGAATCTGTTCCCACACAGCTTTTACTTTCTCGGTATAACCTTTTACATGTTTATCTATGCTCTTGTGGTACAACGACAATATATCTCGCTTCACGACATCGACTTGCTGGAAATTGCCTGTCTCGATAAATTTCACGACAGCCTGCGGCATTCCTCCAACTATCAGATACTGACGGAACAATGTCATGACTTTTCTGTGCATAGGCCCCATGGACAATTGGTTATCGAAGCAATGTTTCACAAATGGCCATGTCATTTCATCGCCAATTGCCCAGAGGAATTCTTCAAAATCCATAGGATTCATCTGAAGTGACCGTTCTTCGGAAGGTATAAGTATATCTGCTGTATTTTCGTTGATACTTACCAATGAGCCTGTTTCAATGTAGTCGTATCTGCCATCAGCAACCAGATGCTTTATGGCCTGTCTTGCCATTGGATATAACTGCACTTCATCAAATATTATCAACGATTCCCTTTCATGCAACTGCACACCAGTTACGTTCTGAAGATACATCAGAAACAAGTCTGTTTCGTTCAAATATTCATCAAAAACTGCCTTCAATGCCTTTCCAATATGCGCAAAATCGACAAGTATATACGATTTGTATTCGTTTTTTGCGAACTCTTCAACAACGTAACTCTTACCAACACGACGTGCTCCTTCCACCAAAAGTGCAACCGCACCTCGTTCTTCATTTTTCCATTTCAGAAGGTCTCCATAAATCTTTCTCTTCATTTTTGTATTCTGACTTTTTATTCAACTCATACCTTTCTCCCTATTCCACAACATTTTAAGTATATTTTTACACCAAATCGAGATTTTTGCAACGTGTTTTTTGCACCAAATCAAGATTTTTGCAGCATGATTTTTGCACCAAATCAAGATTTTAAATATACTTAACTTTTCAGACTGCAAAGATAGGCATTATTTCTGACGTGAGCAAACGATTCGCAAAGTTTTTTTGCTGTTTCTCCTCTCGGTGTCAGCGCAGCGTTCGTAGCGAACCTGCTGTCTTGCAGGTTCAGGGTTCAAAATACAATAAGGTGGGAGATATTCTTTCTCTGAATTGCGCTTCTATATAACTACTTTGTAATTCGCTAACAATCAAGTCCTGAAGGGACGGCATAATATAGCACAGGGCGTGAGCCCTGTGTTGTCAAAGTATTCACCGATAATAAGCCCTGTAAGGGCGACACATTTCGATTGTATCATTGGTTGTCATATTTTGCATAGAACTCTTTCGCCCTTTCAGGGCTATGGGTTGTTAATCTCCATTTTACACAGGGCTTGCGCCCTGTGCTATATCTTTCGCCCTTTCAGGGCTATGTATGATGTCGCCCTTTCAGTACTTGCCCGTTATATTCCTCATTTGTTGACTACCTCGTCAATTGCACTGCAAAGGTACAAATATTTTTTGATATGGCTATGGATTGTCCGACCCTTGGAGCACAAAAAGCTGATTTAGTTCACAATAATGGTGTCATATTTACTCATCAGATAAATGCGCCAGCATAATAAGCGCGAGTCTGGACATAACTCGGCTCATAGTATGCGCTTGAATTATAATTGTCTATTACATCGCATATTGGAGAGGTATAAACACTTCGGATAGTGGCAGACAGCGATTCATTATCAGAAGCGACAGACTGAACAAGACGGGCATACACCTTGCCCATCTGAATATCTGTAGGAACCTTGTCTGTGAATCTATGGTCAACTACCGTAATATCAAAATCGCCCTGTTCCAACCCGTACTCTTCTATCCAATCAGCAACCACCTGCTCAGGATTCATACTGTGTATGGTATTTGCAATAGACAGTTGCCGTTTCAGCCCTTCGTCGCCAAGATGCTCAACGACATAGCGATTGCGCTGTTTGACGTGTCTTGCAGTACGTTCAATCATGTAGCAGACAAAAAAAATCTCGTTAAAGCCGATTGTTTCTTCTGGAAAATAGATGTTTTTCATAACTCATACGATTCTATATAGGTCAGTGACTGCAACGCCTTGTCATTACAGAAAATGATCTGATGAGTGGGACGTTTAAAACGAGCAAGAGCCCAGAAAGCTTCGCGAGTGATACGTCCTGCCAGAAAATCTTCCACATAATCCCATACCTCATCATCTGCCATCGGGCCTTCTACAATGTCATACGAATGAGTTTGACCATGACGACATGCTGCAACAAAATCAAGCCATTCATCACTCATCTCTGGAAATTGTTTTACGTTCAAATCGGCAGAAGGTTCAAATTCATAGACACAAACAATGTGTGGATTATGTTTTGACATAGCCCATCTTTGAGCCTGTTTTTCAAATTTGGTACAATAGAAACCATATCCGAAGTCTTTGGTATAGCCAACCATCCGGACTTCCGGCCTGGTCACCATCATATTAGTTCCATGGAACACACGCATGTATAAATCGTCTTTTATTTACGACTGCAAAGATAGGCATTATTTCTGACGTGAGCAAATGTTTAGGGAACTTTTTTCGCCGAGACATTTTTTTGTAAAAAAATGCAAAAACATTTTGTCAACACGAAATAATGTCGTAAATTTGCACGAAATTAAATATTCGTAACATGAAGACTTTGTTTATTGCTTTGGCGGTAGTATTCAGCAATTTGGCAGGAGGTGGATGGGTGATGACTGACGAGGAAAGCGGGAAAATCATTGGTTTTTCCGAGTCTGGCGAGGTGGATTGCACAGATGTGCCTGTTGCTCTCAGGGAGATGATGGGCGGAAAGGAGTTCAGAAGTGAATTCAGGGAGTCGGCAGATTCAAGAAACAAAATGCAGAGAATCGTGTCTGAAGGAAACATAGTTGTATCTCCATTGATATGGGTCAAGTGGGGACAGGGAACATACTACAACTCGATGTGTCCGGAAGACCCGAAAGGTCAAGGCGGCCATGCGCAGGTTGGCTGTGGTGCCCTGGTGATGGGTCAGATAATGAGATACTGGCGCTACCCTACTCACGGCCAAGGGTCGTACAGCTACGAGGCTAATTTCTCGGCATACGGTTATGGCGATTACGGAACACAATCAGCAGACTTCGAGAATACCTATTACGATTACGACAACATGCCGCAAAAGCTGACCGCCTCGTCAACCGATGCACAGAAAGAGGCTGTCTCCACACTGCTCTACCATTGCGGAGTGGCTGTGAACATGGCTTACGGGGCAAGTGCCTCGACTGCCCAGTCATGGATGATGGTTTATGCCCTGAGCAAATATTTCAGATTCCCATCGACTGTGGAATATATAGAAAAAGCCAACTACACCACTGCTGAATGGCACGAAATACTGCAGGGAGAATTGGACGAGAGGGCACCTTTCTTCTACGGTGCCTCAGGCTCTTACGGTGGACATGTGTTCATCTGCGACGGCTACAGGGACGACAACTATTATCACCTGGTATGGGGTTGGAACGGCCAGTATGACGGCTGGTTCAAGATTGGCGACTTCACCCCTGGGCCTTACGATTTCAACCAGCATCATGCAGCGATAATCGGCATCAGGGGTGACCATTTGCCAGAAGCCGTGGAAGAGATTGCCGATGACGAAGAAGTGCTGATTTGCCAGAATCCCGTCAAAGGCGTGCTCATGCTCAATGGCGAACACAATGGCGCAATCTACGACATGACTGGCAGGCTCATGATGAACTTTGAAGGAGAAAATGTAAATGTCTCTTCTCTTGCAAATGGAGCGTACTATTTGCGCACTGAAAATGGCAAAAGCGAGATGATTATAATTGAGAATTGATGGGACAGTTTGATTATAAAAGAAGGGTGACTCGTGAGGTCAGGGTTGGCAACATTGCGATTGGCGGGGAGAATGGCATCTGCGTGCAGACGATGGGAAACGTCGATACAAACGACATCGAAGCCACTGTGGCACAAGCTAAACGCTGCGCCGAGACTGGTGCAGAGCTTGTGCGTTTCACCACTCAGGGTGTGAAAGAGGTCGAAAGTCTGAAAGAGGCCCGCAAGATATTACGCGAGGAGGGCTGCAACGTGCCTTTGGTTGCTGACATACATTTCAATGCGAATGTTGCATTTGAGGCCGCAGGGGCTGTCGAAAAGATACGCATAAACCCGGGAAACTTTGTTGCAGGAAAGGCGGGCGACTATACAGACGATGAGTGGGCTGATGAGGTTGAAAAAGTCAAAGAAAAACTGAGACCTATAGTCGAGCGTTGCAAGGAAAGCAACACTGCGATACGCATTGGCGTGAACCATGGTTCGATGAGCAAGCGCATGATGTCTCGCTGGGGCGACACGCCAAGAGGTCTGGCTGAATCGTGCATTGAGTTCATAGAGATGATGGAGGGGATGGAGTTCAGGGAAATTGTCGTGTCTGTAAAAGCCTCGAACGTGAGGGTGATGGTGCAGACGGTTAGGCTTCTTGCCAAGATGATGGACGAGCGAGAGATGAACTACCCTATCCATCTGGGAGTTACCGAGGCAGGAAGTGATGACGAGGGGCGTGTTAAATCGGCAATAGGCATTGGCACATTGCTGATGGAAGGAATTGGAGACACAATCAGAGTGTCTCTCTCTGAAAAACCTGAAGCCGAAATACCCGTTGCACAGAAACTGGTTAAATACATCAACCACAGAAGCACTGACGTGAAAGTGCCTTTCGAGGGTGAACTGACCTACGACCCTTTTGAATATCACAGGAGAGAGAGCGAGAAGGCGGACAAGATAGGAGGTGGTCAGGTACCTGTGGTCATATCGTATTCAGAAGGCGTGGGGGCTGACTATACTGTGTTCACGGCACCTAAATTCCTGATGGTGGGCGGAGTGAAGGACATTGACGACATGATGGTTGAGGCTCTGAGGCTCAATCCTGACGTGCCATTGATGCTTGCGCCAGCCAATCCGAACTTTGCCGGCGAGATGAAGGCGATGATTTCAAAATTCAATTCTGAAGGGCTGAGAAATCCGGTAATAGGTTCGCGCGTCTATATGACCGACGACATGGAGGAGTTGCAGGTGATGGCAGGGGTGGATTTCGGAGGGCTGCTGATTGACGGTCAGCTGGACGGACTGTATATTTTCTGCCGCAGCGAGAAAATCACAGAGGCTCAGGTGGTTGAAATGGAGATGATGATGTTGCAGGCATCAAGGGCAAGAATAACGCAGACGGAATACATCTCATGCCCGAGTTGCGGACGCACCAAGTTTGACCTGCCAGAGGTGGTGAGGAAAGTCAAAGCCGCCACAAAACAGTTCAAAGGGCTGAAAATAGCAGTGATGGGCTGTATCGTGAACGGCCCAGGCGAGATGGCAGATGCAGACTTCGGATATATCGGTGGAGCGAAAGGCAAAGTGTCGCTGTTCAAGGGAAAAGAGTGCGTCGTCAAAAACATTGACGAAGCAGAAGCGGTAGATAAGCTCTGTGAGCTTATCAAATTGACAATTGAGAATTAGTACTGGTGCGATAAATTTCGCACAATTGTTAAACGTTATCGAATAACGAGCG
>JAKSNU010000046.1 GCA_024399535.1 Paludibacteraceae bacterium
ATTTATTTGAATAAATGAGCTTTTTAACAAAAAATTATTTGTACCTTTGCATTCACCTATTTAGGTTATTGTTGTTATGTCTGATTTGAGGATTTTAAGTTTCCTGCGTTATGGTTTTTTGACATCGCTGACTCTGTTGGCAATGTTATGGTCAGTGTCTTTCTATGTGGGCGATGTTTATGTGAACCGCATTGTAATGTGGTGCGCTGCAATCTTTTATGTCGTTGAAATATTTTACAGCGGCAGAATGAAACGCTGGTCATGGGGTCACGACAAGTGGGTTTTCGTAGCTTTCATTGTCTATTTTGCCATAATGCCATTTTTTTCGTTGATTGTAGGTGATGACATATCTTCACGCATTTTTGTGCGCTATGGAATTGAACAGCGATATTCGTTTCTGCTATTCGGGTTGATAGGCATTCTCGGATTGCCTGAGCAAATCAACCTAAAATGGGTGGCTTATGGTCTTATAGTATTCCCTGCTGTTATAGTATTGCATATTCTCGTCAGCATGGAAATGAAAACCGATTTCGCCACATCTTTCAATGAAACTCGACTCAATCTTTTCAACGACCATATGAAGGCGAATGTCGTTTTCAATTTGGCTATAGTGGCTTATGCAATGATTTTCCCAAGTTCGCAGCTCGTTGGCAGACTAATTTTCGGGGCATTGACCGCACCTTCGGTTTTTGCACTATGTATTACTGACGGACGTGTGGGAATAATCACCATGTTGCTGATAATTATGACTTTTGCTATTACATTTGTCTGGCGATGGCGACGTCGTATGCTCTATTGGCTGATACCATTGATGACAATATGTGTCGTGGCGCTTGTGGCTTCACACCCAAGAATGACTTGGCTGCAAGGCGAACCGCGGCTGAAAGTATGGAAGATAGCTTATAATATGATTTCAGAACGTCCTGCTGGTTGGGGATTTGCCGAATATAGGACAACGTTTGTTGACCGCTGTTTTGAAAGTGTAGATTGCTGGTTTGTGCCTGACGAGATTCGCAACACTGACAAGAAATATATGTTCCATCCTCACAATGCGTTCATTGAGGAGCAATTGGCTGACGGACCAATAGGCGTATTGCTACTTCTGACATGTCTTATCCTACCATTGATTTTGTTTAGGAACAGGAAATACATTTTTGCAGTTGAGTTGATATATGTCGTACAATATTGTTTTGATGTCTTCTATACAGTACCACCCTTCTGCCTTGTATTGCTTCTGCTGGTCATACCGGACATACGGAATCAAAACCTATGCGTTTCCAGCGACGTTTGAATTTTATTCTCCTGAAATATCTTTTGAACGTATTGATTTTAAGTCGTTCGTTGAAAATCTTGACAACCTCTATATCTTCAAGAAACCCTTCGTAGGCACCTTTGTGAGTCACACTCCCATCGTGGAACCTAAATCTATTCAGCCTTTTATGCAGTTCGACCACGTTCCCTTTCAGACCTATTCCTGTCCAGAATAGCCAGTCGCCAGAATATCTCATATTCAAGGCTTTCAATTCATCGTTGCCCACTGTGTTGCGTTTGAAAACCACTCCGCTGGCATTGTAAACGTGGTTTCGCCAATATTGCATATTGACTGCAAAACTCATGCCGTCATAGACATTGCAGCTGCCTTCAACAATTTTCCTTCTTTTCCAATGGTCGTAATCTTTGGCAAGAGGAACCCCTTCGGCGTTGACCATTGTCGAGGCTGTAAATCCGAGTACAGCTTTTTCTGTCTCCATAGCTTTCACTATTTCTTCGAGAAAATGGATATCTGCACTATCGTCAGCCTCAGCTATCCAGACATATTCGCCTTTTGCTTTTTCAAGACCGCGCTTCCATTGCTCGAAAGGCGAACCTGAGTTCTTCTCGTTTCTGAACACTCCGACAATTCTCTCATCGTCATACGACTCCATAATCGCCACACTATCATCGGAAGAACAATCATCAAGCATAATCACCTCAATGTCGCGATAAGTCTGCCCAAGCACAGAGTCGATTCTATCCTTGAGATACCTTGCGTAGTTGTAGTTTGGGATTATGACACTAATCATTTGAATATCTTTTTCGAGAACTTGTACATACGCTTATATGGTTGCAGATGGTTCTCCATCATCCATCTCCGCCATACATTGGCTACGCCTATTTCGCTAATGCCTATATAATGATAAGGTTGCAGTTTCAGCAATATTTCGTTCAGCAAATCGTCAGTAGCTCCTGACATTATCAGTCGTTTCAACGTGTGTATTCCGCGGCGTACGAGATGTCGTGCGCCATCTTTGTATCCGTGCTCGACCATATGAGTCATAAGCACATATTCAGAATTGAAATATGATAGATTTCTGTTAACCGCATAACGAGCTGACACTATGCTTCCTGGTCGTACGGTGTAGTGGTATTTAGGCAGTGCATGCACCACCAACCTCTGCACACGCTCGACAACCTTGAATGTAAAGGCTATATCTTCGTACAAAATTCCTACTGGATAATGCAACCCCTCAAACAGGTCGCGTTTGTAGAGTTTATCCCACGCATAGTTATGCAACAACTTGTCGGTCATCAGCATGTTCATAGCTTCGTCCTTGTCGCACACTATCACCTTGTCAAGCATTCGTTTGCATTTAATTGAATCTCCTTTATCGATATAATGTGAGCATACTGATATGTCAGCATCTTGATTTTTCATTGTTTCATAAAGGAATGAATACATATCTGGTTCTATCCAGTCATCGCTATCAACAAAGCCTATAAACTCGCCATGGGCATTGTCAATGCCCACATTCCTTGCTGCGCTCAGTCCTCCGTTGGGTGTATGGAAAACCTTTATGCGCTTATCCTCAACGGCTAATCGGTCGCAAATAGCACCAGAACTATCCTTGCTGCCATCGTCAACCACAAGTATTTCGAGATTTGTGTACTTCTGTGCCATTATAGACCTGATACACTTTTCCACATAATCCTCAACATTATATACTGGCACTACTACCGAAATCATTTCTTTTTCCATATACCGTATTCTGTCATTGTTTTACGAAGTTTTTCAGTCTCTTTCCAAATGGCTTTGTTACGTTTCCAGTCTTCATCATTCACGTAAGGACGCTCGTGCCATAGGTGTATCAGCGGCAGGCTGTAACGCATTTGTATTCCGCGTATTCCTGAGTTTTCCAACCTCTGTCCGAACTCTCTATCCTCAGCACCATATCTCATTCGAGTGTCAAAACCATTGGCTTTCAATACATATTCACGCCATGTTGACGAGTTTCCGCCATTCCACGATGCTTTTGTAGTTGTAAGGTGGTTCATGAGTGAACATACTAATCTGTTGCTCCATAATTTCCGCATCTTGCCGTTACGCTTTGTGCCATGAGCCGTTAGCCAACTAATACTGAATATTTTTCCATCAACTATGTCTTGTCGAGTTATTTGTTCGCTTGTCTCTCGACTGATTTTTACTGCTCCGCCAGAGATGAAACGTCCTTTCCTCGCATGGCGGTAATGTTGGCTTACGAAATCATTACGGGGTATGAGGTCTTGATCTGTGAATATCAGATAATCGCTTTCAGCCTCAGCCACTGCTTTATTCAATATCGTTGTCTTCCTGAAACCATCGTCTTCGTGCCAGATATGTTTGATTGGCAATAAGTTGAAGTACTTATCAATCATTTTGCGAGTCTCGTCACTCGAACCATCATCGGCAATAATTATCTCGTCAGCCTTGTGCGTTTGCGCAAGGTATCCCCACAATGTCTTTTCGAGCCATTCTGGGTTATTGTATGTGGATATTATGACGCCTATGCTGAAACTCTCGTCAGTGATAAAATGTTCTGTGCTCCGATGCCTCCAAAAGATTTCCCGCCCCTTCATAATCTCGCATTTGCATTTCCCTTCGTCATAGCCTGTCGCCTCAGCGTAGGCCTTCACTATGACATCAAAGAAATCACGCTTTCCCCACAGACGTCCGAAATTCCTGCACGCCTCTTTCATGTTCACAGAACCAAATTTCATTCTGTTTATATCCACAACCTCAAATTCCCACCTGCCATCAACATTGTCGAACAATATGTTTCCTGGAGAATAGTCCTTGTGCAGCACTCCTGCCTTGTGTATTCTTGCACTAAACCTTGCAAACTCTCTAATTATATCCTCCTTGCCCTCTATTTTGCCATCTCTGAATTCATAGAAATTTCGTTTCAGCCTGCTCTCGACAGTGACGAGATACGACTCGCCTATCATATTCTCGCCGCATATCAGGTATCCCACCACCTCGGGCGTGCCAATGGCGAGTTCCCTTAATCTCAAACCGTTTTCGTAGGCACGCTGGGCTTTAGGCTTTCTGAAAAAAGAATATATTATACTATTGAATACATTTGGTTTCCGAAATCTCTTCACACAAAGTCTCACTCCCTCAACTTCGCCTATACGCACTTCGTTCCTCGCCTTATATACCACCACACCAAAATCATCAAACTCTAAAGGCAGGTTTTCGACAAACCCTCTTAGGTATTCATATTTATCATTGATTACAATCATGCTGTAGGTTGAATTTCAAACATCTGTAATCGCCATATCTACATTCTTTATTTCCGTATATTGAGCATGGTCTGCATCGCAAATCGTCTCTTTGCCGACAATCTTCTTCAGCCTGTCCCCAACCGAGGAACCCTGCATATGGATGAGTTGCTCCCCAAACGGATATAACTCTTGTCCCTACCAACGAAGCGAGGTGCATATTGCCTGAATCCATAGCTATCATCAATCTTAAGCCTCGCATTATCTCCAACTCGTCTGCCAAAGTGTGACGTCCTGCCACACATATCATGTTGTCGTACTTTCTCTCCCAACTTTCGAGGATATCAATCTCCTTTTTCCCTCCACCAAACAGATAAACTGTCTCATTGCGAGCCACATCAGCAGCCACCTTTTCCATTTCATCTATAGGAAATATCTTGCCTTTCTGCGCTGCGAATGGTGCTATTCCCACTCCATTACCCCGATTCTCAAATCTCGGTTCGTTAATATCAACCTTTATCCCGAGCTTTGCAAATACATCTCTGTACCTATGGATTGTCCTTTTCAACTGACTCTTGTGATGGTTGAATCTGCACGTGAGCCACCATTTTTCCGCACGACCCTTGTCAATCTTCCGTACCTTGAGCCCCGCAGCTATACACATTATATCTATATACCAACTTCGCAACACAGAATGCATATCAGCCACAGCATCAAAACGCGTGTAATCTATCTCGTTCATCAATTTTCGCAGTCCCTTCGTACCCTTGTGCCGTCCTTTGATATCTGCCCCGAAAAATACGACATTAGCGGGCAATCCAGACCATAATGCCTCGGTTTGTTGCCTGCTAATTACTGTGAATTCAGTCTCTGGATTTTGCTCAGCTGCCGCCCTCACTACTGGCACTAACATCGCCACATCGCCCAAAGCTGAAAAACGTATTACGAGTATTTTCCTCATTTGCTGTAGAGAACGGGATTAGTCTCTGGGTCGTTATACATTTTCATCTGCCGATAGACCTTCATGATTTTCTCCCCGTTTTCATAGTCAGCCAACAACTGGCTGATTGAAGTTGTCATATCCTCCAACTGCTCTTTCAATATTGCGAGTTTGCTCTTGCATTTGCTGATATGCTGCGCGTCAGCGTCCGTTCTGTTTACCTCCACGTTCATATGGAATATTTTCACGTGCAGGATGCTCAGCCTGTCAATTGCCCATGCCGGACTTTCGGTATTTATCCTTGCGTCGGGAGCATGTTTCACCATACTATACTGGTCCCAGAAATAGCTGTCAATCCGCTCCACAAGGTCTGTCCTGTCTTGATTCGAATGGTCTATCCTATGTTTCAATGCCAGCGCGTCTATAGGATTGATATTCGGATCTCTGATTATATCCTCAAGGTGCCACTGTACAGTGTCAATCCAATTCTTTGTATATAAATCGTGCTCTATTGAGCCTGTTTCATAAGGATTTATCATCTGTGCGTCAACATCATCTTTCAGATGGTAATCCTCCACCGCCTTAGCAAAAATAGCATTTGCCGTATCTACGAAATTCATATGAACTTGTTTTTTATTATTTCAACATAATCAGTTTTCTCCCAAGTGAACATTTCGACATCAATCTCTTTCACGCCTTCGTATCTGCTTTCAAATTTCTTTGTGGTTTTATAAGGAGTACGACCGAAATGCCCATACGATGCAGTCTCTTCGTATATTGGATTTCTCAGTTTCAGTCGTTGCTCTATGGCATAAGGGCGCATGTCGAATATCTCGCCTATTTTCTTGGCTATCTCGCCATCGCTCATATTGACATGTGATGTGCCGTAAGTATTTACATATAGGCTCACAGGTTCTGCCACACCAATGGCATAAGCCACCTGTACCAGAACTCGGTCGGCTATTCCTGCCACCACCATATTCTTGGCTATATGTCGTGCGGCATATGCTGCCGAACGGTCAACTTTCGATGGGTCTTTCCCCGAGAATGCTCCGCCTCCATGAGGGGCATAGCCGCCATAGGTATCTACTATAATTTTTCTTCCTGTCAATCCCGTATCACCATGAGGCCCGCCTATTACAAATTTACCTGTTGGATTGACATATAGTTTGTAGTCACCCTTGAAATATTTCCTAATGCCTTCGTATTTCTCAAGCACACGTGGTATTAGTATCTCCTCGACATCGCGCCTTATCTTGGCACACATAGCATCGTCTTCATCAAATTCGTCGTGTTGTGTCGAGAGCACTATTGTGTTCACCCGTTGAGCCACATCTTGGTCGTCATACTCAATCGTGACTTGGCTTTTCGCATCAGGCCTGAGATATGTCATCACCTTTCCTTCGTGTCTTATATTTCTAAGTTCAAGCAGCAACACCTGACTCAGATACAAAGCCAAAGGGATATAGTCAGGAGTCTCGTTTGTTGCGTATCCAAAAATAATACCTTGATCGCCTGCACCTTGGTTCTCCTTATCCTCACGATCCACACCTCGGTTGATATCTGCCGACTGTTCGTGGATGGCTGACAAAATGCCGCACGAGTTGCCTTCGAACATATATTCGCTCTTCGTATAGCCAACACGGTTGATAACACGGCGTGTGGTTTCCTGAATATCAACATAGGCGCGACTTCTCACTTCGCCGCCTAAAACCACTTGACCTGTTGTTACAAATGTTTCGCATGCAACCTTCGACTCTGGGTCGAAAGCCAAAAATTCGTCCAAAATCGCATCAGAAATCTGGTCAGCCACTTTGTCTGGATGCCCCTCTGATACCGACTCACTTGTAAATAAATACATAAAGCTTATGATTTTATTACCAATATTTTTCTGATTTCAATGTCTTTGCGATGATTTCGACTGCCTCGTCAAGGTATTCCTCCTTATGCGAAGCCATGAGCGAAGTCCTGATCATGCACTCTCCCTCTGGAGCAGCAGGTGCAATGACTGGATTGACATACACTCCGTTGTCGAACATCATCTTGCAATATCCCAATGTGTCAAGTGTCGTATATGTATAGATTGGCACAATTGGAGTCTCGGCTTCGATTATTTTCATCCCTGATTTTTTCAATCCCTTCCTGAAATAGTTGCCTAATTCATTCAATCTCGTAACGAGCTCCGGATGAGCCTTCAGATAATTCAATGCTGCATGTGTCGTAGCACATGCCGTAGGGGTAATTGACGCGCAGAATATGAATGGGCGTGACACGTGGCGCACATATTCCACCACCTTATGTGAGGCTACCATTGCACCTCCCGACGATGCTAACGATTTCGAGAAGGTGTTCATGATGATATCCACCTTGTCGGTCAATCCAAAGTAATCAGCAGTTCCTCGTCCTCCATTGCCCAATACTCCAAATCCATGAGCATCGTCCACCATGACTCTCGCCTCATATTTTTCAGCCAAACGGCATATCTCTGGCAAGTTGCAAATGTCGCCACTCATCGAGAAGACACCATCAGTGATAATTATCTTCCCCGCATCGTCAGGAATAGCTTTCAGCTGTGCTTCGAGGTCCTCCATGTTGTTGTGTTTGTATCGCTTTATAGTCCCATAGCTGAGACGACATGCATCGTATATACTCGCATGGTTTTCTCTATCCATGATTATATAATCGTTTCTGCCCACCAAAGCCGATATAATTCCAAGATTGGATTGAAACCCAGAGGCAAATGTGATGGAATCCTCTTTCCCAAGAAATTCTGCCAAGTCTTTTTCCAAATCCTTGTGAATATCCAATGTGCCATTCAAAAATCTTGATCCTGAGCAACCTGTACCATATTTTTTCAGAGCTTCTATTCCTGCTTCAATCACCTCGTCATTTTCAGTCAGACCTAAATAATTGTTTGACCCGAGCATTATCTTTTTGCCACCTTCCATATTCACTATTGGGGCTTGTCTTGACCTCAATTCATGGAAATATGGGTAAATTTTTTTATCTCTTATCTCGTCAAGTAAATCAATTTTGCATTTTTTGAAAATATCCATAACGTAAAACTATTTTTGACTATTATTTAAGACTGCAAAGTTACATATTTTTTTCTGTCTATACAAGTGATTTTTAAAAAATCTTTCATCGCAAAAAAAACATTTATTAAAAATTGTGTCATTCGCTATCTCTATTTCAAAAATAATCATTACCTTTGCACCCGAAATACAAATTCGTGTGATTATGTACAATTTCAAATTTACTATGGTTGGCGGAGTTCCTCGCGTTCGCATTGATTCCGCCGAAGATATTCGTCATTTGGACGAGCTTGATCAAAAGCTTTGGACGGTTCTCTCGTGTCCTGTGACAGGACTTGAACTCGACGAAGCGTCACTGCGTCTGATGGATTATAATAACGATGGGAAAATCCATGTCAACGAAGTTGTTCTGACTGCTCAGTGGCTCTGCTCGGTGCTTCAAAATCCACATTTGCTGCTTGATGGAACCGACCATATCAAGCTTTCTGATATTAACCGTTCTTCGGAAGATGGTGCCAAAATATATGACTCTGCTCGCCAGATTCTGACCGACCTTGGCCGCGAGCCAAAGGACGATTCTGCCGTAATATCTATTGCCGACACCGCTGATTCTATGGCTATTTTCGCCAAAACGCTATTCAATGGTGATGGTGTCATCATCCCTGAATCTACTGAAGATTCAGAACTTCGCCAGACCATCATTGATTGCATGAACACTATCGGTAAAACTATCGATCGTAGTGGTGTCGAAGGAGTCAATGCCGACCTATTGAAGACCTTCTATGACGAGGCAACGAACTATATAAAATGGTATGACTCCTCCACTCCTGACACATTTCCATTCGCAGAAAGGACTGCCGACTGCTATTCTGCCTTTCTGGCTGTATGCGACAAGGTGAACGATTGGTTCACTCGTTGTGCTCTTGCTGGGTTTGATAGCTCAGCATCCGAGGCTCTTGGCGTACGACGTGAATCACTCGATGCACTTGCGGCACGTTCACTTTCAGTTGCTGACGAAGATATTGCTTCGTTACCACTTGCCCAAGTCTCTTCAGATATGTCTCTTTCCATCGACTCGCTCAACCCAGCTTGGCGCGACCGTTTTATGGCTTTTTACGACAATGTGTGCGTATCTCTTTTCGGTGACACCCGCCATTTGACCGTTGCTGACTGGCAGACCATTGTCGCAAAATTTGCTCCATACATTGCTTGGAACGATGCTCATGCAGGCGACAATGTCGCTCCTCTCGCCATCGACCGCATACGCCAGATTGTATCACTGAACAACCTCGAAGCCCTTCTTCATATCATTGATGAGGATGCAGCCCTCCAGACTCAGGCCGATTCCATATCACTTGTCGATAAATTGCTCCATCTCAACCGCGATTTCTATACACTCCTTTGCAATTTCGTGACCTTCTCCGATTTTTATTCGCTCAACCGCAAGGCTATTTTCCAAGCTGGCACTCTCTATATTGACCAGCGTGCCTGCGACCTCTGTCTCCGCGTTACCGACATGGGTGCACAGGGTGTCAACGCATCTTTCTCGGGTATGTATCTGATTTATTGTCACTGCGTTTCGCATACACTCAAAAAAAACATGGACATCGTTGCAGCTCTCACAGTGGGCGATGTGCAACATATTCGTGTCGGCAAGAATGCACTTTTCTACGATCGTGAAGGCAACGACTGGGATGCTACCGTTACACGCATCATCGACAATCCTATAAGTATCGGACAGGCATTTTGGACACCTTACCGCAAACTTGCCAATTTCATCGAAGAGCAAGTATCAAAGTTTGCCTCGTCCAAGAACGACCAGATGATGGCGAATACCACTTCCAAGATTACCGACAGCACAACAAATCTCGAAAATGTCTCGGCAGCAGCCCAAAATCCTCCAACCGACCAAAACAACGACAAACCGAAACCTGCTCCTTTCGACATAGCTAAGTTCTGTGGTATCTTTGCAGCGATAGGTATGGCTCTCGGCTATATCGGCGGTTTCATAGTTTCGTGTGTAACGGGTTTTGTTTCACTTCGTTGGTGGCAGATGCCAATAGCACTTGCTGGTATAGCTCTGCTCATATCTGGACCATCGATGCTACTCGCCTGGCTGAAACTTCGTCGTCGCAACCTCTCGCCGCTGCTCAATGCCAACGGATGGGCTCTCAACAACAGCGTTATAATCAATATTCTCTTCGGAGCCACGCTCACTCATGCTCCTAAACTCCCTACTGTCAAACTCAGCGAGCTCCGCAAAGCTGACCCATTCACCAAGAAAGATACACCTGTTTGGAAATGGCTCCTACCACTTATCGGTGTGCTCATTATTGCAGCCGTCATTGTATGGATTGTTATGATTCAGCATCGCAAGGACAATAGAATATTTGCCGAATACAATGGTGCTGAAGTAGTAGTTGCAGTTCCCGATATCACTCTCAACGACTCTGTCACAACTGATTTCGTTCGCTATAATGCCGATTCAACTATTTGCTATAGATATACGGCTGGAATCAAGCGTATGACTGATGTCAACGAACGTCCCGACACTATTTCCGTTCCTGGTCGTGCTGGCACCTTCGTCTGCCCATTCTCTCAATCAGAATCCTCTGATACTCTGACTCGTACATATCAGGGGTATGTTCTGCTTGACCGTGTCCTCTGGCGACGCTATGAGCACTACTCAATATCTGTTACCCGCACTGCCTCTCCAGTCGGGGATGCACAACTTGAATAACTTGTTATAAATAATTTTTAAGATTTACTCGATCTTAATAAATAGAGAATACCTAAAACATTTGGTTCTTTTGCAATTTAGTTGAAATAGCCACTATTGTGTTTATATGCGCTCACC
>JAKSNU010000047.1 GCA_024399535.1 Paludibacteraceae bacterium
ATAATTTAAATTCGTCATATTTTCGTCATTGGAAATCACTGGAATCTGTTGAAAATCAAATGATATTCGTCATTTGACGAGTTGTTGACGAGTTTTTTGCGATAATCATTGAGCATTTGGAATATTATTTGTAACTTTGTGGTCTCAAATTGTTGAGGGCATAATCAAGGAGATTTGGTTTTGTCCCCTCAGCGAAACTGAGGGGCACGGGGGCTTTTGTTGCGGAGGAACTGAGGGGCACGGGGGCTTAGTTAGAGTATATTCATAATATATGGTGATATGGAAAACAAAAGATTTGAAACGTTGTTGCTTGCGTTGTTTGTGACAACAGGTCTATGGGCTAATGGTGACCCGACAATGAATTATTGTGCGTTGACGTTGACAAAAACTCCTGTCAGCCGCCATATTCCGGAGGTGCAGATTGTAGATGAGAACATAGACTTCGAACTGCTGGATAGATACACACACGTGCATGTGACATACACGCTGAAGAATAATTCTGACAAGGAGTTCAAGAATATTGCATACGGTTTTCCTGTGGATTGGAAGGGCGAGGGAGGCCTGCACTGGAAGGAAGATTTATTTGAAAAAATATGGCAGTTTGGGTGGAGCGACGACTATGTCCGTGATTTCAGCATGAGGATTGACGGGAGACGTCTGAAGAGCAGGTGCAGTGGTGATACATTGCTCAAGAAAGGTAGAACTCTCGGTGAGGAGAGGGCAAAATTCAATAAGATGACAAAGGCTGAGAAAGATTCGTTAGAATATGAAGATGAAATATTGTTCTATTATATGTTGTCGGACAATAGCATGTCAGACGCTTATTTGTATGAAGAGCCTGTCTATAGGAAGTGGTATTATTCGTATTTCAGCATAAATGCCCATGAGACTGTGAAACTGGAGGTCGATTACACAATCCAGAATAGTCATTTTGTTTGGCTGTATGGGGTTAATTATGAATTTAAAAAACAGGTGTTTAGCAGTACTGGTTATCAGGAAGACGTAGATGTCTGGAATTACGTTCAGTATGACTTTACCCCTGCGGCGGCATGGGGTGATGGCAAGGCAGACAGGTTGTCGTTCAATATAAATACAAAGTACGAAATCCGCTATCCTTCATACGAATTGACTGACAACAAGTACTATGCTGAGAATTTCGACTTTGCCTCGGCTAAAGAACTCACACTTTCTTATAGATGTGGCATGCCAGCAGAAAGGGATGCCAAGGCTTTGAAAGACCATAGACTCCTTGCCGAGGGATATACTATCAAGGTGAATGGCAAGGAGGGTGACTACAGAGCTTTGTGCGACAACAACCTGAGAACGTCAATGACATTGCCGGCAGACGAAAAAGGCATGGTAAACATCGAGATTACAACCGTAAAACCTGAGTTTGTGACTGGTCTTGCTCTTGCTCACGGCGACTGGCGTAATGAAAATGCTTACCGCAAAAGCACAAAGGCAGACTCAATCCTGATAACTTGTATCTACAATAACAGGGAAGACGGTTATTCACAGTTTATTTATGGGCGGGAAATTAGAATAAACAACTGGACTTATGAATGGGGCGTAACAGAAAACATAGTGAATGAGCCTGACTTCAGCAGCAAGAAGTCACTGCTGCTCAGTATGCAGAGATATAATGTTTTCGACCGTGCTGTTGACATTATTTGTAGCGGAAATGTTCCAATGCGCTCTGACGACTATACGAAAGGCTTCACCATACAACTCCATGCCCCTGACGGAAAAGGCGTTTCATTGTCTGAGATAATACTGACAGAAGACACGAAAGGGTGGAGCGACTATTTGTGGATAGGTTACGACAACACTGAGAACATGCGGGTTATCCGTGAGTTCTATAGGGAATATCATGCTGCATTTATGAAAGGTGAAAATACGGATTCTGTCGTCGCTAAATATGGCTCGGAGGAGTTGATCAGGCAGTTGAAGATGGTATGTACTGAATACAATGACAGGAGTGATGGCAAAGTGGGTTTTGAGATTGACCCATTCTTCAATCGTCTGTATCCAGATGACTTCTCGGCTGACGATATTGAAATCACCACTCCAGGCCGTGGAGAATACGAAATCAGCGGTTCAGAGATAGCAGGCAAAGTCATTCTGCAAATGAACAAGGAGCATGAAATCATCAGGATATTGTCGAGGGTTTACTGCTATTGAAACCCCTCAGCGGAACTGAGGGGCTTTATTTTATTCTTGCTCGCTGCGGAGCATACGTTACCCGTTCTCCATTGACCCAAAAAGAAATTCCGGAATAAATGCCATAAGGTCGTTGTTGAGGTTCTTTGTCTTGCCAAGTTGAAGGGCCTTGCTGATTTTGGAACGGCGCTGGCGGTAGTAGTCCATGGTAAAGTTGAGTGTGCTGCAAATATCTTCTGCTGAGAATGCGAGCAGGGTAAGCCATATTATAGCGATGTCCGATTTCGTAAGCGTAGGATAATTGTCTCGCAGGGCAGAAAGAATTTTATTGGCATCCTCGTACACAGACTTTTTGTCGCATTTGTCGCGGTATAATTCCATGTATTGTTTCAAGAGCGAGTTGAATTTGGCTTTATTGCTGTTCTGAAGAGTGTCAAAGTCGGCTTGCTGATTTGCAATGGTATGCTTTAGAACGACAGTCTTGCGTCTGAACAGGATGACTAAAACCAAGGTGATGATGATAATTATCGAGAAGACAACGATGGCGACGACTGTCGTGTGGTAGAGCCTTATTTCCTTTTGATGTTGCTCCGCCTGGGTGTTCAGATTGCTCTGCAACAATCTGGAATAATAGACAGAATTGAAGTTATGGATGTTTTGTTCGAGAGAGTTGACCTTAATGTTCAGAAACCGGGAATAGTCGTACCTGTCAATGCAGCAATCCTGATGACTGTAAATGATGTCGTGGGCCAGGATAGGGTCGTAAACGATGGAGGCAGATGCCAGATAATAATATATGTGAGGCTTCAGTTCAGGTCTGCCATTCGAAAAACTCTCAGCCGTAAGCAGGTACATGATGGCAGAATCCTGTTTTTCATTATGATGGCAGACGATTCCCAGAACAAAGTTTGAGGCGCAGGCATTGAAGGAATCTTTGTTATGGGTAAATATCTGATTTATTGAAGTCAATACAGGGATATTCAAGGAATCAGTATTTCCTTCAATTGCTGATTCCGTGGCAGTATCCAGATAGGCATTGTATTCAACAGGTGGCTGTTTATAAGGCAATATGAGTTGCAACAAATCGTTGATATGGTCGGCAAACTTCACCACTTGCTCATCTTTGCAGGAACTGGTAAAGAAGAGAACCAAAAACAGAATGAAACAAACAGCAATATGGTTCTTCATTTTTCACTAATACTTTTTTCGGAATTAAGAATTTTGGCCACGTTTAGCGATTGTTTTCAATCATATTAACGTTTATAATAATAGGAATAATACAACCAACTCTCGTACGGAACATTATATTTAGCAATTGTGGAAAAATCAGTTTCATCAAGATTGTCTTGCATTAATTCAAATGGCAATGGCACTATTTGCAATTTGCCTTTATAATTTGTCTCAACCAACTTCATGTTATTGTTTTTGTCAAGCACGAGCGATGTAAAAGGCGATATTTTTACAGTTATGGGACTAGAATTGCCACAAAGTGTCTGAGTAATCATTGTGAGACGAATACAATATTCTGTTTTATTATTAGTAAATTTGTAACTACAAAATTTTTCAGTGCTGTCCCGTATTACATATCTAGGCTTGTCAATTCCATTTTTTATGAAAAAGGAATTCATGTCATCAAGATATGCGCAATCTAACGAAATGATATATAGCCTTACTTTAGTCGTATCCATTGACTTCCATTTTGGTATCAGTTCTTCTTTTATCATATTATTCCATCCACTGTTAATAAATGCACGGTTATATATGATTACTTTATACTCAGAACTGTCACTATACAAAATGTTCTTTAACTCATTGACCGTAACAAAAGTCAATTCGGGATATTTGCTTGGAGCCTCACGGAATTTAGATTCTGTTTCTTGAACGACATGTACATTGCAGCTGCAAAGTGCCAACACGACTGTTGAAATCAGGATTATCTGCTTCATATTTTTACCTGCCATATTATTATAAAATATGGAATTTTTACGTTAATAGTACAATTTGAGATATTGCTCCAAAGTCGTTTTTATTCACCGCAAAGTTACGAATTTTTTGCCATAGTTCAGCACCTGTTTTTCAGAATAGACGTTTTTCTCATTATAATAAAAGGTTAAATGGCTATATATGTGAAGATTGTAAAAAGTATTAAGTGCGATTTTCTCATTGATAATGCTTATATATTGCCATGTTCTGGTCTGATTTCACGAGCAAATTTGAATGGAATCAGTCGTAAACCATCAGAAAAATCCTGCTATTGCTGCAAAACGATTCGACTGTGGCGTGCTTATAGAGAAGATGTATGAATATATATGACTAAATGGTGGCGGCAAACTGTTGAAATAATAAAATGTGTCTGTCAACTCATGATTACAGAGCATTTAATCTGTCTTTTATAGTTTCCGTTTAAGAAATATTAATTAGATAATGAAGTAATGCATAATTTATAACTTTCTGATTTGTTGAAGTAATGGCCGTTTGTAAATTTAGAAAATGCCATTGTTAGGCGGTTGCATGTTTTACCAATAAGAAAAATACGTAACTTTGCAGAATGAATAGCACAAGTGAATAAACAACATAAAAATACAACATTATGAAAAGAATTTCTTTACTCTTTCTATTGTGTGCAAGTTGCCTGGTTATGCAGGCATACATGCCTCTTGTTAAACTCGGTCATGCCCGCACGGAATATGGAGCAGGCCACGACACCCAACGCTACTTTTATTTTACAACAAAGGAGGTGTTCTCAGGAGATACCGTGGTTGAGGGTAATCACTATTGCCATTATGGAGATTATCTGCTCCGTGAGGATGTGGAGAACCAGAAAGTGTATGTGTTTGTTCCAGACTCATCTAAAGAGTATCTGCTCTATGATTTTGACGTCGAGGTCGGAGATTCGGTGACCACATATCAAAGCTTTTTGGATTATTATGATTTTGATTCTTTTGTGGCTGGTACCTGTAAACCTGCTCCTATCGTGATAACGGCAATTGACACAATCGAGGACCTTGCGGGAAATCGTGTGAGAAGATTCTGGTATGACAGGGTAAACGAACCTTCCTATGACAAACCATATACAAAAACGTATGTTGAAGGTTATGGGGCTATCGAAAGAAACCTGATTCACTACAATGGGCCTTCCGCCATACCTGGTGAAGCTTGTTTTGTATTGAGGTGCTGGCTTGACGAGAACGACAATAAGTTGATGTTCAATGAAGATGGTTCTACATGTTTAGGTGATGAATGTGAAGGAAGCGGAACCGTTGGCGTGGATAATGTAGAACAGAATTCAGTTGCAATCGTATATGCCGATGGCATGATGCGTTTCAGCTATGAGGTATGCAATGTGTCGATAGTATCTGCCGATGGACGTGTTGTATATTCAAACAATGATGAAATGGTATCTTGCGTGAACATTAAGCTGATGGCTGGAGTTTATGTGATAAAGTATAGTGTTGGTGGTCAGGAATATGTCAATAGAGTAGTGGCATTGTGAATGTAATACAGGAAATAAATAAAAGCCCCTCAGATTTCTGAGGGGCTTTATTTTATTCTTGCTCGTTGCGGAGCATTTCGCAAGTGCCGTTGAAGACGGCATTCGGCTCAATGCTCAGGATTTTAGTGTGAATCTCGCCAGTGATAGTTGATGTTGACTTGAGGGACAGCGTGTCGGTGACATTGATTTTGCCATTTACACTGCCCATGATATCGCAGTTTGAACAGTCAAGGTTGCCGATGATTGAACCTTGAGGACCAATAACCACCTTGCCACGGCATATCATATTGCCTTGCAGCGCACCGTCAAGACGCATGTCGTTGTTTGTTTCAATATCGCCCACGATGCGGGTGCCTTGTGCTATAACATTGTGTAATACACTATTTTCAGAATCTTTTGCCATAATATTCCATGTTAACGTTTTGCGGTTGCAAAGTTACACAATAAATTTGAACCAGCCAAGAAATCAGAAGTCAATTTTAACCTTTTCGAAAACATTTACCATTTCAGGGTCATAATAACGCGAGAGACGGACGTAATTCTCCGTAAATCCGTGCATTGTTTTCCCGTCAGAAGAAGCCTCCCAGAGGACAGTTGCAGTCTTGCCACGCTGAGACTCATAAAACTCATGCAACTTGCGGTCAGAAACTTTCTGAAGTTGTGCGGTGCGCAGGCGACGTTCGTGCATCGGTATTATTGGACGAATGTCTAAAGCTTTTGTGTTTGCACGTTCAGAGTATGTGAAGACATGAATCTGGCTGAAAGGCATGGATTCTATGAAACGTAGGCCTTCGTCAAATAGTTCCTGAGTCTCGCCGCGAGTGCCTGTCATGACGTCAACACCTATGAAAGCATCAGGCATGAGTTCCTTTATCTTGTGAATCTTGGAGGCAAAGAACTCAGTGTCGTATCTTCTGTGCATCAACTCCAGAATGTGGTCCGAACCACTTTGGAGAGGTATGTGAAAATGTGGGGTGAAATGTGTGGAGCAGGCAGCAAGGTTGATTATTTCGTCAGTGAGCAAGTTTGGCTCTATGCTCGAAATGCGGTAGCGTACTGGCGCATCAATACTGTCAAGTGCCTTGATGAGATTAAGAAAGGATTCTCCTGTTGACCGCCCGAAATCGCCAGTGTTCACACCTGTGAGCACAATCTCATGAGCGCCTTCCTTGATGGCCTGTTCGGCAACTTTGACAGTATCAGCAACAGAAGCATTGCGACTGCGGCCACGTGCAAAAGGAATTGTGCAGTAGGTGCAGAAATAGTCGCAGCCATCCTGAACTTTCAAGAAATGGCGAGTGCGGTCATCAGCACTGCATTCAGGACGGAAATTGCGTATTTCGGCAGGACGTGAGACAAAAACCTTTTGCTCGTTCTTTTGGTTGATAGACTCAATATAGTCGGTGATGTTCACCTTCTCGTTTGCACCAAGGACGAGGTCAACGCCAGGGAAAGTGCTGATTTCGGCAGATTTCAGTTGTGCGTAGCAACCTGTGACAATTATGTAGGCATTGGGATTTTCGCGCACCATGCGGTGGATGAGTTGGCGGCCTTTCTTGTCGGCAGTATCTGTTACCGTGCAGGTGTTAATGATGACAATGTCAGGAGATTCGCCATTACTGCATACTGAGTATCCGAGGTTAAGAAAATCTCGTCCTATAGCGGAAGATTCTGCAAAGTTTAACTTGCAGCCAAGCGTCTGGAAAAGTATTTTTTTGTTCGTGTTCATTTCAGCCCGCAAAGGTACGAATTTTTTTTGATTTTCATGGTGTCTATGTAAATAATTTTTTGTACCTTTGCACCGCTAATTGTATATGTTATTATGAATAAAATAGTTATTGCTGTAGATTCGTTCAAAGATTGTTTGCCAGCACCACAAGTGGCTGAGACTGTTGCACATGCAATTCATGAGAATTTTCCAGAATGCAAAATAGTGACACTGCCAGTGAGTGATGGGGGTGAAGGTTTGACAGAGATTTTGGTCGATTCTCTGCATGGATTGTATCATACTGTAGATGCGGTTGACCCTTTGATGAGACCTATAAAGTGTAGAATCGGGTCTGTGAACAAGTGTGCGATAATCGAGACTGCACAGGCAATAGGATTGGAATTGTTGAAGCCAGAAGAGCGCAATCCTTTGAAAACAACCTCATACGGATTGGGAATGCTTATCAATGCAGCCTACGACTTGGGCTACCGCAAAATGCTGATAGGCATGGGTGGAACTGCAACTGTTGACTGTGGACTTGGCGCATTGCAGGCAATGGGCGTCAGATTTTTCAATGGCATTGGAAAAATCATGTCTAATGGTATTACGGGAGAATCAATGCTTGATGTTGAATACTATGACATTATCAACACAAAGAGGAAATTCAAGGATGTGCAGTTCAGCATAGCATGTGATGTCAACAACCCAATTGCAGGTCCTCGTGGTGCAGCATTTGTATTCGGTCCACAAAAAGGTGCAAAACCCGATGATGTCCAGAAACTGGATTTCAACCTGAGACACATTTGTCATATATTGAGACACAACAATTTCAGTAATTTCGAGAATGTTCAGGGAGGTGGCTCTGCCGGTGGACTTGGCCTGGCATTCTATACTTTCATGGGCTGTAAACTGTCGTCGGGTATAGATTGTGTGCTTGACCTCATCAATTTCAACAACGAAGTTGAAGATGCAGACCTTGTTATTACCGGTGAAGGCAGAGTGGATGCTCAATCTCTTATGGGAAAGGCCCTGACTGGCATAGCCAGACGAGTGCTTGCTGTGAAGAAAGGCCTTCTTGTCATCGGTGGAAGAGTTGCCGATATAGAGATATTGAACAGGTCAGGTATCAAGAATCCGCTTGAGGTGACTCCTCAAGGCATGAGTGACGAAGAAGCAATCAGATCAGATGTTGCTATGCAGAATATCTACGATGCTGTATATAAATGGGCAAAAGTCAAGGCAGATGCCATGCAAGCGTGATAGTAATATGTAATATATATTAAATGTGCTGTGTCTTGGAACCATTCCAGGCACAGCACTTTCTGTTGATGAAAAGGCTTATTGCGTTAATAATCGGATTGATGGTGTTGTGCGGAATGAATGCCGAAAGATTGCCTTTCGATGCATTCTATGAGATGGTGGTGTTCTATATGGAATCTGATGGCGAAGAAAATGGTGCTGATTATGATGAACTGAAAGAAAGACTGCGTCAGTACTATTTCGAGCCTATAGATTGGAACACAGCGACAAGAGAGGAACTGGAGGAGTTGATGTTTGTGCCAGACATAGTCATAGAGGAGATGTTGAATTATAGAGAGTGGACAAGACATCTTTATTCGGTCAATGAATTGGCTCTTGTGAAAGGAATGCCAGATGCCGTCAGAAGACTTCTATATTATGTGTTAGTGGTGCCTGATTGGGTTGAAGACCGAAAATGGGGCGATGCTTTTGATTATACCGACCATTATCTGGTGGCAAGGAGCGATTTCGAAGTGGAACGGAGAGAAGGTTATGAAAATGGTAATTATCCGGGATTACCTTTCAAGCAAATTGTGAAATACAAAACATCGGCAGGAAGCAATTTCAGAGCAGGGCTTGTCATGGAAACAGATGCTGGTGAGAGATGGGACAGAAAAGGCTTTGATTTGTATAGAGCTTATGGCCAATTTTCTAATATGGGCATTGTCGAAAGGGTGGTAGTTGGCTCGATGAGAGTGAATTTCGGTAATGGGTTGGTGTTTGGAAACTCTAATTTCGGAACACGGTCTTATCAAATGGTTAACGGTCTTAACCGCAACAGCATAAAATCATACGAAGGTACAACTGAGGCTGAAATGCTGAATGGAGCATCGGTTAAGGTTGAACCTGTGAAAGGAATGACAATCAGTGTGCTGTATGGTTATTCACCATTAGACGCCAATACAGATGACGGGACATGGAAGACAATACTGACTACTGGATACCATAGGACAGAAACTGAAATTCATAGGAATAATACACTTGGACTGCATACTGTCGGTGGACATGTGGACTATGAAGGAAAATGGTTTAAGATTGGTGCGACAGGATACGGGGGATTTTTCACTGTCCCTTCAGTTGCAGTGTTTGGTGACAGGCAATGGGCGGCAGCAGTGGATTATTGCCTTCATAGATGGGGCGTGAAATTAAGTGGCGAGACATCCGTGTCTCAGGGAGGAGGTGTGGCAACTACAAACACATTGATAATATCCGCATTGTCGGATTACTTGTTTGCTGTGAATCACAGGTATTTTTCGCCTGAATACACATCATTCTGGGCTCATTCGTATTCGAAAAGTTCTGAAGTTGAAGGCGAACAAGGCATTAGCCTGAGCGCATTGTTGCCAATATATTATGATATGAATATTGAATTGTATGGCGATGTGAGCCGGAATTATCTATACGCATACGAAGATGTGACAGGAAAACCGATGAGTTATGAGGCAAGGACGCAATATAATGCAAACTTTGGCGATAACAGGTCATTCAAGGCATATTTCAAGTTTAGGCACCAGGAATTAAGCGCAATGGATAACGGGGAAAGAAATAAAGTCGAAGATCAGACGTTCCTGTTGTCTGCAGAATATAAACATAGATTTGATTGTGGCATGAGAATTGGCAGTGGGGCACAGTTCAATGCCGCGAGACGAAACATGCGGGGATGGGAAAAACCGACATACGGATGGTTAGTATATCAAGATGTGGAATGGAACGGTGGCAAAGAATTGCCATTGATGGTTAAAGGCAGGTTGGCTTATTATGACGCAAAAGACTGGGATAATAGATTCTATTTGTACGAGGCTAATATAGCCGAATCGTCGTATTCGCCAACGCTGTATGGGCAAGCCTTAAGGTGGTTCGTAATGCTTAAATATACAGCCAAATGTGGCGTGGGAGTGCAAATGAAAGTTGGACAGACACTGTTTTTTGACCGAGAAAGGATAAGTTCTGGCAACGATTTGATAGCAAGTAATCATAAAACTGAGTTTAATCTGCTTGTCTTTTATAGATTCAAGCATAAAAGAGATAAAAAATGAACGGAGATCCAAAGTTGTATGAATTGTTAGGTCAGTTGGGTATAGAGTATGAGTATATCGAACACCCAGAGGCGCCGACTATTGAGATTGCAAAAAAGTATTGGGCAGGACATGATGCCAAACATTGTAAAAACCTGTTTTTCAGGAATCATAAGGGCAATCAACATTATCTGGTGCTGTTGGATTGTGATGCAGATATGGATATACATGCCATTGAGAAAGAGTTGCATCAAGGTAAATTATCATTTGCTTCGCCCGAGAGATTGATGAAATATCTCGGTGTGCGTCCAGGTTCAGTAACCCCTTTCGGATTGATAAATGATTTAGATCATCATGTGATTGTTTTCATTGACGAAAATCTGCAAAAAGCAGAGCGTGTTTCATTCCATCCGTGTGAAAATACGGCGTCGCTCATAGTGAAGAGAGAGGACTTGATACGCTTTATTGACCATCAAACTAACAGATGGGAGTGGGTAAAGGTATATTAAATGACTGATTGATAGCGAAAGAATTTTTTTTGAAAAATAATTGTATTTTTTTTTGGCCACGTCGGGAAAAGGCAGTACCTTTGCACTCGCTTTCGGGAATAAAAAA
>JAKSNU010000048.1 GCA_024399535.1 Paludibacteraceae bacterium
TGACCTTGCGGGTACTGATTCTTGATTCGGGTGACGCATTGACGAAGTCAGGAAAAACGTCTCACCGTCTCAGCAAAAAAAATGTGCACACTATTTTCTTTGGGATATATACCATGCAAAATTTCATTGAGACGCTGAGACGGTAAAAAAAATACAAAGAAAGAGGTGATTTGTCGGATTATATTTGTACCTTTGCAGACCGAAAATTTTCAAAGATATGAAACAAATCAAAACTTTCAAGGTTACACCTGCCGACACAGCTCGCCAGATAGGGTCGGGAACACTGCGTGTATTAGCAACGCCAAAGGTCGCTGCCTGGTTCGAAGGCATCGCCACCGAGTTAGCCGCCAACGTGATAGCCAATACCGAGGAGACTTCGGTCGGCACCAACATCAATCTTGACCACCTGAAAAAATCGGTTGTAGGCGAGACGATAACCTGCGAAGTCACACTCGCCGCACGCGATGGCAACAAGATGTCGTTCACAGCTGAAGCTTTCAACGAAAACCACGACCTCATCGCTCGCGCCACTCACACCCGCTTCGTGGTAAATATAGACCGATTTATGAAATAATTTCAGAAACCTACCGATATCTTCAGATTCACCATGAATCCAGACAGGTAGTTGGGCACAGCATACTGCGTCTCGTAAACGTCTGTCACCCAATAATATGAATTTACGTTCTTGATATTGAATAAGTTCAATAGTTCGAGTGTTATCCACCAGTTCTCGACTGGTTGGTTCTGCTTCATCCATTTCTCACGTCCCTTAATGAAACCACGTGAAGCACCAAGATCGACCCTATTGTACGCCTTCGAACGATATACAGCCTCGTACCGCTCGGAATGCGGCGCTCCGAATGGCAGTCCGTCAGACCATACAAATTTCAGATAAACCTTGTACTCCGGATGATTCGGAACATAATCCTGGAAGAAGACCGATATGTTGTACCGCTGCTCGTTCGGACGGGAAATATACCCAGGCTCAACCTCGCCAAGGTACCTACCGGTATTGGAATAGACTGGGTAATGATCGCCTATTATGTTCTCCTTCACATTCATCCACGAAAACGAAATCCAAGAGTCAGTTCCCGGAACAAACTCACCGAACAGTTTGAGATCAACACCCGTCGCATAAGCCACAGCATCGTTCGTCCCTGAATATCTGATTTTCAAGTTGTCAACATAATAGGATATAACCCTGTCTGCAGGTTTATAATATGCCTCCAAAGTGAGTTTGAACGGACGACGCCACAACCGGAAATTATAATCGAAGCCCAAGACAGCATGGACAGTCCGCTGCGCCTTGATGTTGCCATTCAACTCGACCTTGTTGTTGCCGTACTCATCTTTCCGCTCCATACGCAACTCCTTGTAGAATGGCGCCTGATAATACAATCCACCAGCAATACGGAAATCGAAATCAGCCTTTTCCCAATCAGGGGTGAATGTAACCGAACCTCTCGGCGACACTAAAAATTCCTTGTTAAACGACCAATAATTTCCACGGACTCCCAAAGCAAAATTCCATATTCCGTGATTTGAAAACAATTTATAGCTATCCTGCAAATAGATTTGCATCCTATGAGTCTTCAAATCGACATTAGAATAGAGGTTATACAAAACGTCAAGTCCGTCGGTCGAATGAGGCAAAGAATATCCAGCCGAATCTCTCGCCTCGTACTCAGCTATGCGGTCAAGCACCATCTCGTATTGATAGCTAAGTCCCCACTGAAGGCGGTTGCCGTTTCGCTTCCATTCGCCCGTCATCCCGACATTCACCACAGTAGCGCTCAGACGATTCCTCGCATGTTCGTGGAACGAGCCAATGCCAACGTTCATCTCGTTGTTGCCTTCGGTACTGCCGAGAGCCACCTCGGACAACGAATATTCCCCGGTAATATCGTATGTTTCATTCTCGTTGGTGGTGAAGACACTGACATTTAAGCCGAGTTTAACCTCCTGATTCGGCCTATATTGCAATCCGACAGCCCCAAAATATGTCCGGAACACATCGAATTCCGAACCAGTAAAATTGACCTTGAACGAATGGGCATCCGACATTGTTCCGAAAGTTGTATTTCTCGATTTTGGCACAAACTTATAGTAGTTTTGCGCAATATTACCGAGGAACGACAATTCCAACCCTTCCGTCAAATTCCACGTCATGAATGTCTGATAATCGAAATAATAAGGTGCATATTCACCTTTAGTATCCATTGTGCCGAGAACAGTCTGCACGGTCTTGAATCTCAGTCCATGCATCTGAGTGAAGTTCTTCCCCTGCGCCCCTACAAAAGCAGTTGCCCCCTGAAGTGATGCCGATATATTAGCCTCGAATTTCTTTGGTTTCCTGTATGTCACATCCAGCACCGAGGCTGATTTATCGCCATACGTTGCGTCAAATCCTCCACTCGAAAAAGATACCGACCCAACCATATCTTCGTTTATGATACTCATGCCCTCCTGCTCACCAGAACGTATAAGCAATGGACGATACACCTCTATACCATTGATATACACAATATTCTCGTCATAGTTACCTCCTCGGACAGAATACTGGGAACTCAGTTCGTTGGTCGAGCTGACACCTGGCATCATAGTCAGCATACCCTCGACCGCCCCTCCCATCGAACTCGGCAATCCTCTCAAATTTTCCACCTTTATATTCTGCATCACGCCAGTCTGCCGTTCGACTGACCGCACCTCGACCTCGTCCAAAAAGGTAGTATCAACACTGAGCGTTACGCTCAGATTATAAGCACTTTCGTCGCCGACTGCAAACGAACGGTATGTAGTTTTGCACCCCACATACGAGAATTTAATATACACACTGTCGGCTCTTGGCACAGCAACTTCATAAAATCCCTTTTCGTTAGTAACAGTACCGCTGAAATCGCCTTTTGAATTTTTCATCTGCACTGTCGCCGACTCGAATGCATGCTGCTTGTCGTCAAGCACATAACCCCTGACATACACCGTCTTCTGCCCAGACACTGACCCTGCGGTCAGCAGCAAAGCAAATACAATTGGCAATATCGTCAAAAGCTTTCGCATCACGTTACATAATAATGAGTCTCGCAAATTTCAATACTAACGTTTTCTCGCCAGACTCGTCAAATTCAATCTTGGCACGCGCATTGTCGCCCTCGCCATATACACTCAGCACAGTGCCCTCGCCGAACTTGGAGTGCATCACCCGCGCCCCCTCGCGGATATCAGATATTGCACCAAAGCCAACCATCGAAGGCATCTTCACGACTTTTGGCTTTACCATACTACCCTTCCGCACCACAAGGCGTCGCGGCAACTGGAGGTACTTCTCGTCAATATCTTCAATGAAACGACTCGGTTTGGAATACATGCTCTGCCCATTGATGAAACGACTCTGAGCGTACGTCATCATACACCCGACCTTTGCCCTCGTGAGAGCCACATAGAGCAACCTCCGCTCCTCCTCCACCTCGTCAGGCATCTGCGACATCATGCTCGGCAGCAGATTCTCCTCCACCCCAACTATGAACACATATTCGAACTCAAGACCCTTCGCTGAATGCATAGTCATGAGCGATACTGAATCCATCATCTCCTTAGCCTGATTGTCCATATCAGTGACCAATGCCACCTCGCTCAGAAATGCGGCAAGCGATATATCTGTCTCACCATCATTGACTTTCTTGTCGCAAAATTCGTGCACAGAAGATACGAATTCGTCCAAATTCTCCTTTCTCGAAATACCTTCAATGGTCAAATCACGGGCAGCATCTTCCATCAATCCGCTCTCGAGCATCACCTTTTCGACCATAGCATAAGCATCATCCACATTCGCATAATCCGAGAAACGCTTTATCATCTCAGCGAAATCAGCAACCTTTTTCAGAGTTCCCTTATTCATTTCAGCACCGAAATCCAAAGGCGAACCCATTATTTCAAAGATATCAGTAGTAATATTCCGCTCCTTGGCACTGAGGATTTTCTCGACCGTAGTTGCACCTATCCCGCGTGCAGGCACATTGACCACACGTTTGAATGCCTCAATATCTTCGTGATTTACAGCGAGACGGAGATAAGCGATTATATCTTTAATCTCTTTTCGCTGATAAAACGACAATCCACCATAAATCTTATAAGGAATCAATCTCTGACGGAAGCAATCCTCGATAACGCGACTTTGCGCATTGGTTCGGTATAGCACAGCCATATCTTGATACGAGGCATACCGACCATTAATAATTCTCTCCACCTCGTCAGCCACGCTACGTGCCTCGCTCCAATCATCGACATTTTCCACCACTCTGATTTTGCCTCCTTCAGCGAGCCGGCTATAGACATTTTTCTTGATCTGCCGCTGGTTATGCGATATCAACGAATTGGCAGCATTCACAATGGTCTGTGTCGAACGGTAATTCTGCTCAAGTTTGAATACCTTGCAATCGTCGAAATGGGTTCTGAACGATAATATATTCTCAATCTCAGCTCCACGGAATGAATAAATGCTCTGTGCATCATCTCCGACCACACATACATTGCCATGTTTCTTGGCAAGCATCATAACTATCTGATGTTGCACCTTGTTGGTATCTTGATACTCGTCAACCAAAATATACTGAAAACGATTCTGATACTTCTCCAATACCTCGGGGTGTTGTACGAACAGGACAGCCGTACGCATCAGCAAATCGTCGAAATCCATTGCATTCGATTGCTCCAACTTCTGCTGATAACGTGCATATATCTGGCAGATTGACTCCATATTATGGTGACTGTCCTCCTTTCTCAGCTCACGATTTGCACGATAGGCATCAGCCGTTATCAGACAGTTCTTTGCGCCAGATATCCTGTTTTGGACGACACTTGGCTTATATACCTTGTCGTCAAGCCCCAACTCCTTGATAACGCTTTTCACAAGCGACTTTGAGTCGGCAGAATCATAAATCGTAAAGTGCGGAGAAAAACCTAATAATTCAGCCTCTATCCTAAGTATCCGCGAAAAAATGGAGTGGAACGTGCCCATCCATATCGGACGGCTCTGTCCCACTCCAACTACTTTCGTTATACGGTCACGCATCTCATTCGCAGCCTTGTTGGTGAATGTCAACGCCATAATGCTGTCGGCAGGTATCCCCTGCTCAATCATATAAGCTATCTTGTACGTTAACACCCGTGTCTTTCCCGAACCAGCACCTGCCACAATCACTGAGGCTCCATCGACATGCTCGACAGCCTCTAACTGTGTAGGATTCAACAACTCAGCATAATCCATCAAAACTCGCAATTATTTGGGGTACGAGGGAATGGTATCACATCCCTAATATTCTGCATTCCAGTCACAAACAGCATAAGGCGTTCGAAACCTAATCCAAAACCGCTGTGTGGCACTGTGCCAAAACGCCGTGTATCCAAATACCACCAAATATCCTTGTCAGGAACGCCCATGGCTTTTGCGCGTTCAGCCAACTTATCATAATTCTCCTCACGTTCGGAACCTCCTATAATCTCGCCGATTTTAGGGAACAGAACATCCATAGCCCTAACCGTCTTCCCGTCATCGTTCTGCTTCATATAGAACGATTTAATCTCCTTCGGATAATCAATCAGAATCACTGGACGTTTGAAATATTCCTCAACAAGATAGCGTTCGTGCTCTGACTGAAGGTCAGTACCCCAATCCACTGGGAACTCAAATTTATGTCCATTCTTTATTGCCTCCTTCAGAATTTCAATACCTTCAGTATAGGTCAGGCGTTTGAAGTCATTGTCAACCACAAATTTCAGACGTTCAATGAGGTCGTTGTCATACATTTTGGCAAGGAACTCAATATCATCCGTACACTTTTCCAATGCCCACCTTACACAATATTGAATGAAATCCTGTGCCAACGTCATGTTGTCTTCCAACTCGTTGAACGCCACCTCAGGTTCTATCATCCAGAACTCGGCAAGATGACGTGGAGTATTCGAATTTTCTGCCCTGAATGTAGGTCCAAATGTATATATCTTGCCCAAAGACGTAGCAGCCAGTTCGCCTTCCAATTGTCCAGATACCGTCAGAGAAACAGATTTGCCGAAAAAGTCGTCGCTATAATCTATCTTACCTGCATCGTCTTTCTTAAGATTGTAAAGGTTTTTTGTCGTAACCTGGAACATCTGCCCTGCACCTTCGCAATCTGAACCGGTAATCAATGGAGTATGGAAATAGAAATACCCTCTTTCATGAAAATATGTGTGTATCGCCATTGCCATATTGTGACGCACTCTGAAAACAGCCCCGAACGTATTGGTTCTGAGACGCAGATGCGCGATTTCACGCAAATACTCCAAAGTATGCCCTTTCTTCTGCAAAGGGTATGTTTCCACATCTGCCGTTCCATATACCAATATTTCGTCTGCCTGAATCTCAACCGTCTGTCCCTTACCCATTGATTGAACCAATGTGCCATTCACCGAAAGACTTGCCCCGGTAGTTATCGGTTTGAGCGTCTCGTCACTGAATTTCGCAACATCAACGACTATCTGCACATTATTTATAGTAGAACCATCGTTCAAAGCAATGAAATTCACATTTTTGTTTCCACGACGAGTTCTAACCCATCCTTTGACATTGACTTTCTGACCATAATCCGTTCTCTTCAGCAAATCAACGATTATAGTTCTTTCTATCTTTTCCATATCTCTTTTTTAATTATTGTCTATTCTTGAATCAAGTTCTACTTTCGAAACGTCCTGACATGACAAAAAAACAGAACCTGTCTTGATTTTTATAAGAAAGGGGGCATCTACGCCCCCCCTTTATGTTTATTTCACCCAATAGAAGGGCACTATTTTTTTAACGATGATACAACTCACGGTCGTGCTCATTGCCACCAACAGCACTCATTACACAACGGAAACCAATATTGTTTGCGCTTCTTGACTCATCCAGGTAACGACGCTGCGAAGGATTCAACCACATTGCACGGTCGTTCCAACCACCACCTTTATATACTCTGTTCGTATTGGTAATCATATTTGCCTTTTCGAGTGGTGAAGCATCAATATATACCAAAACAGAATCCTGCAATGCCGACTCCTTATCGCCATCTTGGAAATCACGATAGTCGCCACCAGTCTTAGTAATACCACGTTCAGCAATCAAAACCTTTCTCATTGAATCCCTATCCATTGGGCTCAAGTACGAGAAATGCTTATCAAGCATTCTGTTTGCATATACAGAATCCGACTCAAACTCATTACCACGATATGAATTGACATCATCCTGACCCGAAGTTACCGAACGATATACATCCTTCACCCATTCGTTGACGTTACCCGCCATATTATACAAACCAAAACTATTTGGCAAGAAGAAATGGACAGGCACTGTCAATGAGTTGTTTATCTGGATACCGATAGGGTCACCTCTACCTCTCATAAAGTTAGCATAGAACTCGCCTCTGGTCTTCTTGTCGTTCAACGAACGCAACTGGTCGCCCTTCCAAGGATAGGTATTCATTTCCTGATAAATACCATCTGCCGTCACTACACCAGCAGCAGCATATTCCCACTCCATTTCAGTTGGGAGTCTGATTTCAGAGTCATAAAGCGCGCCATCCAATGCGACCTTCCATTCGTCTGGGTCAACGACGCCATCGCCATTCGAATCATAAGCATAGTTAACATCCCAATCGAAATCAGAACCAGCTATCTCAATTTCAGCATCCTCATATCCATAAATAGTAGCCTCAGTCTGAGCCAACTCGTTAGCTTTCTCTATCAAATCCTCGATTTCATTGATGAACACATCGCTATTCACATATGCCACATAATCGCGAGCTCTCTTGGTCGAGAACACATACTTGTATGCAGAATCAGGATTAGTATGTTCCATCAACTGGACATTGCACAATTCCAATGGTTTGAATGGTATAATTCCTCTCGAAATGAGTTCATTCTCATTTATTCGGTCAGTACGCCATTCGCAATAATCAGTTGCCTGTTTCCAAGACACTCCGACTACTGGGTAGAACGCATAAGCCACATGAGAATAATAATTCTCAACATATGGCTCGTTGTACGACATCTCGCTACGCCATACGGTTTCATCAGGCAACGCCCTGACAATCTTTGCAGGCACATGCTTCCAAACGATCGACAACCACTGTACATATTCTCTCCAGTTCAAGTTTGTAACCTCATATTCATCCATAAAGAAACCTGATGCAGCCACTCTCAACTTTGGATTATTCTGGTTCATCGACAACATTTCCGAATTCTGACCCCTAACCGATGTAGCCTGCTGTATGTAAATCATTCCATCAGGACATTTGCCATGATACTGAGTATTCACGTTGAAATAACCACGATTTGGCTTATTATACTGCCATCCGGTCTTCTCCGACTGAGTGTACATGGAATTTCGGTTGCACGACGTAAATACCATCGACATCAATGCAATTCCTAACACCAAAACTTTTGAAATTGTTCTCATATTGTTAATTATTACTATTTTACATCTTCGCTCAACAGCACATGCTAAACCGCCACAAAGTTACACATAAATATTGAATTACAAGCACTTTTTCTTGTTTTTTTTTGAAAATATAAAAAAAACATCATATCAGCCATTTTTTCATACCACCTTTCCAAAAAAATCACTACCTTTGCACTTGACAATAATCCATATTTACATATTGTGTAATAAATTATATTTCACGTTATTACATATTGAATAAGCAATACCACCATATCAATCAACAATGAAAAATATAATTATAGATGGACGAATTTTCGACCTCTCATCGCCTTTGGTTATGGCTGTCATAAATGCCACTCCCGACTCTTTTTTCAGCAAATCACGTGCTGAAACCCCGGAAATTCTCATCCAAAACATCGAATTTGCACTACAAAATGGTGCTTCGTTCATAGACCTTGGTGCATGTTCCACACGTCCCGATTCAACTCTGGTTTCAGCAGAAGAGGAACTGGATCGTGTTTCGAATGCCCTCAGTCTGATTCGCAAACATTTCGGCGACATACCTATCTCAATCGACACTTTCCGTGCTTCGGTTGCTGAAACCGCCATTTCCGATTTCAACTGCTCAATCATCAACGACATTTCCGCCTTCTCATTAGATAATAATATGCTCGACACTGTCGTCTCGCTACAACGCCCATATATTCTCGGTCATTATCCCAAAGAGCCCATTCCTGACGACACTCCTGATGACATTTTCATTTCATCAGTCCTAAAATTCTTTTCAGAGAAGATAGAGCTTCTCCGAAACAGAGGATTCAATAGCGATATCATCATTGACCCTAACTTCGGGTTCAAGAAAACCATACATCAGAATTATGTAATGCTTCGAAATCTCAACGTACTCCAATGTTTCGGTTTGCCGATTCTCGCAGGATTATCTCGCAAATCAATGATATACAAAGTTCTTGACACGACACCCGAAAATGCACTGAATGGCACGACAGTCTTGAACACTGTAGCTGTCATGAATGGAGCCAACATTCTACGGGTTCACGACACTATAGAAGCATCGCAGGTTTGTAAACTTTTATCATTATGAATATTACAATTATCCAACAAGAAATCGTTTGGGGCGACAAAGCCGCCAATCTTCGCACTTTTGGCAATAACGTCAAATCATTGTATGGCAAAACCGACTTAGTCATACTGCCAGAAATGTTCTCAACAGGATTCTCGGTTGACCATCCAGAACAGGCAGAATCGACTGAAGGAGAGGCAATTTCGCTCATAAAGCAATGGTCCAGCGAAGGCAATTTTGCCATTGCATCATCATTTATGGCTGCCGAAAACGGCAAATCGTATAACCGTGGATTTTTCTGCTGCCCTGATGGCACAATCAGTTTTGCTGACAAACGCCACCTTTTCATTGGCGACGAACAGAAATATTTTGCTGCCGGCGACAAACTGCTTGACATCACTTTCCGCGGAGTACGTTTCCGTCTCTTGATTTGCTTCGATCTGAGATTTCCAGTTTGGAGCCGTAACAAATCGGGAAACGACTACGACGTCCTGATATATACTGCCAACTGGCCTAAAGCCCGCATTGACGCATGGGATGCACTGACCGTAGCCCGAGCAATTGAAAACCAGGCATACGTTGCCGCTGTAAATGCCGTCGGGACTGACTCATACAAAATCGAGCATAACGGACACTCTGCAATAATTGATCCTCGAGGCAAGCTCCTCACAGAGCCAATTCCAGATTTCGAATCTGGCATACGCTCAATCGACATTGACCTGGAAATGTTGCAACACGTCCGCACTCGTTTCCCTTTCTCGCGGTCAAACGATGATTTCAACATAAACGTTTAATGAAAAAAAGGAACCGCAATTCGAGCGGTTCCTTTTTTATTCTGTTTATTCTCTAAAATCAAGCCATTTTGTTAACACCCTTAGTCAACTTCGACTTCAAGTTAGCAGCTTTGTTTTTATGAATAACACCACGTTTAGCGAGACGATCCAACATCGAAGCAACCTTTGGAAGCAATGCTGTAGCTTCAGCCTTATCATTGCTCATACGGAGCTTTTTCACAGCACTACGAGTTACTTTAGCATAAAAACGATTGTGCAAACGACGTTTTTCTGTTTCACGAATACGCTTAATTGATGATTTGTGATTAGCCATCTTAATTAACTTTTTTTTTAAATTATCGTTTCCCGAGAGGAAAGAGAAACGAAAATCAAACAAATTGTTCTTGGTACTAACAATAAACGAGTAGCCTATGGCAGAATCGAACTGCCCTTTCAAGA
>JAKSNU010000049.1 GCA_024399535.1 Paludibacteraceae bacterium
TTGGTACTAACAATAAACGAGTAGCCTATGGCAGAATCGAACTGCCCTTTCAAGAATGAAAATCTTGCGTCCTAACCGATAGACGAATAGGCCATTTTCTCCCCACTTTTGCGACTGCAAAGGTACGACTTTTTCCGTCAGCCGCCAAATTTTTCAACAACTTTTTTATAGTTTTTATTTATACATTGAAAATCAGTCGTTTATTTCTTCATTTCAATCTCTTTTCGCCCAATTATATGCCCATCTACGAACAATTCGAACGAATATTCGCCTTTAGTCAGCGTCTCAGTTACCGTATAATACATGCAATCTTGCATCTCCTTGCCTGAATATTCAAAGTTCTTTTTTGCAGAATATAGTATCTTTTTATTCTCAAATTCGAACTTGTCAGTCTCGGCTTTATACAACACCTGACCGTCAGGCTTGGTTATTCTAAGATATGCAGTCTTATTTCCAGACTTTGCAGTATTGTTCTTCAAAATCGAATACGACACCTTGATTATTGCCACTTTTTTCACATAATGCGCCTTTCCTCCTCTCTTGGTTTGCATTTCAACCTGAATGTCACGCGCCTCAAGTTGCGACGCAATAGCCACCTGTCCTTGCAACACTTCCTTCTCCTCGGTCAAGGTTTGAACTTCGGATGTTGCAGCCTCGTATTTAGTCCCGAGTTCAGCATTTTTCTCGGCAAGCACCTGATTTTCACGTGACAGCGAATCCACTTGAGCCACATAATATGCCAACACCTTCCTCACTGATGACAATTCCGATTTCAACTGCGAAATCCTTTTAGCATTCGTTGCCTTCACTGTTCGCAGTTCTTCCATAAGATCTTGTATTCTACGTTGTTCCCTATTGATGGCCTGCAACAACGAATCATTATTCACCTTATACGAAATGCCCTCTATCTCGACCGCCACATCCTCATATTCCCGCACAAGTTGTTCTTTTTCATATTCCATCTGCTCGGTCATCTCAGCCATCTCTTCATCTTTCTCTGCAATCTTTCTTGACTGCATAAAAACAATAACTGCCAACGCGACAATAACTACTGCCGCCACTAATGCAATTATCCATATTTTGCTTTTTGATTCCATACTATTCTAAGGATTAAACTATATATTCATCTGCCGGTTTACCGAATCTGACAAGTTCACGCACCAACGACGACGACACATGAGCCTTCTCGTCATTGGCAAACAAAAGCACAGTTTCCAATCCGCCCAACCGTCTATTTATCTCCGCCATATTCCTTTCGTACTCGAAATCCACAGCATTGCGCACCCCTTTAATTATATAATGTGTATTATACCGTTTCGCCAAATCAATGGTCAATCCCTGATATGAAGTCACTTCGACACGCTCATCTCCATCATATACTTTCCTGACACGCTCCATCCGCTCCTCGATTGGCATAAATGGTTCCTTTTGCAAATTCACTCCGAAAGCTATAACCACTTTATCAAAAATAGACAATGCCCGATCAACCACATCTTTATGTCCGATAGTAAACGGATCGAACGAACCAGTGAAAATTGCAATTTTCATAAGTTAGCGATTCTCTTTATTTCATCCATGATTGCATGTGCAAAATTCTGCGCCTGCTCCATAGTCGCTGCCTCGGAATAAACACGAATTATAGGCTCGGTATTTGATTTACGCAAATGAACCCAACCCTGAGGGAAATCTATCTTAACTCCGTCAATATCGGTAATCTTGAACTGTTTGTAACAACCTTTGATAACGGCAAAGATACCATCAGTATCCATGTTAGGTTTGAGTTCTATTCTGTTTTTTGAAATACAATAGTTAGGATATGAAGCTCTGAGTTCAGAGACTTTTTTGCCAGTTTTTGCAAGGTTTGTCAAGAACAACGCTATTCCTACCAGTGCATCACGGCCATAGTGACATTCTGGATAAATAACTCCACCATTCCCCTCTCCTCCGATGATGGCATTTGTAGCCTTCATCTTTTCAACGACATTCACCTCACCGACAGCAGCAGCATTATATTCGCCACCATGTGCGTGTGTAACGTCAGCCAATGCCCTTGTTGAACTGAGATTTGAGACGGTATTTCCAGGAGTATTCCGTAATACGTAATCAGCAACCGAGACCAAAGTATATTCCTCACCGAACATATCGCCAGTCTCCTGAATGAGAGCCAACCTATCGACATCTGGGTCAACCACAAAACCGACATCTGCCTTGTTCTTTCTGATATGCTCAGCTATTTCAGTCAGATGTTCAGGCAGTGGTTCTGGGTTATGCGCAAAACGTCCAGTAGGATCACAGTTCAGACATTCCACCTGCTCAACTCCAAGAGCTTTGAGCAGTGCCGGAATTGCTATTCCGCCAACAGAATTGACGCAATCAATAGCCACTTTGAAATTCGCCTTGCGTATTGCCTCGACATCAACGAGTTTCAATTTCAGCACAGCATCTATATGCTTTTGAATATAATCATTTTTTTCCTCGCAAACGCCCAATTCATCGACTTCTGTATAAACCACATCGCCCTTTTCGCTCATTTCGAGCATCTCCTCTCCCTCATTCTTACTAAGGAATTCACCTCTCTCGTTCAACAGTTTCAAAGCATTCCAATGTTTTGGATTATGACTTGCGGTGATTATTATTCCGCCATCTGCACCCTCCATTGTCACAGCGAGTTCTGTAGTCGGAGTAGTTGCCAAACCAATATTCACGACATCACATCCGCACCCCATCAATGTGCCAATCACTATCCGACTGACCATCGGGCCAGACAAACGTGCGTCACGCCCTACAACAACTTTACAATTGTTCTTCCCTCTGTATTTCTTCAACCAAAACGCATAACCTGTAGTGAATTTCACAATATCGACTGGCGAAAGTCCATCGCCCACTGGGCCACCTATTGTGCCCCTGATTCCTGAGATTGATTTTACTAATGACATATTCTTATTTATTTTATTATTCATTTAGGCAGAACTTTTATCTGCATTTCATAGACATACGGAATGACTTGCGAATCGTCAAAACCCTGTTTCGAAGGTACAATTATCCGCGCATGTGCGCCCGATTTTCTCATCAACTCGAATGCCTTATTCCAACCCTTGCACGAATTTACCAAACTTCCATAGACTATTTCGTTTGGATATGGTCGGTCTTGAGTCGTCCAATAGTCCTCGACAATCGCATTTTCGTCCAACGTGCTGCAACGATACCTAAGCACAATGACATCCCCAGCCTGCATATCATCCCCCGTTCCTTTCTCTAATAACTGATAATATATACTCTCCTCGAAATAATACATCTCGTTATTTTGGAACAGAGAATCCTGTGGAAATTCCTTCAATAATGTTATGTTATTTCGCTTCAACCATTGGTCAATGAGCCTTTCTTCCTCCTCAAGTTGCTTGGAATACGACGTCGCCTGCTCGCAACCGCATAACAAAAACAAGCCAAAAACCACACATAACAAACGAATTATCAATCTTTTACACATATTATAAAAATTATTTCCCTAAATTATGCTTTATATCACAAAAAATTACTACCTTTGCACTTCGAAAAATCGTCACGATGGTTTCGTAGCTCAGCTGGATAGAGCAACAGCCTTCTAAGCTGTGGGCCGCGGGTTCGAATCCCGCCGAAATCACCATTAAAGCCTCTCCCAAAAAGAGGCTTTTTATTTTTCTCTTGAAAAACGCTGCAAAGTTAATAAAAAAAATTGGATAATACACCTCCATATCAAAAAAAATTATTAACTTTGCAGCACCAATTTTATACACCTTCATCACCTCGCCATTCTCGATCTCATTAGACATTATTTATGAACTTACCTTGTGATTCATTTCAACCTATGAGCCACCAATTGAATACAGACGAAGAAGAGCATTTCCACCTTAGCGGAATGTTCCGGAACTATTTTCTCGACTATGCCTCCTACACCAACCTCGACCGTGCCATTCCTCACTTGGACGATGGGCTGAAGCCTGTGCAACGTCGTGTGCTGCACGCAATGCGTGAGAAAGAAGACGGCCGATATAACAAAGTAGCAAACATTGTCGGACATACTATGCAGTATCATCCACATGGTGATGCTTCGATTACCGATGCTCTCGTCAATCTCGGTCAGAAAAACATTCTCATTGACACCCAAGGAAACTGGGGAAACATCCTCACAGGCGATGCTGCAGCTGCCGCACGTTATATTGAAGCTCGTCTCTCGAAGTTTGCCCTCGAAGCAGTATTCAACCCTAAAACAACCGAATGGAAACCCTCATACGATGGTCGCAACAAAGAGCCAATCTCGTTACCTGTAAAATTTCCACTCCTCCTTGCCCAGGGTTCTGAAGGTATTGGTACTGGTCTGAACACCAAAATCCTTCCTCACAATTTCTCCGAATTGTGCGATGCTTCGATCGCTTGTCTGAAAGACGAATCTTTCCAGATTTTTCCTGACTTCCCCACTGGCGGAATGTTGGATGTTTCTAAATACGAAGACGGCCGTCGCGGGGGCAGACTGACTATCCGCGCTCGCATTGAAAAAATTGACAACAAAACGCTTAAAATAGTCGAAGTCCCATACGGAGTCACCACTGACGACCTGATCGACTCAATTGTCAAAGCCAAGGAAAAAGGGAAATTAAACATCCGCAAAGTCGATGACCTCACCGCCGAGCATGTAGAAGTGGTTGTCGCACTTGAGCCTAAAACATCGTCCGACAAGGCCATTGATGCTCTCTACGCATTCTCGAAATGCCAAGTCAGCTACTCGCCCAATTGCTGTGTGGTTGACAACCACCGCCCAGAGTTCCTCTCGGTGAGCGACGTGCTTCGCCGAAATACCGAACGTACAAAGGAGCTCCTACGACGCGAACTTGAAATAGCTCGCGATGAACTGATTGACCAACTTCAACTCTCATCGCTCGAACGATGGTTCATATTTGAGGAACGAGTATATAAAGACAAAGAATTCGAAAATGCAAAATCCAACGAAATAGCAATAGCTCATATCACGAAACGTCTCAAACCTTTCCTCAAACAGTTCATTCGTGAAATCCGTCAGGAAGATATTGAGCACCTACTCGAGTTGCGTATGCGTAGGATTATTCGTTTCAATGTTGACGAAAACGATGAGAAGATACGTCAGTTGCAAAACAAGTTGAAGGAAATTGAAAACAATCTTGCACACCTCGTTGAATATGCAATTGATTGGTTCACCCATCTGAAAGAAAAATATGCTTCGCTTTATCCTCGCCGCACCGAACTCCGTAATTTCGAAACAATCCAAGCTGCCAAAGTAGCAGAAGCAAACGAACGTCTATATATAAATCGTACAGATGGTTTCATAGGCATTGGTCTCAAAAAAGATGACAACAACGAATTTGTATGCAATTGTTCCAACATAGACGATATCATACTTTTCTACCGAGATGGCAGATACAAAATCGTTCGTATTGCCGACAAAATTTTCGTAGGCAAGGATGTCATCCATATAGCCGTTTTTGTTCGCAACGACCAACGTACAATATATAATGTGTGCTATCGTGATGGCAAAGGTGGCAAAACTTACATCAAACGTTTTGCAGTGACTGGTGTCATCCGCGACAAAGAATACAACCTCACCCAAGGCAAACCAGGATCACTCGTCCGTTATTTCACAGCGAACCCTAACGGCGAAGCAGAGATAATCCGTATCAAATTAAAATCAAACGTCAGCAAACTTCGTGTCCTCGCTTTCGACAAAGATTTCTCAGAGATTGCAATCAAAGGCAAAGATTCGATGGGCAATATCCTTGCAAAATACGAAGTAGCAAGCATTGAATTGAAACAGGAAGGTGTTTCTACCCTTGGAGGAACCGACATTTTCTTCGACCCTGACATCCTCCGCCTGAACACTGACCGCCACGGCGTTTATCTCGGCAATTTCGAAGGTGACGACCAGATTCTCGTAATTTATAAAAACGGAGAATACGAAATCACATCATTTGACCTCAACAACCACTATTCCGACGACATTGAACGTATCGAGAAATTCGAGGCTGACAAAATATGGACTGCGGCTCTTTTTGATGGAGATCAAGGCTTTGCCTACCTCAAACGTTTCCCTCTTGAGCAGGTCAAATGCCGCACCTCCTTTCTTGCCACTGAGGCTGAAAGCCGGCTACTTCTGCTCACCGACACCCCTTATCCGCACCTCCGCGTCAATCTTGACCAATCCGACAAACCTCGCGAGGCTATCGAAATCGAGGCATCCGATTTTATCGGTATAAAATCATTCAAAGCACGCGGCAAACGTCTCTCAAATTTCAGTGTCACATCTGTCGAGGAATTGGAACCAACGCACGTCCCTGAAAGCAAGGAAGAGACAAATGAAACAACAACTTCTGTCATTGACGGAGTGACAATCGAATCACACAACACACAGACAGAATTGAATTTTGACGAATAAATTACAAATTATAAATATATATTTATTATGGCTGCAATTAAATCATTTCAAGAACTTTCCGATTACATTAAATCAGGAAAGAATGGTGGTCGCAAACGTATGGCTGTTGCCAACCCAGTAGATGACCACTCTATCGAAGCTACTATGCACGCTGTCGATGAAGGTATTGTCGAGGCTTATCTTGTCGGAGATGCAACAATCATCAACGAGAAGCTCAAAGGTCAGAAAAACATTGCGCTTGCTCATGTCGTTGATGTAAAAGACCCTCAGGAGGCTTGCGTTGAGGCAGTTCGTATGGTCAAAGAAGGCGAATGCGACATCCTAATGAAAGGTCTTGTCAATACTGACGTCATCCTTCGCGTCATTCTCAACAAGGAGCATGGCATTCTCCCTAAAGGTCGTGTACTCACCTACAACTCTATCCTCAACATCCCTGGATACCACAAACTTGCATTCTTCACCGACCCTGCTGTCATCCCTGCTCCTACCAAGGAACAGCGTATCGAGATGATAAAATATGCCCTCAACACTGCACGTCGCTTTGGTGTAGAGAAACCTAACGTTGCCCTCCTGCACGCTACAGAGAAGGCTAATCCAAAAATCGCCTTCATGCAGGACTATCTTGACATCATTGAACTTTGGAAAAACGAACCTGAGACTTTCGGTCCTTGCATTATTGATGGTCCAATGGACGTTTTCATCGCTATGGACAAAGAGCGTGGTGCAATCAAAGGTGTACCTACTCCAATATTGGGCGAGGCTGATGTCCTCATGTTCCCTGATTTCCAATCAGCTAACTGCTTCTACAAAGGTCTCGTATCGTTCGGTGGTGCAGGTATGGCTGGTATGCTCCAAGGTACTGAGAAACCTGTTGTACTCAACTCGCGTTCTGACTCGGCAGAGTGTAAATTCTATAGCATCTGTATGGCTGCTATTATGGCTTAATCTTAATATTAAAACAATGTGATTATGAAGAAGATTCTTGTTATAAATCCTGGTTCCACATCTACCAAGTTCGCTGTATATCACGACGAAAAATGTGTTTTCGAGCAGACTCTGCGTCATCAGGCTGAAGAGCTCGCTCCTTATCCAAACGTTGCTTCGCAGTACGAATTCCGCAAATCAACCATTCTCAACGCACTTGCTGCCGAGAATATTGAACCTAAGTTCGATATTGTCGTAGGTCGTGGAGGTTTGCTTCACCCAGTTGAGTCAGGTGCTATCGAGGTTAACGACCAGATGCTCGACGAACTCAGAGTTGCCAAATATGGCGAACATGCGTGCAACCTCGGTGCTTTGATTGGTATTGACATCGCACGCGCTTGCGGATGCAAGGCCATCATCGCTGACCCTGTAGTTGTTGACGAACTCAACGACATTGCCCGCATCACTGGTTGTCCAGAACTTCCAAAACGTTCTATCCTCCATGCTCTCAACCAGAAAGCTATTGCTCGCCGCTATGCTGAAGAGGTTGGCAAACCATACGAGACTGTCAACGTTGTTGTAGCTCACCTCGGTGGTGGTATCTCGGTGAGTGCTCATTGTCAGGGTCGTATCATTGATACGAACAATGCCCTCGGAGGCAATGGTCCTTTCACTCCGGAACGTACAGGTACCCTGCCAGCACGTGAATTGGTTGACCTCTGCTACTCAGGCAAATTCACCCACGACGAGATGAAGAAGAAACTCGTTGGCAAAGGCGGTCTCATGGCACTTATGGGTGTCAACGACGCACGTGCCGTACACGAAATGGCAAAGAAAGGCGACGAGAAAGCAATGCTCGTATTCAATGCCATGGCATATAACGTAGCTAAGGAAATCGGTGCAATGTCAGTAGTAATGAACGGCAAAGTTGATGCTATTCTGATTACTGGTGGTATCGCCTACAACGAATATTTCGTAAAATATATAACTGACATGGTTCAGTTCATCGCCCCTGTCAAGGCTTACCCTGGCGAAGATGAACTCGGAGCTCTCGCTTCTAACGGACTTCGCGTCCTCAATGGCGAGCACTGCCAGCAATATAAATAATTTTTTTATTCATAATGGGATATGGTGTGATATCCATATCCCATTGTTTTATTCTTACTCAATATGAAAAAAATCAAACTTTTACTTATCTCTCTGATTATCTTTACATTCAATTCCTTTTCTCAATCCGAGACACCAATAGCCCTTACGCTCGCTGCTCCAGGCACTTATAACGATAGTTCTGAGCTTTCAGGTCCTGGCGAAGAACTCATCTATTACTTCTCCTACGCCACCGACGACTACAATGGCGGATATGTTTACCTTCATCTCATCTCCGACGAGGTGGACAACCGATATTTCCCATCTGCCGGCGAATACGAAATCAACCTCTCCGGAGCGCCAAAGTCAATTCTCGCTGGCTATAAAACTGACCTTTACTATGGTTCGTACATCGTCCCTGTCGTGAACGGAAATTCTCGCGGAATCTGCTTCCTCGACTCTGGTTCAATCACAGTATCCGGCAATGCCGACAACTGCACGATTTCGATGCATTTCCGCGCATCCGACAACAACTTGTACAACCTACAATATACTGGTGCCATTCAAACATTCCATCACGACACAATTCCCTATATGCTCGAATCTATTGAAGAATCAACCGTAGATTTCGTTGCTGATAACTGCGAGATATATCAGTTTCCGGAATACGACGAATTTGACATTTACCTCGAAGATTACACCAACAACCTCATCATCCACATAGGCGGAAATATTCCTGCGGACGGCAATATTTATTCGACAATGAACGTAAGCCACGAGAACGATGACGACACACCAGGTGTCATTTGGCACAGCCGTGGATTTCGGGATGGGACGCTCTACCCTCCGTACCTCGCATCTGTTGCCAACCAAAGCATAACGACCGACAGCCTGTATTTCTTCGTCGATGGCTCGCTTACAATAACAAACTATAGGGACGGAACAACTGCAATTTCCGGCACACTGATTTCGTTTCATGGAACAGAAATCAATATAAACTACCGTGGAAATGCAATCACTGCAGCTGAAAATGCCGTTCTGCCAAGTCACAAAATCCATACAGAAGGCAATATTTTGTACTTAGATGACGAAAACATAGATTACTATTCATTGTTTGACGCAGCAGGTCGTCTCGTATATCAAGGAAACAACAAATCGTTAACAATATATATTCCAGGTATTTATATAATAAAATTCAACGACTCCGCACATAAAATTGTCATCGGGCAATAACTTCGCATATTAAGTGGAATTTTATTAAAAATTTTTCTTGACAAAATGCTTTTATTTCAAAAAAAAAACACTAACTTTGCAGCGTTGTTTATGACTATTCACTTTTTAAATTTATTTAATATGAAAAAATTATCATTTTTTATGATGGCTATGGTGCTTCTTCTTGTTGCATC
>JAKSNU010000005.1 GCA_024399535.1 Paludibacteraceae bacterium
TCAGCATACTCGTCAACCTTCTGCTGCATAGGGTCCACGGCAGGAGCCTCCTCAGTCTGTTTTTCGGATTCGCATCCCATAGCTAAAAGCATGGAAAATGCAATCATTACTAATGCAATTTTTTTCATATTAAATAGTTTTTAATTGTGTCTAAGAAAAGCGGTGGCAAGGGTACGATATTTTTGCAGAACGGCAAAGAGAATGTTATTTTTTATTTCCACGTTCTTTAAGACGATAAATCATCCAATACGATACAGGCATCAGAAGCACTACCATAACGATTGACAGCATAGTGCCGAAGCATATCACGACACCCATAGGCATCCAGAGCAGTTCGCCGGCGATAATCATAGGAATGACACCAAGGGCAGTGGTGCAGGAGGTGAGGAAGATAGGTCGCATACGTCGCTGACCTGCGAGCATGGCAGCTGTCCGAGCGTCCATGCCTTCGTTGACACGCAGTTCTTCGGCATATTCGAACATAATGATACCATTACGCACAATGATTCCGACAAGCGATATCAGTCCAAGCACTGAGGTGAGTCCGAAATCGAGGTCGAAGAGCCAAAGACCGAGGAATGCCCCGAAGAGGCAGAGCGTCGAGAGCAACATGGTCAGCACAGAGAGCGACACCTTCTTGAAATGGAAGAGCAGAAAGAGGAAGAGCACAGCGACGGCTGCTATGAACGAGAGTATGATTTCGGGTATCACATTGTCGTTGATTGAAGCAAGTCCGGCAGGTTTGATGGTGATGTCGGACGGCAGTATCGGGCGGATATGCGTATCAATGTATTGGTTCAGACGTTTCATGGCTGCAGGGTGGCTCTGCCCGTATTTCAGGTCGGCACCTACTGCTATGGTCTCAATTCCCGCATTGCGGTAATATTGCTCGGCATCAATCTTTGGTGCTACCGACGCAACGCTACGCAGAGGTACTTTGACAGGCGGCAGCATCGTAGGAACAATCTGATTGCCTATGACGTCGTACGACGATGAGTCGGTTATCTCATTATTATACAATACAACAGGTATGCGCTCGTCGCCTTCGTAGAGAGTTGTGACGGTGATGCCGTTCAGCGAGTTGTTCAGGAATAGCGAGAGCATTGTGCGGTTGATGCCGAGACGTGCAGACTCGTCAGGGTCGAGGTCTATGCCCACTGATGTGATGCAGCCGTCGGCTGTGCTGCGGACGCATTGCAACATATCGTCCATCGTCAGCATATAGTCGCGGATAGAGTCAGCCACCCATTTCATCTCCTCGGTCGAAGCTCCCGAGATATTCACGACGAGCGGTTGGGGTGTGGCTTGATAGTCCATCTGCTTGTAGCGTATCACAGCATTAGGGAAGATGTTGTTCTCGGTGTTCTGATATTCACGCAGCATGGCATTGGTGGCACGTTTCGAGTGGGTGTTCACTATCATCTGTGCAAACGAAGGCTGAGGGACGACAGGAGCGTATGTTGCATTGAAACGCGGAGCAGAAGTGCCGACGAACGAGGTGACCGACTTGACACGCTTGTCGGCAATGAGTATGTGTTCGAGTGAGTCGGTGACAGCTTTGGTCTCGTCAACTGTAGAATTAGGCTCAAGATAGACCTCGACAGCGAAGAAATCGCGTGCTGCCATAGGCATCATCTGGATGTTGAGATTCAGGAAAATCACTATGCTGACTGCCACAAGCGCAAGACCGGCTGAGATGGTGAGTATAGGACGGTCGAAGCACCATTGCTGTATTTTCTCGTAACCTTTCTGCAATGCATCGAAGAAGTGGTGCTGTATGCGCTCGAAACGTGATGTGCGGTGTGTGGCAGGGTTGAATTGCTGGATGAAACGCACTTCGAGCGACGGCACGACAAAGACGGCATATGCCAACGAGGCACCAAGGGCAAAGGTGATGACCCAAGGGAAGAGTCGGACGAAATCGCCGAGATAACCGGAAATAATGCCTGTCATAGGAAAGAACATCGTGCATATGGCAGCAGTAGCCATGAACATCGGCATGATCAACTCTTTGCCGCTGCGTGCTGCAGCATCTTCGGGTGAGGCACCAGTGTTGAGGTGCGCCATATAACCATCCATCGTTATTATGGAATCATCGACAATCATTCCGAGCACTACAATCAGTGCGGCGAGTGTCACCGTGTTGAGGTCGATATGTGTGACGTACATTACGGCAATAGCTATAGCTGTGCAGACAGGTACACCCGACGACGCAATGAGCGCGGAACGCATAGGGAAAAGCAGCAACATCACAGCTATCACGACAAGCATAGAAATCACGAGGTCGCGAAGGAAGGAGAGGATAGAGTCGTCAACGACACGCGGCTGGTCGGTGATGTTGCTCATGGTGACGCTTGGCGGCAGGGTGGTGCGGAAATCGTCGAGCACGCGGTTTACCTCACGACCGAACTCGACGATGTTGTTGTCGTTGCGCATCTCGACCGATAGGATGATAGCATCGTTGCCATTGAACGACACCATGGCGTCAGCCTTGCGATAGCGACGTTCGATAGTAGCTATGTCCTTAAGGCGAAGCGCATTGCCCTGTGGATCGGTATAGATGATATGGTTGGCAATTTCGCCTTCGTTGGCGAGATTGCTGTTGATGTAGATAGGCGATGTGATGGTAGAGGTACGGAAAGTGCCGCTGATGGTTTGAAGTCCCGATGTCTGGAAGTTAGCCATAAGTGTGGCAGGGTCAATACCATAAGCTGAAAGGCGGTTGAAGTCAACATTGATGGCAATCTCCTCCTCCTGAGCACCCGTAATCTTGACAGACGCAAGTTCGGGAATTGACTCAAGACGTCGAGCGAGATTGTCGGCATATTCCTTGAGTTCGACATATCCCTTGTCCGACGACTCGAGAGCTACTAACATAGTTGCCACGGACGAGAAATCGTCGATGACAGCTACACCAAGCACCCCTGCAGGCAGTTGAAGTTTCGCCTGATTGAGCTTAAGCTTGATTTTAGACCACACCTCGTCCTTGCGGTTCTGGTCAACCACGAGATCGACATAAATATAGCAAATGCCATTCTTGGAATATGAATATGTGGTGCTACGTGACACTTCGGGGAACGAAAACAGTATCTTTTCGAGAGGACGTGTCACCTGCTCCTCGACCTCGCGTGCCGATGCACCAGGGTAGATGGCAGCAACGAGGCCCTGCTTAATTTGGAAGGTCGGGAACTCATCGCGGTTCATCTTGAAAATGCCGATGATGCCTATAGCGATAAGAGCCAATAAAATGACATAGACAACCTTCTTATGGGCTATTGCCGAATGGATAATGTTTCGTTTCATGACTGTACGTTCACTTTCATTCCTGTGCATACCTTTTGCATACCTTCGGTGATGACGCGGTCGCCAATTGTGAGCCCTTCAAGGACTATAACGCCATGGCTTACAAATTCGCCGAGAGTTATGTATTTCTTCGAAACAATGTTGTCGCTATCGACACTCCAAACGTATTTGCCACGACTATCCATCTTGATTGCATTGGCAGGAATGATAATGTCGGCTTGCGTTCTGCTGTTGCTATAGATATGGCAGACCATACCAGGCATCATGCGATCAGACCTCACTAAAGGGCGCAGACGGCACATGAACGTGTGTGAAAGTGGCGAACTGACCATATCTTTGGTGATAACGACTGCCTGACATGTGTATCCGATGGCGGAGATTTCGGCTGTTGTCGTGTCGCCAATGTTGAAATTGCTGATTTCGCTTTCAGGTACAGCAAACTCGATTTCGGCATTGTGCATATCGATTATGGTGGCAATACGGTCGATAGGCGAGACTGAAATGCCTGTTTCGGTGATTATGTCGCTGACCACACCAGCAAAAGGAGCACGTATGTTGCATTCGTCAAGCGCATGTTCGGCAGCTGCTGCTGCAGCTTTGGCTTGTTGCAGTTTGGTCTCAATTTCGACCATTTTCATGTCGGATACTACATTTGCATCGTGTACACGTTTCACGCGTTTCATAGCATCTTCGGCTTCAGACAGCGAAGCACGAGCGGCATTGCAGGCACTGATGACGCTTTGTGATTCAATGATGGCAATCACTTGCCCCTCGGCGACATGTGCGCCTTGACGAACCATCACCTGTTTCAAACGACCCTCGTGACGCGAAGTGATGTTGCTCTCTTTGCTCGGCTTGATAGTTCCTATATAACTCGTCGATATGCCATCGTGCGAACTATTGATGACCATCGTGCGCACCTCGACTATGGCTGAATGTTCGGCTTTGGTTCGCCTAATGCACCCAGTGAAGAGTATGAGCATGACAGCTGCAAATATAATGTGCCTTTTCATATCCAAAAAATTTTTGCAAATTTACTCAGTATTTCGTTTGGTTGCGCATTATGTGTGCGTCTTTAACATGAATTTAACATACAATCGTAATAAATAGAACTTACCTATAGAACTTGCCATATTAAAATTGGAGGAAAAATAAATTGCGAAGGATTAGGCTATATCGAAAAAAAACATTAACTTTGCACCCAAATTTGCAAGGTATGAAAAGGAAGGTTATTATGCTGATTGTTGCAGCTGTGGTAGTGCTGGCATTCAGCTCCTGTAAAAAAGATTATGTCCGTTGTTGGAAAGGTTCGTATCGTTACAAAGGGTTTGAGTACGTTGAATATGCGTGGTGTACCGAGGCTGAAATGCTACTTTCTGTGGAACAGTTGAAATCGACAGGTGATTATACAAACATCACATTCATGTCGGTTGATGGCTATGCTTCGCGTGCAGAATGTCTGGACAACAACGTACAATGAAACCATATATTGTCATAGATGATGCCATTCCGTTCGTTCGTGGAGTGTTCGAAAATTGTGCAGATGTATGTTATATCAATGGCTCAGACATCAGTCGTAAGGATGTGGCAGAGGCAGATGCACTGATAATAAGGACACGTACGAAATGCAACAAGGCATTGTTGGACAACAGCAGGGTGAGAATGATTGCTACAGCCACAATTGGTACTGACCATATTGATTTGAAATATTGTGCAGAACGTGGTATAAAGGTCTGCAATGCACCAGGTTGCAACGCAGGTTCTGTGGCTCAGTGGGTGATGTCGGCAATAGCAGAATGGATGGCGGAAAGCAAATTTACGCACCCTATCGTTGGTGTAGTGGGGTATGGAAATGTAGGACATAAGGTTGTGGAAATGCTTAGGTGTATGGAGCTTGAAGTGATGATTTGCGACCCATATGTGGCTGGCACTTTTACGTTCGATGAATTGCAGCAAAAAGCTGATATATTGACATTCCATGTTCCGTTGACTCGCGAAGGTGAATATCCGACATACCATATGGCAGATAATTTTCCACATGCCCGGTATGTGCTCAATGCCGCAAGGGGCGGGGTAGTGGATGAACGTGCTTTTATTGAATTGGTAAAACGAGGCGGAGCTTGTGCGGTGGATTGTTGGGAAGGTGAGCCAAATGTAGATAGAGAACTGTTGCAACGTTCGTTTGTGGCTACACCTCACATAGCGGGATATTCGGCTGACGGTAAATGGAACGGCACTACAATGGCAGTTCAGGCTGTGGCAGAATATTTTGCTCTGAAGCCAATTATGCCCTTGCCTCTGAACGAGCAAAAACAAATAGCCGCAGATTGGAAAGCTATCCGTGAAGGTTACGACATAATGGCTGACAGTTGCGCATTGAAAAAAGAACCAGAGAAATTTGAACAAATACGTCGCTTGTATCCCGAGCGACGTGAATACAAAATACTATGGAACAACAAGAAATACAAGCAGTAAAACAACGATTTTCGATTGTGGGACTCTCGCCTGTGCTAAATCGTGCTATTGATTTGGCAGTGCGTGTGGCGCCTACTGATCTCGCTGTACTCATTCAAGGGGAGAGTGGTGTAGGTAAGGAGGTGTTCCCAAAAATAATCCACCAGTACAGCTCGCGTAAGACGAAACCCTATTTTGCAGTTAACTGCGGAGCAATACCTGAAGGAACTATTGATTCAGAACTGTTCGGGCATGAGAAGGGCGCATTCACCAGTGCTACGTCCGACCATAAGGGGTATTTCGAGGAGGCAGATGGTGGCACTTTGTTTCTTGACGAGGTGGGCGAACTGCCTATGTCAACGCAAGTCCGTCTGCTGAGGGTGCTTGAGGCTGGGGAGTTTCTCCGTGTAGGTTCGAGCAAGATACAGAAGACAAGTGTGCGTGTGGTCGCTGCAACAAATGTAAATATGGAGCAGGCTGTGCGCGAGGGACGTTTCCGTGAGGACCTATATTACCGACTGAACGCAGTCTCGGTATTTATTCCGCCTTTGCGTGAGCGACGCGAGGATATACCATTGCTTTTCCGTAAATTTGCAACTGATTTTGCAGAGAAAAACCATATACCATCTGTGCGCTTGACACCTGAAGCTACGGAGTTGCTTAAAAAATGCTACTGGCGTGGTAATATCAGGCAGTTGCGTAATGTGGCGGAACAATTGTCGGTGGTCGAAGTTTCGCGCGAGATTGATGCTGTCACTCTTTCGGCATATCTTCCGCAAGGCGAAAACAGCAACCTTCCAACGGTCATAAAACATGAACAATCGTCCGAGAATTTTGCAAACGAACGTGAGATACTCTACAAGGTGCTTTTTGATATGAAGAAGGATATGGACGAGATGAAACGCGTGATAAGCGAACTCACTCAAGGGCAACACCCACAGTACCATCCGCAGGATATCAGTTTCGCCAATGTCGATGAGGAGTATAAACCTATCCAACAGGAGCATGTGCCTGAATCTTCGCACATAACTGATGTCGAAGAGTACGTTGAGGAGTCGCTATCATTGCCCGACCATGAACGCGATATGATAGTCAAGGCACTTGCAAAATATAGCAACAACCGCCGTCTCGCAGCACGTGAACTCGGAATTTCTGAACGAACTTTATATCGCCGTATAAGTGATTACGGACTTGAAAAATGAAACGTACACTACTTGCAACACTTGTTATGATGATTTGCTCGAGCTGCCTTGTCTCTTATAAATTCAATGGCGCGAGTATAGATTATACCAAGACCAAATCAATTACCATCAGCGAGTTCCCTAACTACGCACCATTGGTATATACACCGCTGACCATACAGCTCAACGATGCCATAGCCAATAAATTCGCTCAACAGACGCGTCTGAATATCGTGCGTACTGGCGGTGACTTGCAACTCGATGGAGAAATAACGGGCTATCAGCTCGCTGCAACTGCTATTGGTGCTGACAATCGTGCTTCTGAGAACAAACTAACGTTGACAGTGAAAATACATTTTGTTAATAATGTGACCGGTGATGAGATTGAAAATCAGTTTAGTGCATACCGTACTTTCTCGTCATCATCAACTCTCAACGATGTGCAGGACGGATTGATTTCAGAATTGGTGGAGGAGGTAGTTGACCAAATATTCAACGCAACAGTAGCCAATTGGTAATGAACTTTTCGAAAAACGACATATCTGCATCACTTGCTTCGCCGTTTGATTCTAAGCTGACAGCTTCGGATTGGTTGTCGTTAGTCGAAAAATATCCTTATTGCGAGATTTTTCTCTGGCACTATCTACGTGTTTTGTATTGTTCTGATGCTTTTGATTTTGAAAATGAACTGCTGAGGCTCGGCATACGCATATCCAATAGATCGGATTTCTATCTGTTCATGACTTCGAAAAAGCCGAAGCAGGATTCTGCGGAATATAACCTTGTCTCGACTGATTATTTTTCGCATGCAGACAGTGTAACTGCCGAACGTCATGAATCGTTGCGCCAACTTGCACGCAAACTTCGTGAAAAACGCATTGAAGAACAATCGAAACATATTGAAAACGAAAAAGTTGATTACGTAAAATTGATAAAGGAAAAAAGATATTCAGAGGCTCTTGAAATTTTAAGGCAAATAAATTTGGAAAATCCAAAAAAAAGTCGTTACTTTGCAGTCCAAATCAGATATTTGGAAACAATCTTGAATAATAACAAATAAAACGTAGATAATATATGGTATTGGTATCTATTTTAATCGTCTTTTTTGCAATAATTCTTATTGCTGCAGTATTGATTCAGAACTCGAAAGGTGGTGGATTGGCATCGAGTTTTTCGAGTGGTAATCAGATGCTTGGCGTTCGCAAGACGACTGATGCTCTTGAGAAAGCAACATGGACAATCGTAGCTATCATTGTTGTGCTTTGCATTGTTTCTTCTGCTTTGAGCAAGACTTCGGTTTCTGCTGCTTCTGAGGTTTCTGACCAAGTTGAAGTACCTGCTACAACAGGTGTTCCTCAAGAATAAATGACGATTCACTGACAAAAAAAAAGCGATGGCTAACGAAATTGCCATCGCTTTTTGTTATTCTTCAAGACTCTTTTTCCAGGCTCGGAAAGCATTCCCTCTATGCGACATACTGTTCTTCACTTCGGCAGACACTTCGGCAAATGTCTGTTCGTATCCCTCCGGAACGAAGACTGGGTCGTAGCCAAACCCTCCATTTCCGCGACATTCGTTGATGATAGTTCCTCTTACTTCGCCTTCGAAAAATTCGGTTTGACCATTGTGCATATATGCCAATACTGTCACGAAACGTGCACTTCGGTCGTCGCTGTTTTTTAGATTCTCAAGTAATTTTGCAGTGTTTGCATTGTCGTTGTGTGCTTCTCCTGCGTAACGTGCGGAAAGCACTCCGGGCTCTCCACCGAGAGCAAAGACCTCAAGTCCGGAATCGTCTGCAAGTATTTCAACTTCATCACCCATACGTTGGCGCACATATTCTGCTTTCTGTCGGGCATTCTCCATAAATGTATTGCCAGTTTCGGGAATATCTTCAGTGATGTTGATGTCATCAAGCGAGACCACTTCCCGACTATTCTTCATCAACTCTAAAAGTTCGTCGCATTTGTGGCGGTTGTGAGTTGCAAGTATCAGTTTTTTCATAAGTTATTCAGTTCGTTTATTAGTTTTGTCACATCTTCTTCGTGTGTAGCCCAATCTGTTGCTATTCTCACTTGTGTTGTGTTTCCGTCAGGGTGGCACCAAGGGTCGAATATGAAGTTTGCCGACAGTTTATTCAATTGTTCATTAGTGAAAATAGGTAGTATTTGGTTGGTGGGTGAATCAATCAATAGTGGTATATTCTTGTTTTTTAGTGTTTCGCGAATGCGTTGTGCCTGCTGTATGGCGTGACGTGAATAGCGTTCGTAAGTGTCGCCTTGCATGAGAGCTTCGAATTGTGCTCCGAGCAGAAAACCCTTAGCCATCAAGGCTCCACGCTGTTTCATAATGTATCTGAAATCTTTTTTCAGTGCAGGGTTGTTGATTACCAGTGCTTCGCCGAATAGTGCCCCCTGTTTTGTTCCACCTATGTAGAAAGCATCTGTCAGGAGTGTAAGGTCGTGCAATGTAAGGTCGTTTTCAGTTGCTGCCATAGCATATCCCAAACGTGCACCATCCATATATAGAGGTATGTCTTGACGTTTGCAAACCTCATGCAGTTCCTCCAATTCGTGTTTTGAATATATGGTTCCTACCTCTGTCGAATTTGAGATATACACCATTCCTGCTTTAACAATATGTTCGAAGTTTGGGTCGTTGAAATTGTCGGAAATGTATCTGTCTAATGTTGCTGCATTGATTTTACCATCTTCTGATTCAATGATAAGCACCTTGTGTCCAGTTGATTCTATTGCTCCAGTTTCGTGAACATTGATATGTCCTGTAGCAGCAGCGATGACTCCTTCGTGCGGACGTAAGACTGACGATATAAATGTGCAATTGGTTTGTGTTCCACCAACAAGGAAGTGAACGTCTGAATTTGTGCAATGACATTTCTGCTTCACGAGCTCTTTAGCTCTTGCAGTGATTTCGTCCTCAGAATAGCCAGGATATTGTCCAGAAGCATTTGCTATGGCATTCATCACCTCTTGGCAACCCGCTCTGGTGTAATCACATGTGAAATTTATCATATTTTCTTTTTGAATATTCTTATTATTTCTGGTATTATCAGAATAGCGGATGATCCAGCGATAATAATCATCCAATCTTTAAATGCCAATGGTACAACATCGAACATATTGCCGCCAATATTGACAATCAATATTTGTCCTACTATTATGACAATTGTTGTTAGGATAAATCCTCGGCATTTCAAAATGTCGAATAAGGCAAAATGGTTGGTCATAAATGCTTTCGCATTGAATAGGTTCCAGAACTGCATGATGACGAACGTAGTGAAGAATAGCGACAATTCGTATGGTGACAGCAACCCATTTTGGTCTAAAACAGGATACGAAGTGAGCGATGTGACATCGTAATTTTTGAATAATATGAGAATTCCAGTCAGTAGTGCGAAAAACGTTCCTCCTATACCGAAAATCCTATTTGTCATATCGTTTGAGATTATTGAAGCATTGACATCCCTTGGCGCTTCGTACATCACCTCGTGTGATGGAGGGAGCGATGCAAGTGCCAATGCAGCAAAAGTATCCATAATGAGATTTACCCATAGCATCTGCGTTACTGTCAACGGAGATTGTGTTCCGATGAAAGCACCTACCACAACAATAAGGCAAGCGACGACATTAATGGTCATTTGGAACATCACGAATCGTTGAATGTTTTTGTACAGCGACCTACCCCACATTACTGCGTTGGAGATACTCCCGAATGATGAGTCAAGTATCGTCATATCAGATGCCTCCTTAGCAACGGCAGTACCGTCGCCCATTGAAAGTCCGACATCAGCAGCATTCAATGCCGGTGCATCGTTTGTGCCATCGCCAGTCACTGCTACTACGTTGTCCATTGATTTCAGCAACTTCACGAGACGTTGCTTGTCGTTAGGACGTGCGCGTGATAGCACTTTCAGTTTGCCTATTCTCATTTTCAACTCTTCATCGCTCATATTGGCAAACTCTTTTCCTGTCATTATTGCGGTTTCATCGTCTTCTGGACCTATCACTCCGCATTGACGACCTATCTCGCGTGCTGTGCCCACAACGTCGCCAGTTACAATCTTGACATCAATACCGGCTTCTTTACATATTCTCATTGCTCCTGGAACCTCATCTCGCACAGGATCTGAAATACCCATTGTTGCTATGAGTGTCAGTTCTTTTACGGCAATATTTCCGTCAACAAAAGCCATTTCGTTGTCGTCCAATATTTTGTATGCCAAGGCGAGTGTTCTCATAGCCTTGTTTTGCAGCGCAGTGAGAGTCGCTTGAACGTCAGCCAATTCGTCATTGTTGATGCTGCACATTGTCAATATTATTTCTGGTGCACCTTTTACGAACAATGCGCGTTTGTTGTCTTCAAGTTTTACCACCGTGGCCATATATTTCAGATTGGTGTTGAACGGCAAACGGTCAATCAATTGATATTTTTGTCGGATATCTACATAGTTGACATTATTCTTGTTCATCCATAACAGGAGTGCTCCTTCCGTAGGATTGCCTATTGTCTTAACTTTTGTATTGTCTGAAAAATCGAGGTTGGCAGTTGTGTTGCATGCTATTGCTTCATAAATGCGTTGTTCTGCTCCTTGCAGTATGCGCCATTCGGCTACCTCCATCCTGTTTTTGGTGAGCGTTCCGGTTTTGTCTGTGCAAATGACTGTTATAGCGCCCATTGTCTCGCAAGCGTGCATTGTCCTTGGTAAGGTGTTTTCGCGCATAAGTTTCTTCATCGAGAATGCCAACGAGAGGTTTACGCTCATAGGTAGCCCTTCTGGCACGGCTACGACTATGAGTGTAACAGCTGTCATCACCGTGTCTAAGCAATATTTCACTGCCGAGAGCCAGTTGCCATCATATTCTTCACTTATCACGAAATAATTCAGTGTGCGTCCTACGATTATCAATGCGGCAAGCGAATACGAGATTATTGTAATTAGGTGTGCCAGGTTGTTAAGCTTTTCACCAAGTGGAGTTTGTTCTCCTTCAACCACTTGGGCAGCAGTGAATACCTTGCCACAATCAGTATTGTCGCCAACGGCAAACACCTGTGCCGTACAGTATCCATCGATTATCGTGCAACCTTTCATTATGTGGTTGTAAGGGTATGTAGTCTCAGGTCTTCCTTCGGGATGAGGGTCAACGAATTTATCGCATTTCAGTTCTCCTGTCAGCGATGATTCATCGACTACGAGATTGAATGACTCCAGTATAGTGCAATCTGCAGGAATCTCCTCTCCAGTTTCCAAAAGCACAATATCGTCAACTACAATATCTTTACGAGGAACTTGAGATACATTGCCGTTTCTGATTACTTTGACCGGGGTCTCATCGTTTACTTCGTTCAGCGATTGGAAAGTCTTCTCGTTCTTTTGTTCCAATACGAACCCTATCAGTGTCGCCAATATAATGGCAGCAAAAATTCCAGCAGGTTCGAAAAACACTGATATGTCCTCTTCGGTGAATGCGAATTGGTATATAGATATACATATTGATAATCCCAATGCTACGAGCAGGATTGTGATTATCGGGTCCTTGAAACATTCGAAAAACTTTTTTAATGCTGATTCCTTTTTCGGCGGTGTCAGCACATTCGAACCGTGAGTCTCTCGGCTGACGATTACTTCATGATCTGTTAATCCTTTATACATAATTTGATTATTTTGTCAAAATAGCTGACGTACACAGGTCGTCAGTGCTGTTGTAAATAAGTACTTGTATGTTTTCTTGATCAATAGGTGTATATTTCACCTTGAGGCATTCGCCGAAACGTACTTCTCGCGAATAACTCACTTGAATATTTTTAAACGATGGTACGCATTCTTTGCCAAAGGCATTGGTTATTATTTGCATGTATCTTGCCGAATTGCAATGTCCGTTTTGGTCTATGTCAGCATATTGGATTGTATAAGAATATTCACCTGTAGTTGTTTTTTTGTCAGGGTGTTTTAACGTTGAGAATTGAATCTTTTCGCCATCCACATATTTTGTGAACTGCTCTCTATCAAATAGGTTTACATTTTCTCTGGTTTTGAGGTCAATGATTGCCCATACTGACCTACAAACTCCGATCAATTTATGTTGTCCGTTTGTGATTCTCCATAATCTGAAGTTTCGTGTCGAGAACGAAAAATAGTTTCTTTCAATCCAGGTCTCTACCTCTATATCGTCTTTCAGTTTCGGGTAATCGTCCATTGCTACCTGAAATCGTGCGAGTACCCACGATTTCCCTTCTCTGTTCAGGTCGGGTATTCCGAATCCGCAATCGTCGGCTGCACGACATGCGATATTCAGTATCTGTTCTTCCAGAATATAAGGTTTTATTTTGCACTCAATATCCACATCAGCATAGTGAACATGAAAAGTATATCTCTGTTTCATAGTTTGTTGATATTTTCTGCCATATTCAATGCGTCAATCATCACTTGAATGTTTCCGTTCATGAAATCGTCCATTGAATGTAGCGTGAGTCCTATTCTGTGATCGGTTATGCGGTCTTGTGGGAAATTATATGTACGTATCTTTGCAGAGCGGTCGCCTGTCGAAACCAGCGTACGACGTTTTTCGGTTATAGCGTCATTATGTTCCTGCATTGCCATATCATACAATTTGTTACGTAGCATTTGTAGTGCTAATTCCCGGTTTTCGGTCTGTTTCCTTGTTATTTGGCATTGTATCATTATGCCAGTTGGTTTGTGGTATAGTTGCACTTTGGTTTCAACCTTGTTGACGTTTTGTCCTCCAGCTCCTGACGATCTCGCAGTTTGCCATTCGAGGTCAGCGGGATTTATTTGTACATCCACTTCGTCAGCCTCTGGCAATACGGCAACGGTAGCAGCTGAAGTGTGTATTCTTCCTTGAGTCTCGGTGACTGGTATTCGTTGAACACGATGTACTCCCGATTCGTATTTTAATATTCCGTAAGCCCCTTCAGTGTCTGACGATACATTGAATATCACCTCTTTGTATCCACCGACGGTACCTTCGGTGAACGAAACTATTTCGGTTTTCAGTTTGCGTAATTCGCAATATTTGGTGTACATCCTGAACAAGTCGCCAGCGAATAATGATGCTTCGTCTCCTCCAGTTCCTGCGCGAATCTCAACGGTACAATTTTTTGCATCTTCTGGATCTTGTGGGATGAGGGCTGTTCTCAGACGTTCCTCTGTATCTGGCAGAAGCGCTTCCTTTTCGTCCAATTCAGCCTTTGCTAACTCTTTAAGTTCTTCGTCATCAGTGTTAAATACGATGTCCTTTGCGTCCTGTATTTCTTTGGTCAGAGTGTTGTATTCGTCTCTGACGGCTATGATTTTTTCGAGTGAGGCATACTCTTTGTTGAGTTTCACATATCTTGATTGGTCAGCAATGATTGCTGGGTCGGTAATCATAACCTTCAGTTCCTCGAATCGTGCGCTGAGTGTTTCTAATTGTCCTAATAATTTATCGTTCATGCTTTTACAAAATCAATAAATCCATTTCACGTTGTCTATCCAGAATGTGTTCCCTGGATAACCGTAGAATGCAGGGTAGCATCCTCCTGTTATCATCAATATTACGTGGGTTGGTGTCTCGTCAGCATCTGCCCACCCAACTTCGTCAATTCTCTCCATTTTCCCTTTGGAATTCAGTGCTTTGAACTGTCCTCCGTCTGGGAAAAGTCCCATATATTTCTTGAACCAAGGTTCTTTGCTGATGTCGCCATAATGTATGTCGAGTCTGTAGTTGTTCACCCATTGTGGAACTGATTGGCTGAACCTTACGCGAGCTGTTCCTACACGTTTGGCTTTAATATGTCCGTCATTGTCTTCCCATCGTTTTTGTAGGAACACGTAAACTTCTGGTTCGTCATGACCATCAAACCATTTCTTTTTGCCGAATCCCGTAGCTTTCAGTACTTTATGTTCGCTGCCTATCTTAGCTTTGAAGTCGAACATCAATGCTTTTGGCTTTTCGGTGAAAGGTATTCCGACATTTATCGAAGCGTAAGGATCGGAAGCAGATTTCACTGGTTCAAGCACACTCCCGAGGAACATTGACCCTGCGACACATACCTCTATGTCTATGCAGCCCAATACTTTGACCGTCACTATTTTAGTGTCTAATCTTGCGCACCATCCGTTGCCTCTTCTCTCTGGTTGAGTGGAATTTGCAGCCTTATCAATTCCTGCCGGCGACGCATATGCGTTCGAAATTCCCCAAATTGTCTTTTTGAAGTTGTATGCTTTGTTTGTCCTAATGGTGTCTGTTGGTCCGAGATTATATAGTGTTTGCACTTTGCCTCCGAGCAGGGCAGACTCTTTGATGTACCTCACGCACCAATTTTCCATATCTCCCCACTTGACGGGAACTGATTTTTCCCCACTCTGCAATTGTCCATAAACTGAAACAAATGAGCAGATTGTCAATAATGAAAAAAGATATATTTTTCTCATGACCATGATTTCAAATCGCCTTCCCATCCTTGTAGTATTTCTTCTGGATAAACTCTTGACTCTTCTCCGTTATGGAGCGGTTCCCATACTTGAGCGAAGAATGGGTTGCCTTTTGCAATCTCACCGTAGTTCCATGGCGAAGGCAGACATTCAGGGCACCAATGTCCACCGAGCAACACCAATACTGGCGAAGCCTTGAATTTGTGTCCGAATTGGCATTCCCACTCCAATGGAGTTCTCCAGTCACCTTTTGTCATTGTCTCGCTCAAGCATTTTCCACCACGGAAAGCTGCAGCTTGTTGCATATCTTCAATCGTCCATTCGTCTCTTGATTTTGATTCGTCAAATCCGTGGTCTAAATGTCGTACGTTATCCGATGGCCGGCTGATGTCAACCTTGTCCCACGATGTCCCGATAGCTTGCCATTTTTCTTTCGAACCATAGTATGCTGTTATTCTGTTCTCCTCGTTATTCTCAATCCACCATTGTGTTCCCCATTTCTCTTTGTGTGCCAATGGTTTGAGCACCATTTTGAATAGGAATGGAGGGCAAAGTCTTGCCAGATGGTAGAACCAAGGCACTTGTCGTCCCATTCTTTTGAAATACTCTTTCACTGGCAGGTTTTCGCGGAAATGCAGATAATCTTCGAGCACTTGCGAGTCCTCATACCATTGCCCATGGAAATTGCGAAGAACAAACCAGTTAGGGTCGAAACATTTCTCTGGGTCGGGCGCACCTATTGTATTGAGCAGCAGTTTTTCGAACTCATAATTCGACAATCTGTATTCAGGACCAGAGCCGATGTTGTAGAACCTGCACCAGAATTCTTCAGGCACGTTTTCTTCGCAAAGGTTAGCCATCAGACGTCCTGAATCTTCGATAGTTGCCCATTCCAGCACACCTCTCAGAGGGACATGGAACATTATAGGGTCGAAGTTTTTCAATATTCCAGCATATAAAATTCCTGATTGTCGAAGTGAAACCCAATGTTTAATACCTGATTCAACGAATATCCTTTCGGCGATAGTTTTAGATATTGCATAGTGGTCATATACCGAAATTGAAATTGGGTCGCCTGTTCTTCCCCAATGAATAGGTTCGTTGCGATCCGAAGTCTGAGCCACTGTTCCGATGTAGCATACTTTAATCTCGTCTTTGTTTGGTTGAGCTAAAACAGCTTTTACGATGTTTTTTGCAGCTGTGGTGTTTACCTTACGTGTCTTGTTTGGATAATAGTCCGTAGCTGGCGACACCAATCCTCCGACATGTAACACGTAGTCTGCACCTTCTACTCCGCGTGCGACATCTTCATAATTCATAAGGTCTCCCCATACGACTGTTATTTTATCTATATATGGTGCTAATAATTTTCTGTTTTTCTTGCTATCGCGAGCTAATACTGTGAGGGCGAATCTGTCGCGTCTTCCCATGAATTCTTTCATAGTGGCGAATCCCATGTTTCCTGTAGCTCCTGTAAGAAATACCTTTTTCATATTTTCCTAATTTATATCTCAGCCTATTTTATTATGGCTGAAAATGTTTTGAATATTATTTTAATATCGTTCCAAATTGTGTTGTGACGGACGTATTCGAGGTTCATTGCGAGCTTCTCCTGCATAATATTTTCGATATAGAACTTCTCGGGGTCGTCAGCCTTTCCGAGTATTTCGCTTTCGTCTCTGAAACGTATTGATGCAGGGTCGGTGATACCCGGCCTTATGCTCAGCACCTCCATCTGTTCTTCAGTCCAATAGTTTACGTAGTAGCGCACCTCTGGTCTTGGTCCTACAAACGACATATCTCCAATCAGCACGTTTATCAATTGTGGAATTTCATCGAGTTTGTATTTTCTGATGACTTTTCCAGAACGTGTGACTCGTTGTTCCTCGTTTCCTATTGAGATTAGACTTCCTTTGTCAGCTCCGACTATCATCGACCGGAACTTGAATATCTCGAAATCTTTGTTTCCCTGTCCGACTCTGATTTGTTTGTAGAATACAGGTCCTTTCGAGTCAAGTTTTATCCATATTGCAATTATTGCGAACATTGGCGTTAGAATCAGTAGTCCGATTGCCGATGCTGCGATGTCAAACGCTCTTTTCATATACTTTTCATTACCTCAATGAAATTCTCAATTATATATTGTAGATCCTCTTCTGTCAACTTTGTGTATAAAGGCAATGTTATTTCGTTTTCAAACAGATGGTATGCGTTAGGATAGTCTTTTATATCGAATCCCATTTTCTTGTAAGCTGTCATCATTGGCAGAGGTTTGTAATGCACGTTGCATGCAATACCTCTATCTCCCATCATCTCTATCACCTTGTTTCTCTCTTCCCAACTTTTCCCGTTGAGTCTCACCATATATAGGTGTCCTGACGATTTGAAATCCTTGCCTGTGTGTTGCATGATATTGACGTTCAGCCCTTTGAATGCCTTGTTGTATTTTTCTATCATTGCGTGGCGTTTTTTCGTCATCTCAGCGTATCGCTTGAGTTGTGCCAATCCTATACCCGCAGTGATATCTGTCATATTGCATTTATACCAAGGTCCTATGACGTCATATTCCCACGAGCCTGCATGTGATTTTGCCAAAGCGTCTTTGCTTTGTCCGTGTAATGAATATAGCTGGCATTGTCTGTATAAGTCCTCAGAATCCATACCTGGGAACTCTCGCCATGTCAATGCACCACCTTCAGCAGTCGTCAGGTTTTTTACGGCATGGAACGAGAAAGCAGTGAAATCGGCAATTGATCCGCACATCTTTCCGTATCTCATAGCTCCGAAAGCGTGGGCTGCATCTGCCAATACTGCTACTCTTCCGAAGAATCTCTGCACGTCGGTCTTGGCGCGGAATAGTTTTCGCTGTCTTTCCACTATTTCGAATATCTTGTTATAATCAGCCACAACTCCGCCGAGATCAACTGGTATTATCACTTTGGTTCGTGGTGTTATTGCTTTTTCCAGTTGCTCGTAATCCATCTCAACGCTATTTGTTTGCGAATCGACCATCACGATTTTGGCTTTTACGTGGTCCACTACCGAAGCAGAAGCTGTGAATGTATATGCAGGTACTATGACTTCATCTCCCTTTGTGACGCCAATCAACTTCAGCGCCATTTCCAATGCGGCGGTTGCCGAACTGAGACATACAGTTTTGTTGGTTCCGCAAAACTCGGCAATCTTTTTTTCAAACTCCTTCGTCTTTGGTCCGGTTGTTATCCATCCGCTGAGAATAGCCTCTTTCACCATTTCTACTTCTTCTGCTCCCATGTCTGGAGGCGAGAAGCTTATTTTCTTGTATTCCATTATATTATTTGATTATTTTCAGTTTATTGACCGTTTTCAGCGATGATGGCATTACTTTTAATTTTGCCTTTCCGTTGATTTTCAGGTCATTTAGGTTGACAAATTTTATGTGGTCAAACCGTTCTTTGCAGTTTGTTTTTATGTCGAATATTTTTATTTCTTTTAGCTCGTTGGTCGTGTTTATCGTACATGCTGTCATTGTAATGTTTGGTAAACATTTTTGTGATAATTCAGGACGGCTGTTTGTTTGGTTTTCTACCCACCCGAGCTCTACAACGCTATTTACCTTCTTGTCGAAATTGAATGTGCATTCGTTGAATATCAGTTCATATGGGGTGAAAGCATTATACGAATATTCCGTCAGCAGTGGTGTGCATCTGTCGAATGTGCACCTGTCGAATATCACCAAACCGTATATTGATGAAAACTGGTTGTAAGTATCTGCAAAACGGCAATTTCTTGCTGTTATGTCTCGTCCGTAACAATGTATGTCATATCTGTTTATATCGCAATCTTCGAGTGTCGTGCGGTTCACGAAGTTTGTTCCGAATATTCCCCATCTCGCTTTAGCTCTGAGTTTTATCCCTTTGAAGTCGTAAATGTTGTTCAAGTGAAATCCGTATCCCGAACTTCCTGCAGCGCAATACGTCTTATTGATTGTTATGTTGTCAAGTCGGATATCGGCGGAACTGCTCAGTCTTATGGCGAGGTCGCTTGCTAATGTCGAGTCATTAGGTGTGTCAATGGTTATGTTTTCCATAGCCACCCTGTATTGGAGGTGAATCCATATAAGATATGTTTTGTATCCCGAGTCGCTGCTGCGTACGAGATTCAAGTTTTTGATGATTTTTTCTCTGTCGTTCACCTTGCATGCTTCTGCCATAGGTTTCGATTGTTCGTTGCCGTATGGCATTACGGTCTGGTTTATGGCTTTCCCATTTACTACGATTGCTAAATCTTCTCTGTTTGTTCCGTATTTATATCCGATTCTTTGCTCAACCCATGGGTTACTATCTTTTATGCTGACGAGATAGATTCCATCTCCGGTGTTGTAATCTCCTGCGTCTATCTTTTTTCCGTCCACTTCGATAGGAGTGGCATCGTTCTTCATGTTGAATAGATAGATGTCGTGGCTGTTGTTTTTCACTGTTATTCTTGCCCCTGCGAAATCAGTGTATTCGGTGAGTTTTATGCTTTCTGCTCCATCGGGTATTTCTATAGTTATATCTCCGACACCCTCGTATGTAACTCCATTGCCTTGAGCGTATGCTTCAGCGTGACAATGTCTTATAGCTTCGTATCTCTCAATGTCGGTTTTTGCTTCGCCGAGTCCGAAGTCCAATGGGTTCAGCAGTATGGCAATCAATATGTTCAGCAACGATGTCATTTTACTATTTCTCCTTTTTCATCCACTGTTCCTATTCTGCGGGCTGGTACCCCAGCCATCAGTGCAAAGTCTGGTACATCATGAGTCACTACTGCTCCGGCTGCTATCATAGCGCAACGTCCGACAGTATGTCCGCATACTATTGTGCAGTTTGCTCCGAGCGAAGCACCTTCGCGTATGATGGTCTTTGCATATACTCCATGTACTGGGTATGCTGCTCTTGGCACTCTCACGTTTGTAAACACACACGATGGTCCGCAGAATACGTTGTCCTCCAGTTCTACTCCTTCGTATATCGAGACATTGTTCTGTACTCTCACTCCGTTTCCGATTATCACGTTGTTACCTACGTTTACGTTTTGTCCGAACGAGCAGTTTTTCCCTATCTTTGCTCCACTCTGTATGTGACAGAAATGCCAAATTTTTGTCCCTTCGCCTATCTCGACATTGTCATCCACATACGACGATTCGTGTATAAAATATTCCTTTCCCATTTATTTCATTCTCTTTATTGCATCTATAAACTTCTCTGCAAGCACCTGATATGTATGATTTTTTAATACAAATTCATGTCCGTTACGTCCTAATTCCTCTCTTTCCTCATTGCTCATTTCCTTTATTTTCAATATAGCTTCGCCTATTGATTTTGCATTTTCAGGTTCGGCATATATTCCGCATTTTGCTTCTTCCACGATGTTGTTTCCTGCGTCAATTGCTTGGACTATAGGTTTCCCAGCCATCATATAATCGTACATTTTGTTTGGACTGATTCCGTATTTGAACAGCGATTGTTTCTGCAGTCCAACGTATAGGGCATCCATCTCGCTGAGCAGTGTCGGAATTGCCATTTTGTTGATAGGAGGCAGGAAATGAACGTTTTTGCATCCTTTCTCTTGTGCGTATTTCGTCAGCTTTTCTTTGTCTTGTCCTGTTCCTATCAGCACCAATTCCACTCCCTTGTCTTTTATGTTTTCTACAGCATCAATCACTGATTCGAGCGAGTTGGCAGGTCCGTGTGCTCCGGCGTATCCTATTACGAATTTTCCCTCGCTATGCAATTGGTTCAACAGATTTTTGTGTTCATCTGGCATCTCAGTCGGATTTTCCCAATCCTCAATCACTATTCCGTTTGGCACGCAATGGAACTTTCCATTTGCGAGCCCTCTTTCCTTCATGTGCTCTTCTGCTTTTGGCAGTATTGATACTACTCCGTTCACATGCTTATAGCAGTAATCCTCAGCTGTTTGCATCACCATGATGAAAGGGTGTTTTGCTGAATATCCACCGAGCTCCATAGGCGATAGTGGCCATAGGTCGTGCACTTCGTAAATCAATTTTGCATTGAACCTTTTGGCAATTTTCCTTGCAGGATAAATGTCCAATGGATATGTCGATGAAGCTACGACCACATCTGGTGCGAATCCATTGAGATACTTTTTGTATCTGCACATCAACTTGCCGATAAAAAGGAACATTGAGATGATTCTTCCTACACCATTTCCGTCGTATTTGTTCACCTTTACCCACGAATATTCCACTCCTTCCACCGTCTCCATTCCTTCGCGTTCGGGCTGTTTACGTCTGAGGTGCGAATATGTTCCACCTATATTCAGCACGTTATGACCCATCTTCATCCACTCCCTCGCCAAATAGTATGGTCTGAACTCCATACCGTGCTCTGGACTTCCTGCATAGTGGTTGATTACCAATATATTCATCTCTTCCAATCTTTTATGCTTTCTATTATGTAATCCATCGTCTCTTTGGTCAGTTCTGTGTGCATAGGGATTGACAGAACAGACCTTGCGCATTCTCTTGCAGTTTCCAGCTCTCCGCAACTCCTTGTGATTCCTTTGAATGCTTCCTGTTCCTGCAGAGCTAATGGATAATATATCATTGAAGGTATTCCCTTTGTAGCTAAATACTCTTTCAGTTCGTCTCTTCTGCCGTTCTTCACTTTCAGTGTATATTGGTGATATACATGAGTCGAGTTTTCTGCTTCAAATGGTGTTACTATATCTTCCGTCCCTTTCAGTCCTTCTGTATAATATTGTGCTGCATCGTGTCTTGCCTTGCAGTATTCATCGAGGTGTTCGAGTTTCACTTTTAGTACTGCTGCTTGTATCGAATCGAGTCTCGAGTTGCAACCTATCACTGTATGGTGGTATTTGACTTTTTGTCCGTGGTTGGCTATCATATGTATTCTCTCTGCTAACTTCTCGTCACGGCAGAATATTGCTCCTCCGTCACCGAAACACCCGAGGTTCTTCGAAGGGAAGAACGATGTGCAACCTATAGTTCCCATTGTTCCTGTTTTCATTTTGCGTCCATCGCTGAACGTATAGTAAGCTCCGATAGCTTGGGCGTTGTCCTCAATGACATATAGGTTGTGCTCTTTGGCGAATTTCAGTATTGGTTCCATATCTGCACTTTGTCCGAACAGATGCACAGGTATTATAGCTTTTGTCTTTTCGCTGAGGGCTTTTTTCATTTCCTCTATCGAGATGTTGAATGTCTTCTCGTCCACATCCACCATTACTGGTTTGAGTCCTAACAATGCTATGACTTCAGCCGATGCTACGTATGTGAAGGCTGGTACTATCACTTCGTCTCCTGGCTTGAGTCCGAGAGCCATCAGTGCTATTTGCAATGCGTCTGTTCCGTTCCCGCAGGTGGTAGTGTGTACTCCCTCTCCCATATATATATCCAAATTGTTTTGGAACTCTTTGACAATCTTTCCGTTTATGAAGGCTGTCGTATCTATCACCTTTTTTATCTCTCTGTCAACTTCCTCTTTGATTTTCAGATACTGTCCTCCTAAATCAACCATTTTGATTTCGTTCATATCTTGTTGTGGTTTAATTGCATGAAACTTCCTGCCATTCCCATTACTAATGGGTTCACGATTACAAATACATCAAACATATATTGTATCAAGAATATTCCTACAATTGCTACTGTTATCCACCTTCTTTTTATTACCATTGCTGCTATCATAGCCATCAGCAGCAGCACTCCGACCGCTCCATTTGCCACCCATTCGTTCAATACTATATTGTGTGGGTGTTCCAAATAGATATTGTTGCCTAACGGACCGAGTTCTGTTTCGAATATCTCTTTTTCCATTCTGAGTCCTCTTTCGATGAACTCATGTCTGCCATCTATAGCTCCCCATCCAGCGATTGGTTTTTCTTTTATTTGCGACCATGCCACCGACCATATTCCTATGCGGTCGTTTTTCATTACCTCTTCCCAGTTCACTCTCGGGTGGTTTGCCATCACTACCACTCCTGTCACTATCACCAATGGTGCCACTGCTATCACAACTGCTTTTTTCCATCTCCACACATAATATATCAATACACCGACCACAATCAGCAGGAATGTTGCCAATCCGACTCTTCCTTCGGTTACTATCAGCAGTGCGATGTTTGGAATTGCTGCTATGCCTGCAATAATCTTAATCCATAGTTTTATATCCTTTCTGTTTATTATGTATAGAGTCGAAATCACTGCTAAATTGAACGTCAGGTTTGCTATCATATGGCAGTTGAATTTCGTCAGCCGTTTGTAGTTTATCTCGTCTATCACTCCTTGCATTGTGATAGGGTGGAGTAGCGACTTGTTGTCGAAATTCATCAGCACATCCTTAACTCCGATGAATGTTGCCACAGCTATCAGGGCATAAGCGATATATTTGAAATCCATCCCTTTGGGCCATCCTGCCAATCCCACTATTGCGAATATCACGAATGGCAATCTGCTGTCTATTTCCCTTCTGACTATCACATCCCCCATATCTTGTCCGTGGATCAATGCCATTAGTGGTGTAATGGCGAAATATGTAGCCATGATAATATATACCCACATCTCCTTTCTCCATTTCCACCCATCGAATCCTTTGTTGATGACTTTGTCAGCAACGAACATCACTCCGGCAACCCACATTGCTGGACGTTGTATGCGGAAATCTGTTGGCCATAGACCTGCTACGACTGCCAACGAAGCGATGCTTAATGCGTGTATTATCTCTCCTGCTTTTTTCATTTAAGATATTCTATTATCTCGTTCAGTATCTGTTCCGAAGCTTTTCCGTTCCCGAACAGAGGAGGAAACTCCACCTTCCTTCCGACCAGTTCTCTGTATGCTTCCAATATCTTTTCGTACGAAGCGTCTGCTATTATCCCTGCTCCATGTTCTGTGATTTCAACCCATTCTGTCTCTGGCCTGAGTATCACGCAAGGTCTTTCGAAGAAGAAAGCCTCTTTCTGCACACCTCCGCTGTCTGTCAGTACTATACGGGCATTTTTCTCTAATGCCGTCATCTCTAAGAACGATGCTGGTGCTGTTATTTCGATTCTCTCGTTCTCCATTATTCTGCGTCTCATCTCCTCCGTGAGGTTCACCTCCATCATCTTCAGTGTCCTTGGGTGCAGTGGTAGCACCACTTTTATATCTTTCGAAATCTCCTCTATAGCTTTGAAAATCGTTGTCAGTCTCTCTCTTGAATCTGTGTTGTTATCCCTGTGGATAGTAGCCAATGCGAATTCTCCTTTCTCTTTGACGTTGTAGTGTTTTTCTGCTATTTTGCTGAACCACATCGAATTGTCGTACATCACATCGCCCGATTTGACTATTTTCCTTTTCCTTCCGTTGGCAAATGTTGCTTTTGATGTCTCGAAACCCTCTTCTCTGAGGTTTCTCATTGCGGTCTCTGTAGGAGCAAAACATATTGATGCCACTTGGTCGCATACTATTCTGTTTATCTCCTCTGGCATTGCCATGTTGTACGACCTCAGTCCAGCTTCGATATGGAACACTGGTATATGTAGTTTCGATGCAGCCACAGCTCCAGCCAATGTCGAGTTTGTGTCGCCATATAATATCATGCCGTCAAACTGCTCTTTCATGAGCACCTCCTCAATTCCTGCAATCATTTTTGCTGTTTGTGCTCCGTGGATTCCTGACCCTACTCCGAGGTTGTAGTCTGGTTTCGGTATCCCGAGTTCATCGAAGAACACTCCCGACATGTTTTCGTCGTAATGTTGTCCTGTGTGCAGTATCTTCTCTTCGATGCAATCAGCGAACTTTCCCCTGACCGCTCTCGATATAGCGGCAGCCTTAATTATTTGTGGTCGTGCTCCTATTATTGTCAGCAGTTTAATCATAATATTCCATTATCTTTTTTGCTACCACTTCCGATGCAAAATTCTTCTCCACGAATTCTCTGATTCTTTTCGCATCAAACTTCTCCCTGTTGTTGTAAATATACTCAATTGCCTGTTTTGTCTCTTCAGTGTTTCCTATTCTCACCATCACTCCGTTTTCGTCATTTACGAAATCCTCTGGACCTCCGCATCTTGTCGCTATCACTGGTAGTCCTGTTGCCATTGCCTCAATATAAGCTACTCCGAAAGTCTCGCTCTCCGATGTCAGTACGAAGCAGTCAGCCTCTTCGTATCTTTTCCCGATTTCTTCTCGTTTCAACATTCCGTCGAACTTCACTCTCTTCTCTATTCCTAACTCTTTTGCTCGTTGTCCGAGCTCTTTTCTGTAGGGTCCGTCGCCTATTATCTCCAGTTCGGCGAACTCTAAACTTTTCATGGCTTCCAACGTCACCTCTATTCCTTTCCCCTTTATCAATCTTGCTGTTGTCGCCATTCTCAGTCGTCCATCAACAGCTTTTCTCTCTTTTGCCAGTCTGAACGCTTCGTAATCCACAATGTTTGGTACCATTTCGCATTTTATTCCGAATCGTCCTTCTAATGTTTCAGCGAACTTGTTGCTGACGGCTATTACGTGTTTTGCTTCTTTGTATCCCTCCAGTGCTTCGTTTTGTACTCTTGACGAATGTTCGGTGATTATCAGCGGAATGTTGCACTTTTTTGCCAAAGCAGCTCCGAACTCGCTGGCGAAATGTGTGTGGATGTAATCTGGTGCTGTCTCTCCTCTCTTTACGAACACTTTCTCATACAATCTTCTTATCATCCATCCTCCGATTTTAGCCGTCATTTTGTACCCCACGTTTCCGATTGGTATCCTGAATCCGTAGCATCTCAGCCCCTCGCGCTCCTCTTCCCATATTCCGATTCTTCTTCGCCACCTGAGCGAGAAGGTGTCTATTGCGAATACCACCACCTCTACACCTGCTTCTGCCAATGCTTTAGCTTGGTCTATGGCGAATATTCCGTTCATCGGGTATCGCCTACTCGGCAACTGGTTGCTCACTACGAGTACTTTCATAAATCATTAAATATAACGACCCTAACGACACATAGAACATTGGCGATAGCAAGTATCTGCTGTCCATTATGTAGCATATTGGCAATGCCACAGCAGTTGCTATCATCAGTACCATCTTCTCTTTCTCTTTGACTTTGAATATGTTCATCGCATATTTTATCACTCCGAACATTAACAATGCGAACCATACTCCTCCGAAACAGTAGAGGAACTCTAAGAACAGATTGTGTGGCGATATTGTCTGCATCGACCCTACGCCTTGTCCTATTACCCATTTCATTGGCGACTCTTTTTCTCCATTTACCATCTCCTCTGCGATTACCTCTCTTGTTGTTCCATCTACGATTCTCTTTGTGTCAGTTCTCATTGCAACCACACGACCTGTATCTATATCAACTTTGTTTTCGTATATCCACGAAGTCACTCCTATAATGGCAATTATTCCGATTGTTGTCAATGCTCCTTTCCATCCGTATCTGATTCCGTATATCGTAACGATTGCTGTTGCCATGACTATTGTGACTATCAGTCCCCCTCTTGTTGCATTGAATCTCATGAACGCATAGCATATCACTATCAGTGCGCCAGCCGTTGTTTTCATCCATTTCGTCTTGCTCCAAAGCATTTTCCATATAATGAAAGGCATTGCAAATACCATCAGCACATCGTATTCACTCATGTTTTCGAATGTTGCTCTTGCTATTCTCCTCTGCACTAAGGAATCGTCTTCGAGGTGTATTGCTAAATTGTTTATGTTTGCATTTTCAAATGGGATATGCCATCCTGTCGTCACTTCCACTATTCCTATTATTGCTGTTCCTGCTATTGCTATGAGCCATCCTGTCCCGATTGCGTTCATGCTGCTTGCTCCCTGCTCGTTTGTCTTCATTCCGAATACTAATATCTCCATCAGTATCAAGAAATGAACTGCGTATAGGCATATCTCCTTCGCTCCTGCCGTTCTGTCTGGCGACCATATCAGTGTCACGCATCCGTATCCTGACAATGCCGCACAGAATGCTCCTATCCATATCAGGTCCTTGTTCTTTTTCGCAGTCTGAACCACCTCCTTTACAAGGAAATAACTCAATGCCAATCCCACTACTCTCGCAGCTTGTAGCGCTCTGAAACATGCTCCGAATCCTAATGCAGCTGTCAGAACCACAATCATCAATATATATCTATTCTTTTCTGTCATAATTTATCACTTTTCTCTCCACTATCCATAACACTGCAACTCCCATTGCTGTCATTCCGCATGCTATCCAATATACTCCTTCGTAATCAGATCCGCAAACTATTCCGACTATTGCAGCTGTCAACACTCCTAAATTCGTCACTCCCGACACTATGTTGTACCACATCATCTTGCCCGAAGCGTGCACTAACATTGTCATGGGCGACGACAATTTGTCGAAAGCCATTGTCACTATTGCCACTCTCATTATTACCACTGCCTCCTCCATAAATCCGTCTGCCAACCATAATTTCAGTATCCACTCGGCTCCTATCCATAGAGGCACCACCATTGCAGTCAGTACTCCTGCCATTAGCATGGCAATACGTCTTGCGAGCTTGATGGCTTCATGTTTTTTCCCTTCTGCAAATAGTTGGATGACCTGCGGTCTTCCTGCTATCACCACGCTATCTGCTATTGCGGCAATTGCCATTTCTACTTGTAGAACCACTCCTCTCGCTGCATTTACCACCACTTTGAACCCGAGGTTTATAGCCATTGTCAGTCCTTGTATTTTGACCATTCTTGCCGATGTTTCGAATAGGTTCCAACCCGAGAACGACAGCATTTTTTTAGTCAATTCCCTGTTCGCCCTTCCTTCGAATTTCACCTCCTCTCCGAATTTCAATTTGCAGTATGCTGCATACATTGCCGACGACAATAACCTCACTCCCATCAGACATCCTCCATAAACTATCAGTCTGTCCGCCGAACATCTGACCATTGCCATTGCTATCCCTAATTTCAAGGCTGCTTCAGTGACGGTCACTACGGCATACCATCCCATCTTCTCGTGGGCTATCACTCCAGCCATATATGGTGTTCCGATGATGATGAATGCTATTCCTGCCAGTCCGAATTGGAAAATCCATCTTACTGCATTCATCCTTCCTTCTGGCACTACCATCACCTGTTCTATGTATGGCACCCCTATTATTTCAGCCACAACGATAAATGCTGCTGCCAAGGCTATATGTATCCACATTCCGGTGACGAACACCTCTTTCACCTCATTCTGGTCTTTGTGTCCTAATGCCACGTTGTAGAACCTCTGCATTCCGTTCGTAAGGGCTGTGTTCAGCACTGTGCATAGGTTCACGATTCCCATCACCACATTGTATAGTCCGTAGTCTTCGACTCCGAGACCGCGTAGAACGAATCTTGTTGTGAACAGTGTGATGCACATTATCATCACCATTCTCAACCCGAGTACTATGCTGTTTCGTTCTACCTTCGAAATGTTCATCTTTTCAGTTCGTCAATCACCTTTATCAGGTACTGTCCGTATTGGTTCTTGAGCATTGGTTTTGCTATCTCGCACATTTTCTCTTCGGATATCCAGCCGTTTCTGTAGGCTATTCCTTCGAGACATGCTATCTTCAGCCCTTGGCGTTTTTCGATTACTTCAACGAAAGTCGATGCCTCTGCCAACGAGTCGTGCGTTCCTGTGTCGAGCCATGCGAATCCTCTTCCTAATGTCTGGACCTTCAGTTCTTTATCCTGAAGGAACCATTGGTTGACGGTTGTTATCTCGTATTCTCCACGGGCTGACGGTTTGATGCGTGAAGCAACGTCCACCACCTTGTTAGGGTAGAAATATAGTCCTACCACTGCATAGTTGCTTTTGGGGTTGGCAGGTTTCTCTTCTATGCTGAGGCAGTTTCCCTGTTTGTCGAATTCTGCCACTCCGTATCGTTCCGGGTCGTTCACCCAGTATCCGAATACGGTCGCTTTCTTCTCCTCTTCTGCTGCACGGACAGCCTCTTTCAGCATACCCGAAAAACCCGAACCATAGAATATGTTGTCGCCCAGCACCAAGCATGCACTATCCTCTCCGATGAACTCCCGTCCGATGGTGAAAGCCTGAGCCAATCCGTCAGGACTTGGTTGTTCTGCATATTCGAGATTGATTCCGTAGTCCGACCCGTCACCCAACAGACGTTTGAATCCTGGCAGGTCGTATGGTGTCGAGATTAGCAGGATATCCCTTATTCCGGCGAGCATCAAAACGCTTATCGGATAATAAACCATCGGTTTGTCGTATATTGGCAGCAATTGTTTGCTGACTCCTTTGGTGATAGGGTAGAGGCGTGTTCCTGAACCTCCGGCGAGAACTATTCCTTTCATAAAATCTGCGATTTTAAAGATTTTCATCCTCACCTCAGCATAGCTCAAGCAAGCTGGCTCTGCATTCGGTTCGTCGAAAATTCATATATTGCTAATTAGTTAACTGTTAATTTTTCTTTCATCTATCTTTGTACATACCTTCGTAGTATTTGAGATAATCCCCACTCGTCACATTGTCCATCCACTCCTGGTTGTCGAGATACCATTTCACGGTCTTTTCGATTCCCTCTTCGAATTGCAGCGAAGGTTCCCAACCGAGTTCCCTCTGCAGCTTCGATGAATCTATTGCGTAGCGGAGGTCGTGACCTGCACGGTCCGTAACGTATGTTATAAGGTCCATGTCTTCACCCTCTTTGCGTCCGAGCAGTCTATCCACAGTCTTGATGAGCACCTTGATGATGTCGATGTTTTTCCATTCGTTGAATCCACCGATGTTGTAGGTGTCGGCTATGTTTCCCTTATGGAATATCAGGTCTATGGCGCGGGCATGGTCTTCGACGAACAGCCAGTCGCGTACGTTCTCGCCCTTTCCATATACAGGCAATGCTTTGCGATGACGTATATTGTTGATGAACAGCGGAATCAGCTTCTCTGGGAACTGGTATGGACCATAGTTGTTCGAGCAGTTTGTCACGATTGTAGGCATTTCGTATGTGTCGTGGAAAGCTCTCACGAAATGGTCTGACGAAGCCTTTGATGCTGAATAAGGGCTGTGAGGCATGTATTTTAAGTCCTCGGTGAAGAATTCTGTTCCATAAGCGAGGTGGTGTTCGCCCGATGATGCTTTGGTTGTGAACGGAGGTTCCACACCCTCTGGGTTGGTCATTTCCAATGCGCCATACACCTCGTCGGTCGAGATATGGTAAAATCTCTTCCCTTCGTATTTTTCAGGGAGCGATTCCCAATATAACTTGGCAGCTTGCAGCATCGAAAGCGTACCCATCACGTTTGTGCGAGCGAAGGTGAATGGGTCCTTTATCGAGCGATCCACGTGACTTTCGGCAGCTAAATGTATCACTCCGTCAATGCTCTTTTCCTGCATCAATTTGTAGATAGTGTCGAAATCACAGATGTCAGCCTTGACGAAAGTGTAGTTTGGCTTGCTCTCGATGTCCTTTAGGTTGGCGAGATTTCCAGCGTATGTCAACTTGTCCACGTTGTAGATGTGGTACTCTGGATACTTGTTTACAAATAATCTAACTACGTGACTGCCAATGAATCCGGCACCTCCTGTGATGATGATGTTCTTCATATTGTTTTATGTTTTGTTTTGACGACATTAATGCGGCTGCAAAGTTACAAATTATTTCTGATATAAAATCATTTTTTAGGCACAAAAAAAGCCGCACATTTCTGCACGGCTTAACCTCTCAGCTCTAAGCTCTCAGCTCTAAACTCAAAACTACTCCATTGCTCTCTTGATGCACTCTACGATATATGCCACATCCTCATCGCTCACGCATGGACCCGAAGGAAGGCACATGCCCACTTTGAAGAGATCTGTTTCGACCTCGCAGGTATAGACATCAAAACCAGCATACACCGGCTGCTTGTGCATAGGTTTAAGATGCTTCGCGGCTTTTCCTCCTCCTCGCTCATATGAGCCAGACACAGGTAAATTCTTTTGGAACGAACCAGTCAAAATTTTTGACCAGTTCCCGTAATGAGTACAATAAAATTTAAATGATTATCACTTAGTCACAAAAGATATCTCCTCGGCAACTATCGACAAATGTTCTTCCTTGGGCAAGGCATATCCCAGAGGGCAAGTTTGAATGATGGGGTGACCGAAGAAACTGGAAAGCATAGCGAGCGTGCGTATCGTGAAGTTATGCTGTCCGCTGAGCCATTTTGTCACTTCACTCGGTTTCTTGCCCAAAGCATCAGCAAACTGCTTCTTTGTCAGTCCTTTTTCGCGCATAAGGGCATCTATCTCCTTGGCAATGGCAAAGGAAAGGTCAATCTCCATCGAGATATCCTGAGGCACGCTGGAGAGCATCTGCTGGAACTTATCGTTTATCGTTTTCATCGCTATTCGTTGTTAGAAGTTTTGCTTTCCTTGTCTGAGGTATTCTGATTTTCACCCTTGATTTCTATGGTCTTCTCTGTGATGGTGACAAATCCCTTCTTTTGTCCCTCTTTAAGGAGTTTCTCAAAATTCTGAAGGGTTATGACATACCCCCTGAGACTATCATCCACATTGTAGGTGCGCGTGTTCTTCACCCCACCATTACCCAGGATAAGTATCTTGTCCGACAACCTGAGGCAATAGAGACGGAGTTTCGAGCTGACGACAGGAAGAGCCACAACGTGATCCGACATCTTTCCTTCGGGACGGAACAAGCGTTCAAAAGCACCATCCTTTGCTATCTTGTTGATGAAAGCAACAATACGCATCAGATCCGGATTATATACCGCATCATCCTTGAACTTGTTATAGAAACGCTCAAATTCAGTTTCATTCTCACCCTCGAACTGAAGAGTATAAATAGTACAGTTATCAGTTTCGTTTACAAGTACAAGATCTATTTCGCTCATTGTGAAGTAATGCTTTTATTGGTTAATATTGAAATTCGGCTGCAAAGGTACAAATAATATTTCATTTATAAGTAAAATACTAATCATTTTAACATTAATTTAACTTTTGAGCCTATGCGCCTTTAGATTAGATTGCCTGCACCGGAACAAATCCGGCACAAATGCCCGAAACAAAAAAGGCCGTCCCCTTTCAGGAACAGCCCAATTCAAAAGTCGTACAGACGCATATCATTGGCGTATGTACGAAGTCTGAGGGTCGGAGGCGAGGGCGGGATTCCCTCATCCCTCACCTCTCATCCATCATCCTTCATCGTCAGAACGTCACTCCGCCGTCTTCGTTCTCAACGCCTCCGCCGGTGTCGCCTCCGCCTTCATCGCCGGAACCGCTGCCACCGCCAGGGTTTTCGTTTTCGTCATCGTTGCCTCCGCCTCCTTGAGGAGCGTCAGCGGCGAAGATTGCCTGCAGGCTCAAATCTCCGTTCACGGTCACAGTGCGGGTTGCAGAGGTGTTGTTGTCACTCCACTTCACGAAGTGGAAACCGCTTGCAGCCACAGCCTTCAGCGTTGCCGAAGCACCGGCATCATACTGACCGCCACCGGTCACAGTACCTGCCCCTGCAGGCGAAACGCTCAGCGAAACCATCTTCTTCACCACCGGATTATCTCCCTCACCGGAACCAGAGCCGCCAGTGCCCTCACCGTCACCAGAGCCAGAACCCGAGCCCGAGCCGCTTCCAGTCCCGCCGCCAGAAGTCCCGCTTCCCATCGGCTCCATACCGATGCTGAACTTCGACCCCGGCTTCAGATACACCGCACTCACATTCACGCCGCCATAGCTGTTCGCAGCACCCACCATAGCCTGCGCACTCTGATACGATGCCAGCAGAGCCGAATCCACATACATAAACTGCGTACTCACACGCACCGCCGAACCATTCGACACATCGTCACGCGAATGCACCCACACGGCAGCACCGCTCGCAATCGCACGGTCCATCGCCAGACAGCCGTCCACCACCGTGAACCCCAGCGCACTCACCACCTCCAGCAACGGAGTCGTATCGCCCGGATTCAGCATCACCTTCGACCCGTAGATTCTCGCACGCGGAATCCCCGTCACAGCATCCGTCGCCTGCTCGCCATAGAAGAAAGTAATCTGGTCACCCTCCTCCCACTCAGCATTCATCGCCACAACCGCACACGCCAGATCCGCCACCGTGGTCTCCTCGCCAATCACCAGGCTCCCCACAGCAATGTCGCTCACCAGCACGCCGCTCGCATCCTTGTGCATCGCCACACTCGGCAGCGTCCCCCTCGTAATCTGATACGGAGCCAGCACACTGCCGCCGTTCAGCCTCACGCTCTTGGGCACATACACCTTCACCACATTCATATTCGCCTGGACGAACGCATTGAAATCGCTCATCTTCCCGTTCAGCCCCTCAAAACCTCTCTTCAGAGTCTTGTTGAACTGACCATACACAGCAGCCAGATTCCCCAACTGCGTCCTCACCTGCATCTGCGCCTCACTTCTCTGCGGCACATTCGCCTTCACCGGTGCCTCATACACCACCGTACCATACTTGGTCTGTCTGTAAATCAACTGACCCACCTTGCCGCTCAACTGAGAGGCAACACCATTCACTTTTGCCATAATGCAATCCTCCTAAACTTTAAAAAAGTTAAATATTTTTATTACTATCAACAGTACTGTTATACTCACAATAATCCAGAACACCCTCTTCAACGCCTGCACCACAGGGGACGCCCGAGCGGTTCCTGAGCCTGCTGGAGAACCAGTAAACTCCTTCACCGAAGTCGAGTCACTCCGCTGCACATACACAGTATCCCGAACCACTCTCACCTTTTCTTTCTTCCGTCTTACATCTGACATCGAGCGTGCTCTGGTCCTATCAGTAACGGTACTCACCTTCACCGTGTCAGGCGGATCCAATGGGTCCTGAGCCTGTTTGAGGAGCACCGTCACCGTAGTCACCTCTTTCAATGTATCACGGAACTCTACCACAACCGAGTCCCTTGCTTCCGTGATTCTTTCTTCTGCCACACGCGATTCCACGCTCTCGCTAGTCGCCGTCCTGCTTACTGCGCAGCCCGTCAACCACAGGGCAGTTAGCCCTATGAGGGCAGGTGTCAATCTTTTGAATGGCATACCTCAGTTCTGTGATTTCCTGGCGTAGTTCACCCACCTCGCGCTGCAAGGGTTCAGCTATGTAGGTGCGCCATTCGCTCACGTAATCCTTACTCAAGTTCATGTCTTTCTGCCGATTGTCGGCCATCAGACTCTCAATCTCCTGACGATGTTTACGGCGATCGAAGAACCACCCAAACCCGCCCAACAGAGTCATCACTCCCAGGATGATTTCTGTCCAGTTAATACCTGTCACCATGTTCTTATCCTCCTATACATTTATTTGTTAAACTTCATTTTCCGATTCACTCCGTTCCGTTTCCACGATACGTGAAGGAACGTTTCATAGTCTATCAACTGGTCGTAGCGGCCATTGTCGATAATAATCTGCTTGAGCCGTCGGATATCGTCGCAGCGTATATCTGCCGCCTCACCCTTAATGTGCTGGCTGTTGGCCGCGCCGCCCACTTCCGCATTATGCCTCGGGCAGCGGTAGCCGCTGTTGACCGACACCGGCCCGCCAAATGCTTGACGAGCTGGATCCAGTACATTATCCACCAAGGCCTCTATATTCGCCCTGACCAAAGGCGGGAGTCCGCCGCAACAACGGCAGCGGAACTCCTCAAATTTGAAATGTTTCATCTTTTCATCCTCCTTTCACTCATATTAGAAGCGAAATTCCGCCCTCTTTTAGTCATCGGGACGGAACTTCTTCTCCTTTTCTGCCTTGACGCGTTTCTTCGTTTCAGCCAAATGTTGTTTCATTCTTACTCTGAATTCCTCCAGCGAGCTACCGGTCAATCGTTTATACTCGTCATTGCTCACCATGTTGGCCTCCAAGAGGAGGTATTTATCTAACAGGTTCATAAGCTATATAATTTGGAAACTATTCCTTTTTATTTTTATTGTTTTTTCTCTTTTCCAGGCGTCTTAACAGCTTGCGCTGTCGCTGGTACACTTGCCGCACCGGAATGTCCAGGGTTTCGGCTATCAGTTCGTAGTCGTCGCAGTAGCGCATGGCCTTCAAGTAGTCCAGCAGATCCTGGTCACCATCGGCGGCGCTTTCTGCAATTTCGTACACCACATCCATAAAGTCCACATCGTCGGTCAGATGGTTGGCCAGTCGTTCGTCTATCTCCACCATCTGCGGATGCTCGTCGCTGTTGTTCCAACTGTCCAAGTGGTGATGGATATCGCTCAGGGCAATCTTGATAAGCTGTGTATGCACGGCGCAGTGCGAGTTCCATTCCCATACGCCTGTGTACAGTTTATCAAATGCATCATACACGAAATGCTCAGCCGCGGGCATTCCGAAATTCTCTTCAGCCATCGCCGCTCCACAGTTCATCTTTGCCAGTTTCTTGGCAATGAATTTTACGGATACTTCCATCCCGAGTTCCCACTCGGGGTCTGTCACCAGCTCGCGGCTGGCATGTTGTTTCAATTTTACTTTCGTCATAGGCAGGTCCTCCTATAAATTTTTGATGTAAATAAAAATTCATTTTCATAAGCCAATCATTTTCGTTGTCCTTACACTTTTGTTTAAAGCGGGGGAAAAATGTTTTTAGTCATAGACCTCGATTTTTTGAAAAAAATGTGGCAGAGGTTTGTGGCCACCTGCCACACCATCGAGAACCTATTAGACTTCGTAGCCTTCCGATTACACTTTTATTGAAGCGGAGCTTGCTGCCTTTTTGGTCACGGCGAACAAAAAAAGCGGCGAACACCAGAATTATCTTCCGACGTTCGCCGCTTATACTTATATACAATACATCCCCGAGCAGCGAACATCAGCGTGTTCGTCGCCTCGGGGGGTCTTTATTCGTTATATGTAAATTGCAATCATTGAACTAATATCCTCTCTATTTTATTGATCACTACTACTTTAAAACAAACGTGGATTTCCATTCTCGTCTGTATGTATTTTATTATAGATGGCCTTATTCAGACTCTCGATCTGCTCCTTTTCCTCCGGAGTCATATCCTCTGAAAACTCGCAATCCAATGTCTGACCATCCAGCAGGGCGCCAATCATTTTCACATACGAGAAATCCAGTTTCTCCTTGTCGTCAAGGATATAGGCGGCTATGTCGCCACCCTCAGTCTTTTGAAATTTAAGCTTCATATACTTAGTTGTATTTCTTAAAGTTATACTTCTTTACACGTTTTTTAATGCTTGTCATGCCACCATCGGTCTGGTCAGCAATATAGTCCAGTACTTTCTGGCCAAATACATTCCCCTCCAGCGCAGCAGAACGGATGGTAATCTTATTGCCGTCGTTCTCACACACCACTATGGTCTGTGCGTCAGCCATCATCGGAATGGTGGCGTTGTGGCTTACCATAATCACCTGCTTGTTCCATTTCATATCCTTGATAGTTTCCGTCAGTGTGCTGTTAATGTACTTTACTGCAAGGTTATCCTCAGGCTGGTCAATGATAATGGGTGCCGTATCTTTGGCATATCCAAGAATCAAGTCCAGCAGAATGGCAGTCTTCCATCCGGGGCTTAGGCTGTTGAAATCATTTCCATCCTTCGTCACTATCTTGTAAGTCTGCTTGTTCAAGTCCGCCAACTGCGTATATACCTTCTGACCAAGTTCTGTATATGAATCTATGTTCATATTGCCTTTGAAATACTCTTTCCGGAGTTTCCAAGGCGTAACATCTGCAATAGAACTAATGCCGGCATCAGCCTTCAGATAGTGTCTCAGCGCATCTATTAGCACATGACCGTCAAATTTGAAATTGTTGATGACGGACAACTTATGCCCTCTGGCCTCCACTTCCTTGGTTTTTAGGACAAAGTTCATTCCTATCAACTCCCGCTTACATTCCTTGAATTTGAGTTGTGCCTTAACATACGTGCTAATGGTCGTCAGCAGGTTCTCCTTGTTTGTAATGCGGTTCTGCTTTTGACCCATTTCCTCTTTCAGGTTTATATCCACAGTCTGTTTGTGCTGCTTCACAATACCTGCCACCTCGTCAAACAATTCCCAAGCCTTGGCGGCCTGCGTCAGTTTCTTGATGATGGAAGCCACCTCATCGTTGGCGTCATCCACCAAGGGGTTATTTTCCAAGAAATTCCTAATCCGTTCTATGACCGCAAAATCTTTTTCTTGCTGCGTATCGGTATATTTCACAATGGCTATTTCCGCCTCCTTTGGTTGCAACAAATTGATGGCATTCTTCTTAAGCGGCTCTGTAACCACCAATTGTCCCGGGTTCGGTATTGCATTCAGTGTCAATTCGCAGTTTTCAATAGTCTCCACCTGCTGCATCATATCGCTGATAACCTCATTCAGTCTGTTCAGCGCTGCCGTAATGCTCTTGTTCAAGTCATCATCAGCTGGGAATATATTGTGCAGTATCTCAATCTTGTCTATGCTCTTCTCATTGTTATCGGAGATGTTTTCAGCAATAAAGTTCTGCGAAATATAGTATGGTGCCATACCGCTGGGGTTCACTACGTTCATCTTGTCCACCCCATAACGAGCCACATATTTTGAACCCGTAAACTTGCCTTTGATGGCATTCACCACGGAGTCCACAAACAAGGTTTTTCCAGATGATGAACCACCAATCACCACATTCAAGCCCTCACTCAACTCCACGTCCACATCTATATGCTCATTCTGCAACTTAACGTGACCGATGTAGTCAGATTTCCTTACAGGCTTTTCGTTGCTATAAACCAGTCGGGTACTCTCCGATAAGGACAACCTCAAGCCGTCAAACGTTGGTTCTGCAAACATCCAGGTGGGCACAAAATCATCATCTGGGTTTCCACTATGGGTCTTAGGATATTGACTGGGCACATAATTGTCTGAACAAGTTACAAGATTAATAAAGGCTGCAATACCCAAACGCTCAAAGTATTCACGGGTCAATTCCACGCCTTTGGTACTTCTAGCAGTGAAGCCGTCAAACTGGTTGTAGTAGATACTCCTGTTGATGGCGTTGTCCAGATTAGCTCCTGGTCCTATGCTGTAGTTGAATGCACCATGTTGCTGTGATCCGTGCGGTAAGAGGATAAAATCATACTCATCGAAGTAGTTGATGGTTTTCTGTATACCTGGCGTGTTTGGATCATCCCTGTTGGGACATTTGTTCTCATAGAGTTTGTCCAGAATGGCGTTCAATTTATCTATTACATCCTCCTCAATGGGCACATTGAAGTAAATGTGACAGTGATAGGATTTCGCGTCTTCTTTGTTCTGAATATGCAGTTCTGCACCCAGAATCAGATTAATGCCCAGCCCCTTGGCTTTCATATACGCAGCCTTATTGATGGTGTTGTGATCGGTCAAAGAAATCATAAACGGAGAATCCCCGTTCAGTCGTTTTATCTGACTGACCAGTTCTGCCACATCGTAGTCTGCGTTCAAATGGTTCGCATCATTCGACGTATGAATGTGTAGGTCTATATATACTGGCTGCATATTGAATGCTTTATCTCTTTTAAACAAAAAAGCCAAACAGAAGATGAATTCCATTAGGCTGATTAATTTTCTTTTTTTGTTAACTTACAGCTGAATGCCCTAATTGGTTAGTTTTATATTTCGGGTGCAAAGGTACGATATTATTTGGAACTAACAAAATGATTTTGTAATTTTGTTGCGAAATTGGTGGAAAAGGCACTTATAATTTGGGGGAGGCTGTCCGAGAACTCAAAATCAAGCGAGAATTAAAGTATTTATTAGTACTTTGGTATTCTTAGAATATTTTCTATGTCGCTGTTATACAAGGTGTTACTTTGAATTGTCAATTGCTTGCTCATTCAGTACGCAAGGGCGGAAAGGCAAGCTTTTTGAGTTCTCGGACAGGCTGGGGGGCACTTTACTTTTAAAGGAAAGGAGCCGAGATAATCCCGAATGAAAACACCGCACCAAAACATAGAATAGACTTAATTCATCATCTGCAAACGTTCCCTTCGTTATTATCTAACAATCTCTGAAAATCGTCAACTATCATAACAAAGATCAATAATCATGTTGATCTTTCTAACATTACTCTTTTCAAATTCATCAAGAGCATTGAATGCTTGGTCTATCACCCATTGCTGTTCATTATTGTTCTCTATGGCATCATAATACTTAACAACTTTGAATGATGCACCAATGTCGCTGGCTTTACGGCCAAGCATAGTGTCAGCACTGTATTCAAGTCTCAACAATAGGGCTTCTATTCCATTAACTTCCTCCGCATTACATCCTTTCGCTGCAGCCACGAAATTTTTATACACCATATTGAAAAGGCCAAAATACTTCACTACCTGGTATCGCAAAGTGTTAAACACAAATTCTGATGCTTTGCGCACTCCGCTATCTACATCCATGCCTTTCCTGATGTAATAATTAACAGAGCCGGCGAAACCATTTGCCACAAATGCTCCTATCATGTCCACCAAATAACAATTCCCTCTATCGGGTGCACCATTTTCAACTAAAAACCTAAGTTTTTCATTTTTTACTATTGACTTGATACTGCGGCATATCAATTCTATACCTGCTTTCGTTGTTCTTTTCTGACCGACAAAGCGACTTATCAAATCCCTTATAATTGCATGCTCAGCATTCGAGAATCTGCTGATTGTGATGAACAAATACATTTTATCATCATATGAAACAGTTTTAAAAGTATCAAAGCAAGCCTGTGGCATTAATCTTCTTGCCCGCATTTCATCAAGTCGGCGTTTTCTTTCAATCTGATCAGCAGTTAAGTATTGAGGTTCCATTATTAGAATATCAACATCTTCTTTATGCTCGTCTACCTCAAATTGCTTATGACGTAGGGGCTCGTCCTCAGACTCTATACATTTGCTAAAATCTTTATCTAATATAAACACCCGCCCTTGATAGTGTTTCATAAAGCGGCCTGCACGCCCTTCAATATTCTGAGCATCGAATTTTTTTAAGTCTTTTGTACCCTTCTTTCCTGAAAGTACAATCATGTTCTTTGCCGTTGTATTAACCCCCTCTGTGATAGTTGTCGTACAAATCAGCACTTTTAATACTCCTTCATTGAACAGGTTGATGATCTCTTGTTGTATATATTTGGGCACAAGACCATGATGCACGCCTACACCTTTTTTTAAGGCTTTGGTTACTATCCATTGTGCTCCTTTTCTATCAGCGAATAATCCTTCCAAATGGTTGGTAAGGTTACTTAGGCGCTCATCTTGAACTAATTGTAGTGCTTGAGGGGTTTCTATCAAAGTCTTTGCCCACTGTTCGGTTATAGCCTTTTGGCTACAATAAATGATAGCATTTTCATTTCTGTCCAGCAGCTGTTTCACAAGTTCGACTACTCTTTCCTTCTTTCCTGGGCCCGTAAACGTAAGACTGAAATCCTCTTCCACGTCGATAAGTTTCGCCGTTTTTATGGGGACCTCTATTTTACTTACAACATCGTATTTATTGAAGTCCTCTATGTTGAACCCATATGAATTCAAAAATGTTTTGAATGAAGAACCTTGACCACCTTCTCCTTCTGGCAAAATGATGTATGGGCCTACTAATAATGCATCCGCGGTATTGTTTCTCAACAATTCGTTAAGGGCCAAGCGGTAAGCAACATCCCTTTCGTTTTCCTTGGAGACATCATCAATTATGTACCCGTTATCTAACTTGTATACTTCATCCACAAATACAAAGTCTAGGTTAGCACCAACATTTTTATCCAAAAAGGATAAATATCTCTCGGGCGTATAGATAAATATGTTGCGTTCACCTAGTGCCTGAACATCGCTTAATGTATGGATGGCATAATTCTCTTTTATCCAGGAATACTCTATGTCAGTATGTATTTTAAAAAGATTTTCAGACAACAGAGAAACTGTTGGGAATAGAAGTGCAATATTCTTATATCCCATTTTCCTAATAACCTCATATACAAGAAATGTCTTGCCAAATGAAGTTGTGGCAGACAAGAATATCCTATTTCTCTGGCCAATAATAAAACGATTTAATACTTCCCATTGATACAGATGTAACTCCGTGCCTTCCGTGATGTGCATCGAACTCTCGCGAACCATCATTGATAGCTCATCGAGAGTCACATCTATTTCACGTTCCTGGAAGTGTGGAACAAAGTTACCAAGCATTGTATAATATTGTGGGACCCCAGCATTTATGGCTAAATAACGCATAAAATGCAGATCTGCAGAAGAAAAACCATCCGCTTTCACATCATTAAAGAAATTACAAACCTCGTTCAATAATTTAGGCGAGGGCTTTCCTTTCTGACGGCTATCATTGATAGTTTTTATCAAATGAGCGCTTCTTTCGTATCTATCCATGATAACACTTGTGTTTTTATTGCTTTTGAAGACTTAACGGGAAGTAGCATAAAAAACAATTTGGTGGGGATTGCAACATTATATGAAATAGTTGGGTATTCTCTGTTGATATACTCTACTACCTCCTTAATAATGTTGTCATAAATCTGGCTTTTATCATCAAAAATAACCATCATTGGATACACTAATGTCATGTTATACTTCACAAGCTCATCTTTAATGACAATACTTGGATTATCCAACCACGCGTTAATGATGTGGTCTATTTGGCTTTTTGGATTCACCTCCTTCACATGCTGAGAAATATCCAGGATATTTGCTTCTAAATAATCATCTGATAACGAAGTTCCGACCTTCTTTAAAATCTTTTTTACAGCCTCGATATAGCTTTGGTAAAACTTTACTTCCCCAAACCATAATTCTACTGAGCCATTGCGTTCAACCATTTGGTAGGTGTCATATCCTGTTACCTCAGCAAGAGCTGTTGGTTGATAAAACCAGCCACGTGAAATAACCGTATCGGCATTATGATAATACTGAAGGAACAGAAAGAGAAGCACCTCTCCATAAAAACCATATTTTAGCCTTATGTCTTCGGCTGCTGCTGCATTATACTTTAGTTTTGTTTTGAGAGCAATAATCTGAGCATCACTCAGCCTATCCAAATAGGAATCAAGGTTATCAAAAGAATACTCGACAATGCCATTGTAGATAACCTTTGCCAAATCTTGATTAGACGTTGATACACGATAGCACCCATCAGGTTCTGTTGAGATAGCCACCTTGGGTATAGCGCCATCTATGGGCAAGGTGTATTCCAAACCCACCACTTGTCTAATTAGGTCTTTTAATGTCTGTCTCATCAGATTATTGACTTTATTGATATTGATTCACTCTTTTATACTTCTCACTCAGTTACATTACATCAACTCCTCAAACTTCGCTACTCTATCCTCTTTTAAGAGGCTCCGCCGCATACAACTTTCTATTATGCTACGCCTAATTCAAATGCCACTCCTCTCCTCATTCCTATTATCTATCGCATATCGCACCGACATCATACACGAAGTCTTTCCCGCGCCACGGTCGCCGCAGAAAGCTATGATTCTTGAATTCCCCTGCCCAGGGAAGAACGTATCACCGTTCGGTATCTCTATCAGTCTTTTCAGGATGCCGAAGGCAGTAGTATATTGTGACGAGAAGAGCGACGTTTCGTAGTCTTTCTTTTCTATCACCACTCGGTCTTCGTCACACTCTACGAATACTATAGGTTTTTCGTTATTTGGTCGCATATAATTTACTTATTGTGTTATCGTTATCGTTGGCGTCAGCCCTCCATCGCCTTCTTGATGCACTCTACGATATACTCCACATCCTCGTCGCTCACGCAAGGGCCGGAAGGGAGGCACATGCCGACTTTGAAAAGGTCCACCTCCACATCGTTGGTATAGACCAGAGCATCGGCATACACCGGCTGCTTGTGCATAGGCTTAAGATGCTTCGCATCTTTTCCTCCTCCTCGCTCGGCAATGCTCAAGCAAGCTTGGCATTGCACTCACTCGTTCGTCGGTTCCACAAAGGCCTTGCTTCGGCACCGGCCTTGTCAAGATAGTCGCGAAGAGCCTCCACATTGGCGTTCGGCTCGCAATCGGTATGAGGATCCTTCACATCGTGCAAAACTCCAGCTGCACCGCCAACGGCACCCTCCACCGTCTTTTCGTACGCGTGCTCCTGCCCCACAACGTGCACCGAAGGATCAATGGTGATGGTATTCAGCCAATAGTTGCTCCCCTCGGCAGCCCAATCCGGCCCCTTGTGGAACTCAATCCCCTGCACCTCCTCAAACGCCTTCTCATACAGCTGGGCGATATGCCTGTGATGGGCGATATGCGCATCAGCTACCGTCATCTGACCGATGCCGATTCCGGCACATACATTCGACATCCGGTAGTTATATCCTATCTTCACGTGCTGATAATAAGGATATTTCTCGCGATACTGGGTGGCATACCTCATAACCTCCTCCCATTCCTCTTTGCACGCTGTAATCAACGCACCACCGCCAGAAGTGGTAATCATCTTGTTGCCTATTCCGACCATTTTCCCGGTGCCGGTAAGACGATTAGAACAACTTCTTGATATTCTTCGGAACAACCGTACTGAGCTTCACACCCTTGGCCACAAGCTCCAGATCCGATTCTGTCAAGTCACCATCGAGCCTGCGAACCTTACCGTCCTTCAGCATCCGCGAGAACTCACCCAAACCGCAACGAATCACATTGTTACAGTTAAGGTACGTCAGTTCCTTCGTAAACTTATTCACGTCATCTTTCTTCAGCACAGGAAACGTATTCAAGTCCCATCCCCTCAACTGAGCCAGTCTGAAAGCAGTATCAATCTGCGAACTGCAGGTCGAAAAAATCAACACCTCATCAGTTTTCTTGATGCACACATGCATATGGTCAGCTACACCAATAGGGCACTCCTCGGTGAAAAAATAGATATTCCCCTCACCCACCGAATCAGCCATCAACGCTACAGGCAAGTCCATATCTCAGCACCCCCTGTACTCGTGATAAACCTGCTTCGTGAGCGACAGCAACTCGTTCGAATCCACAAACAAGCCGCTATCCTCATCCTTATTCTCAAAGAACAGATCCATATCAATCTTGTGGCTTTTCTTGTTGTCCTCAGCCACCAGCAGAGACTTATACGCCAGCCACTCAGGGAACTGATGCGACAAATCGCTCAACTGATACTGATCCATACCGCCGAAAGCCTCAAGCACCTTATCCATAGCCTCCACATCCGACTGCGAGAAAACGTCCATATCAGGTTCAGCAATAGCCGAATAAACATAGTCCGAATCCACCTTGATATACGCATCAAGCATACCCTTGTTCGAACTCAACCTTGTCAACTTATCCTCCAGAAGATGCTTCGCATCCGTAGGCACCACACCATGAGGCATAGCATAATATGCATCCCCAGTCACAGTCCGGCCATACTGACGCAAATGATAACGATCCACAAGCCACATCAGCTTGTAAGCCTTCATCTTATTTAATCGCCCATCCGGCTGCTTACTTGCCAGATAAACCAGAGTCTGTATAATCTTCTGAGTATCCATAGTCATAAATACGTTTCCTTAAAAACTTTGCGACTGCAAAGTTACGACTTTTTTCGGACATGAACGGAAATTCTGCCGAAAAAATTTGGAAGAATAAAGATTATTTATTATAGGACCCGTCTCCATTAACAATTCTTAACCGATGCTCCAGTTTTCGTTATCGTTATCGTTAGCGTTAGCGTTAGCGAAGTCCTCCCTAATTCCCTAATTGTCCCCCGACCCCAACAGGGGTCACACTCTGGTTAACCGCTGGTCAACGACCTGCGGATGCTGGTCGCAGACCTCACCCTCCAGCGTCCCCAGCGGGGTCGCACATGATCAGTCCGTCATCATCCACTGGTCGGGTTCTATGCCAAACTCACGTAACAAAGCTTCATACTCATCCTTGAATGATGTGGTCTTATGGTGTTCTTTCTGATTGACGATATAGCTCTTCACCATCTCCTTATCCCTGTCGCAATAGGTCAGAGCGCAATAACTCTTGCTCCATGCCTCGAAGTTCGGGAACTCCTCCTTATGTTGTTTCATCCATGAGTTAGTGCTTATCTTCACCTCCCGCACAAAGTCGGCTACTGCAATAGTCGGATGAATCTCAACGAGTATATGCAGATGGTCAGGCATCCCGTTTATGTGATGGAGGAAGCATTTCTTCTCCTTGCAGATACCCCAGATATAGGAGTATAGTTTCTTCTCATGCGCCTCCGTGATGACAGGCTTGCTCGCCTTGGGGCGTATCACGATGTGGTATAACAGGTATGTATATGCCATTGTACTTGTCTGATTGTGCGACCTCTTCGAGGTCGCTGTATTTGGCTGTATGCCAAAACCGAAGGTCTTCGACCATCGGTTAACCTATGTCACGACCTCTCCGAGGTCTTTCTTTATTTTCCTTGCATGCCGTCTGCACCACAACCTCTCCGAGGTCTTTCGTAGCCTACACCAATTCCGAGCATTTTGAGAGCTTCTCATAAACGGCCAAAGCGCGTTCAACCTCCTCTTTCGTAACAGCACGCGGATGCTCTACCGAGTATGCAAAATGCTCAGCATCAGAACCCGTAAGTATTGGCGTTTCTTTAATTGGTTTTGCCATATCTGTATAAATTTCAAAACAATATTCCGCTGCAAAGGTACAACTTTTCCCCGACTAGGAAGCCAATTCCAAGAAAAATCTTTACACATTAACGATTCTTAACAAAAAAAAGCCGCTCCCTTTCAGGAACTTCCGGGGATGAACGCCACATCGGAGGCAGGAAAAACAAAAAAAGCCCCCGCAATCTTGCAGGAGCTTCCAACTATTGATGAATATGTCTGGTAAAAGCTTACTTCACGTCCAATTACCGCCTCCTAATTCCGAACCTCTTTTTCTGTTTGGTGGTAAGGGT
>JAKSNU010000050.1 GCA_024399535.1 Paludibacteraceae bacterium
CTTACGACAAGGACCACAAGGTTGTCGAAGACAAGGTCGTGTCGTTCATGACTACAGGCGAGCCAGACAACACATATCCTAAGACAAGAAAATAAAATTCGCCAATCTTCCGATGAAATGGGCACTTTTGGACTACATCGATAGTCCGAAGTGCCTTTTTTGTGCCTCTACTGTTTCTCTACTGATTCTCTACTGTTTCTCTGCTAAAGAGTAGAGGCATAGCGAAGGATCACTGGAAGCATAGCGGAGGATCTGCCTTTTTTGTGCCTCCGTCGATTGTCCGTCGATTGTCCGTCGATTCTCCGTCCAGAAACGGAGGCACGGCGAAGGATCACTGGAGGATCTACGAAGGCAAAGCCTCAGTTCAATTGATAAGTTGTAGCCCCGAAGGGGGCGATATATACTAGCACAGGGCGTTAGCCCTGTGTATAAGGTTGTTATAATATTTAAGTCCTGTAAGGACGACACTTTTTTTTGCCATATATGCAATTTAATTCTTTCGTACCTACGGCACTCTATTAACGCATTGACCATTTTCACACAGGGCTAACGCCCTGCGCTATATTGTGTCGCTCTTACAGAGCTTTTGTAACTTGCATTGATAATTCTCAATTCTCAATTCATAGAGGTGTATATTTGCCCGTAGAGCGATTATTTTTGTAAAAACGATAAATGTATCGTCCGACAATAGAAAATCGCTCAGAGTGGCCTTAAAATCGAAATTCTGGGGTATTGCTGGTGTGAAGGCATGTTGCGTTTGGCTTTGTGTTGTGTGTTGAGCAAGATTTAGGCGAATCTTATAATCTCAAAATCTCAAAATCTCACAATCTCAGTAAAAAATCTGGTGGTATAAAAATACACATTATAAATATATTTATATTTATATATATGTATTTTGTGAGACAAGAAAATAGGGGTCCAGGATTTCGACTGAGATTATGAGATTGTGAGATTGCGAGAAAAATGCATGACTGAAAATCAACCATTTACAAAAATCGTGCAAAATTCAGCCTGGAAAATCCTTGTCCAAATCAGAAAGTTTTTGTACCTTTGCAGCTCAAATGTTGCATGCAAAAGGTTCATATTGCATGCAGTATTTTGACTAATCAGTCGATTTATGGTAATTTTTTTTGTGTAAGAATTGTACTATGCTAAAGGCAAAACCTTTTATCAAGTGGGTTGGCGGCAAAACTCAACTCATCGAACAATTGGATTCTTATCTTCCTGCTGATTTTGATTCCTTGAAAAATGTAACATATATAGAACCATTTGTTGGAGGAGGTGCGATGCTCTTTTATATGTTGCAAAAGTATCCTAACATCAAATCTGCTGTAATAAATGATATTAATCCTGATTTAACCATGTGTTATCAAATGGTACGTGACAATCCTGAAGAAATCATCTCGTCCCTTATGTCTGTACAAAGTGATTATAAATCGCTACAAACAGAAGAAGATAAGAGGAATTATTATCTAAAAGTTAGAGACATATATAATCAGAAAAATCTTAATCCGGTAGAAAACACGACCTTATTTTTCTTTTTAAACAGGACGTGTTTCAATGGTCTTTATAGGGTCAACAAGCGAGGCTTATTTAACGTGCCTTTTGGGAAATACGTAAATCCTCAAATATGTGACGAGGCAACAATCAGAAGTGATAGTAATTTATTGAAAAATGTTACGATATTAACTGGCGATTTCGAAAGAACTTTTGATTATGCTGATGGGAATACCTTTTTTTATTTTGATCCTCCTTATCGTCCATTGAGTAATACTTCAAGTTTTAACGATTATGTACAAGAAGCATTCAATGATAGATCACAATTGCGATTGAAAGAGTATTGCGATAAAGTCGATGAAGCAGGGTTCAAATTTATGTTGAGTAATTCCGATGGTAAAGGCAAAAATGCAAACGATGATTTTTTTGATGAATTGTATAAAAAATATTTCATAAAACGTGTATGGGCTTCTCGTAGCATTAATTCTAATCCTAAAAAAAGAGGGAAACTTACAGAAATATTGGTTCATAACTATGTTTATACTAAAGCAAATGTTTATGCTGAAAATACAAATGAAGAACCGACATTTGTTGCTGAACCTTAAAAAAGAATATAAATCTGCTAATATTCAACTGTATGGAAAGGGGTTTTGATAAGTTTATGTCTCAGTTACAAGAGACAAACCAGACATTGGATTTTTTCTGTGATTTCGAGAAGATTGCGCAAAATGTCGAAGATATAAAACTTAGTCTTTGCATGCTGAATAGCCTTCTTGGTGCTACTGACATGCGTAAAGCTGTGGAAACGATATGGAAACGTGATAAGTCGGCTTTCAATGTGATGGATATTCTCATTGCTGTTCGTAGTGAAGGAAAGAAAAAAGTACTTGATAGCCTCGGACAATGCGTTGCACTTGATTCATTGTTCACGTCTGTTGATGGTGTAATGGAATTCCTAAAAGGCACAGGCTTGGCAGAAATTTTTCGATCAAAGAAAATTAACGACTTAGTTGACTATGTTTTCGGTATAGAAACTGGGCTTGACACAAATGCTCGCAAGAACAGAAGCGGACATGTAATGGAGGAAATGGTTGCTCGTATCTTTGATAAGAATGGTGTATGCTATCGCCAAGAGGTTTATTCGAGTGAATGGCCAGCAATAACGAGAGTATTGGGAGATGATGAGAAGCGCTTTGATTTCATTGTCAAGACTGCTGCTAAGACCTACTTGATAGAAGTGAATTTCTATAGTAGTGGTGGAAGTAAGCTCAACGAGGTGGCACGTTCATATTCAGACATTGCTCCTAAGATTAATTCTGTTCATGGCTTTGAATTTGTTTGGATTACAGATGGTATTGGCTGGAAGAACGCAAAGAATAAACTTCAAGAAGCATATTCTATTATTCCAAGCATATATAACCTGACAGACCTTGCGGAGTTTATTAAAATCGTAAAATAATTCATCAAAAAATATAACGCTTATAATTAAAATGATTAAAGGAGGAGTGGGTGGCGGTAATACCATCACGGGACTAATTTATGAAGGTAAAGTTGATCTTGCGACTTATCTTTCCCAACAAAACAATTACTTAGTCAAAGACTCAGAAGTCTTTTATAAAGGCGAAGTGGTTGCCTATGTCTTCAAAAAGCATGGATTCTATAAATTTCTAGAAACCAATGGCATAGACTGGAAAAATATCATATCAAGTCAGTTGCTTCCAGACAATTGCATATATGTGATTGTAAATAATACTCTTTTCATCATTGAAGTTAAGAATCAAAACGTGGGAGGTAGTGCTGATGAAAAATTACAGACTTGTGATTTCAAAAGAAAACAGTATATCAAGTTGCTTTCCCAACTGAATATTGAAGTAGAATATGTTTACATCTTGAGTAAATGGTTTAAGAATCCAAGATATAAAGATGTCCTTGATTATATTATAAGCGTAAATTGTCATTACTATTTCGATTATATTCCTTTACAGAAATTGGGGCTGCCCGTACCAGAACAATGATTCCTTCCTTCTATAAATCCCCAAACAATGACTTCACCATCATCCAAGGTGATTGCGTTGAGACTTTATCTAGGTTCAAATTCGGCTTTGACATGGTGTTTGCCGACCCTCCATACTTCCTTTCTGGCGGAGGTATCAGTTATCAGAGCGGTAAGGTTGTTTGTGTTGACAAGGGAGAATGGGATAAACCGCTGTCGCCAGAAGAGATGGATGCTTTCAACTATCGCTGGCTTTCGGCCGTGCGTGATCACATGAAAGATGATGCCACAATATGGATTACAGGCACTTATCACAATATCTTCAGTGTACAACAACAATTGTTGAAACTGAACTTCAAAATATTGAATGTGATTACGTGGGCTAAGACAAATCCACCGCCAAACATTTCCTGTCGATATTTCACATACTCTACGGAATTTATTATCTGGGCAAGAAAATCACAGAAAAAGCCTCATTATTTCAACTACGGATTGATGAGGCAGCTGAACGGCAACAAACAGATGACTGATGTATGGCGTATGCCTGCAATAGGTAAGTGGGAGAAATCCTGCGGCAAGCACCCGACGCAAAAACCTCTCGGAGTACTTGCCAGGATTATTCAGGCTTCTACAAGACCATGCGCATGGGTGCTTGACCCTTTCAGCGGCAGTGCGACAACTGGAATAGCTGCCAATTTATTAAATAGACGTTATCTTGGTTTGGAAATTGAAACGAACTTCCTTGAAATGAGCAGGGCAAGGCGAGAAGAGATAGAAAGTTTCGATATAAGGAAACTATATCTTGACAAACTGTCCCAAAGCGGATGTATCATGCCTTCGGATGTTGCTATGTTGTCAGAAGATACTGAATTGTATGGGATACCATGGTTGTAAACTTGCGTTGTTCAATGACCGAAAGCGACATCGTCGCCCGCCTATTGGAAATGTATGAACAACTCTGCACTTGCTTGTACGAGTGTTCCAGGTAGCGAGATATGTAGAGGTCGATATACCCCAGACTTCGTCCGGGGTTACTCTCGCCGAAGCTCGGTATCGTCTTCCAGACGAATCGTACCAGCAATGCAACACCCTCTGCCTGGAAGGCAGTACCGAACGAAGTGAGAGTAATCGGGCACGCAGTGTCCGGCACAAGGAAGCAACATCAACCTGCCTGGAAGGCAGTACTATACACAATAAATTTATGAGCCATATCAGTTTGACTTACCACATTGTCTGGCGGACTAAGTGCAGCCACCGCACAATCAGCGAGGCACACGAGCGAGATTTGTATAACTATATCTTCATAAATTGGCGAAAAAAAACATTGGAAAATTTTTGGCTGTTCCAAAATATATTTGTACCTTTGCAGTCAGTAAACAATATTTGTTAAGAGATGCTATAGTGTTGATATATAGTGAAATATAAAATATCCCAAGGTGTGAATGTTGCTTTTTTATCCAAACAACCGAACGAAAACGGTCCAAACAACCGAACGAAAACGGTCCAAACAACCGAACGAAAACGGTCCAAATAACCGAACGAAAACGGTCCAAATAACCGAACGAAAACGGTCCAAATAACCGAATGGGCATAAAATATTATGAAAAATGAATATAGACAAAGGGTAGTTGACCGCATGTTGAAGCGCAAATTGGAGGGTAAGGGCGCTATCCTCATTGAAGGCGCAAAATGGTGTGGCAAGACTTCGACAGGAGAACATGCCGCAAAAAGCGTGCTGTATATGTCAGATCCGAAAGAAGTGGAGCAAAACCTGCACCTTGCTGCAATCAACCCAGAAGTGCTGCTGCGTGGAGCAAGACCGCGTCTGATTGACGAATGGCAACTGGCCCCAAAACTGTGGGATGCCATCAGATTTGCAGCAGACCACGAGGGTGAACTGGGGCTTTTCATTATGACAGGATCGGCTGTGCCGGCTGATATGAGCGAAGTCAGACACAGTGGTACGGGACGTATTGGCTGGCTCAGGATGAGACCTATGACTCTTTGGGAATCAGGCGAAAGCAGTGGAGAAGTTTCGCTTGCCTCTCTATTTGAAACAAAAGGGCAAATATCAGGCATATCTGAAATTGATTTGCCAATGCTTGCGTATGTGACTTGCCGTGGTGGCTGGCCTTTGGCATGTATGATGAAGAAGAAAGACGTGGCACTTGACCAAGCTTTTGATTATGTGAAGGCAGTCCAGCAACGTGACCTATCAGCCTCGGACGGCGTAGAACGTGATCCGGAACGTGTAAGACTCCTTATGCGCTCGCTTGCACGTAACCAAGGTTCGCAGGCGCCTGCAAACACTATACGACAGGATATGATGACGAATGACGTTCAGAACCTTGACGAAGATACTGTTGCATCATACATAAAAGCATTGAAGCGCATATTTGTCGTGGAAGACGTGGCAGCATGGAATCCTAACTTGCGCAGCAAAACAGCCATCCGCACCAGCGACACACGCTACTTTGTTGATCCAAGCATTGCTACTGCATCATTGGGCCTTGGGCCAGACGACCTGATGAACGACCTTAACACATTTGGCCTGATTTTCGAGACACTCTGTTTGCGCGACCTCCGTGTCTATGCTGAGGCTATTGATGGTGAGGTGTTTCATTATCGCGACAAGACAAACCTGGAGTGTGATGCAGTCATACATCTGCGTAATGGCGAATATGGTTTGGTAGAAGTCAAGTTGGGCGGTGAGAAACTGATTGAGGAAGGTGTCAAGACGCTCAATAAACTTGAGCAGAAAATCGACACAGACAAAATGAAATTGCCTTCGTTCAAAATGGTTCTTACAGGTGTTGGCAAATATGCATATCGTCGCGAAGATGGCATTCTCATTGTTCCTATAGGATGTCTGAAGGACTGAGAACAACGGTGAAAATTGCTGAAAACCAAAAATGACAATATGTTATGATTGATGGGGAGATAAATGCTATTGATTGACTGTTAGGAGATATAGATTGTTATGAAAAATGAATATGTGAAAAGGATGGTTGATTGCATGTTGAGACGCAAGACCGATGACCAGCAGATGCGTTCTGGCAAGGTGGTTGTCCGTTCGATGCTATCTACACAGGTGGCATGTGTGCTCAACTACCTTGCTCCGCAACTTGCGATTTTCCTGAACAGCATGATGGTGTCGCAGTTTCTTGGCGTGGACAGTTTCAAGGCAACGGCTGCTTTCAATCCAATAGCAGGCGTTATAATGATGCTGATAAACCTATGCAACCTTGGCCCAAGTCTGCAGGCAGGAACGGCATACGGAAAACTTGACTTTAACTCTGCAAACAAGTTGCTGACCTTTTCGGCAGTCTCTTCTGCTTTTGTGGCTATCATTTCTGCAATTGTCATATTGACGTTCAGAGGTGGAATCGCCGGAATGATGACCTCTGACCCGGCAGTCTTGGGTAACCTGTATTCCTATCTTGCCCCAATGGCCATATATTTCCTGTTTGATGCCACGGTGTCTGTGATGAATGCCTATGTTACCGCGGCAGGCCATGCCGAGAAAGTGACAAGGGCTACATTTGTCTCAGTGTTCGTCAATATCATATCTGTTTTCCTGCTGATAAAAGTGGCTCACCTTGGCATAGAATCTGTCGGCATTGCCATGTGCCTCTCGTCAGCCTCGAACATTTTGGTGCTTTTGCCAGTTGTCTTCAGCAAGGATTTCCCATTTCGTTTCGTCACTCCAGCCTTGGAACTCCTCACCATGTTCGGAAAGAATATCCTTCTGTGGACAAGCGTCATCTCTGCCTCCATATCAAACGCAATTTTCCAGTTCCTTGTTAACATCCTCGTATTGTATTTTCTGCCCTCTGATGGTCTGTTTGTGTGGGGAGTATGCTTGCAGGCCATTTCAATGCCTCTATGCTTTACGGCGGGAGTTGCAGATGCATATTTGTATGTCGATGCTTTCCTGCTCGGCGAAGGTGACAGTGCCGGAAGGTTGAGAATAGCAAAGGCATATTTCTTGGAAATATGTCTGATACTAATGTTGTTCACATTTGTCTATGTATGCTTTACCGACAATATGGCAATGCTTTTCGGGGCAAAGAGCATTGAATTGATTCATTCCGTCAGGATGCCTCTGATGTGCGTCACCTGTTTCTTCGTATTCCGAGATCTCCTGACCACATTCGGTGTGTTTTCGATTCAGCTAAAACCTTCCATAAAAGTAATGCTTGATGTCATCACTTGCTTGGTTCCTCCGCTAATGATTATGGTTGCAGCCATTACCTTGGGTAACGGCAATCTTTGGTATGGATTTGTCGCGACAGCTGTGGTCATTGCTATATACGTGGCAGTAGTCAATGCTATATGCTGTCATAAGGACAAGAACCTCGTTCCCTATTTTCTTCTTGATAGATACAGTGAGACGGTCAATCTTGATGTTTCGGTGAATTATACGCTTGAAAGTCTGGAGGAGAATATGGAGAGGATCCGTCTGTTCCTGAGTGTATGCGAGGTGAGCGAAGACCTTTCAAAAAGGATTGAGATTTGCTGTGAGGAACTGATGAACAACATAATAGGAACAAAAAACAAGAAGGGAACATTCGATATCAGACTTTCGGAAGGAAGTGACAACCTGTGTCTCTTTGCAACTAATCTTGGAAAACCTGTATCACCTGCCATACCTAACAACCTGGTTGAAGAATATGTCGAAAATGGCAGAATTCCTGATGTCAGCGAACTGAGCCTGTTCTATATCAACAGCTATTCCGACAAACAAATGTATCACTACGTCCACGGAATGAATATCCTGTATCTGCAGTTCGACAAGAAATGAAACGTGCATTGTGACTTTATTATTTTACTCAAGTTTCGCAAGTAGTAGCCCTGAAAGGGCGACACATACTAGCACAGGGCGTTAACCCTGTGTATGAGGAAGTTATATAGTTAAGCCCTGAAAGGGCGAAAGAGTTCTATACAAAATATGTCAACCAATGATACAAATGGAAATGTGTCGCCCTTTCAGGGCTTAATATAGGATAATACCTTGACACACAGGGCTTACGCCCTGTGCTGTAATGTTTCGCCCTTTCAGGGCTAATTGTGGATTAATGCCTTGATAACAAGTACTTATTGTAACTTGCGAAACTTAAATTACATTACTCTTGTCGTTAAAAAAACAAACAGCCGCTGCAATCCCTTGCAGCGGCTGTTATTTAGGCAAAGCCTTTCAACTTTTGCCCATGGAAAAAACTCATGCAAAGTTTATTCTTGTGTTGTTTGTGTTGGTCTATATAAAAGCCTTATTGGGCGGCCTACTGGCGGTACTGTCGTGAGATTGACAGCTTCCATTGGATTTATTATATCTTCTGGTCCATTTGTTTCATATGGTGTGAAATTTGTTACTGAAGGTATATATCTTAATATATCAGTTGTAACATTTTGATCATGGTAGAAGTCTTTTGCCCAATATTTTGCCATAATTGATCCATCGCTTTTTGGAGCGTCGCTATGGAATACTACAACCATACTACCCTTTACTTCAGCAAGATTTCCTGCAAAAGGCAGACAGAGCAATCCCATTGAGTTGACCTCTTTCAGAGTATAGTTATGTCTGTTTGGATTGAATGCTGTTGCTCCGTCTGGCGCAACCAACAGACACCAAACATCATCAACTTGTGCAAATGACACCTTGCTTCTTGAACAATACCATTTTCTGTCATCCTGGTAGGTTAATCCTAGAAGATACGTAAATTCTTCGCTAGTCCAAGCATCGTATTCGATGCCCCCGACTGTCTTAGTTACTAAATCATTAAAATGTCCAACATGGTTGGTATTATATGTAGTTGGGTAACCATTCTGATTATCCTCAAAATGATATTCATACGAACCTTCTGAACCTTTTCTACATAGGTTACCGGCAGTAAACTGAACATACTCGTCATCAGATACTTTGAACTTGCCTGGCAACAAGTATTGGTCTTTGTTGTAGTTATATCCTACGATTCTGTAGATTTTGTTTGCTGCAACAGTCAAATCTTTGTCTTCTCCTGAAGGTCCTGTTGTATATATGAGATCATCGTTCCCATCATAGAAAGCTATCTCGAAACCAGCGTATGTACCTGCTGGAATGGCAATAAACAAAGAATCACATGCGTGGAAATCGTCGTCAACCTGAGGAGCTTTAGTTTTCTTCCTAATGGTAATCTTCTTATATTCATCATCAGTGGTGCTTTCCATAACTGCCACATTGCTTTCATTAATTGTGAAATTTCCGTGCAGTGGAGCAGATGTGTTCTTTATGACAATATGGTCTGCCGTGCAAGGAACGTAAATCTTGATGGCAGCGCAGATGTTGC
>JAKSNU010000051.1 GCA_024399535.1 Paludibacteraceae bacterium
ATGTCGCTTTTGGAGCATTGGTATTTCCGTTTGCCGACGAGTTCGCATAGACGATTCAATGGCCGTGGCTTGTGAAGGTCAGAATGACCACTTTGGGACATCTCATTTTGGGACAAGGATTTGCATGGATTGATTTAGCAGCATATATTGTGGGAATTGGCATTATGTATCTCATATCGAAAAGATTAGAAAATAGGATAACGTGTTGACTGGGCACAAATTCACAACTGAAACTGTCAATATTGTTTTCGCTTATACTTTATATCGAAAAAAACAATTACAAATATTTTGTCACCTGCTGTAAAAAATCTATCTTTGCAATGTGAAAAACATTAGGATTGTTCTATAAATAAAATCGGTTGAAATAGAATTTTCCTTTATATAAATACCCATTATTAACCAATTAAATTCTAATACTATGGTAACAAAATTCAAAGAAAAGTGTCCCGAATGCGGAGCACACCTAATGGTAGTCGAGACTAATGGTATTATTCCCTCTGATGTCCACATGGACAATAGTGGCTTGTGCCCAGTATGCGGTGTCGAAATCTACCGAAGTATGACAAATGGTTCTGTCCAAATTTACGAAATCTCCCAAGAGGAGTTCGACACAAACTAAAAAGAGTAGAGGTCGGCAATGAATGCCGACCTCTACTCTTTTCACAGACGACTATCTCACTGGATTTCCAATCTTCCCCTCAAATAATATTTCACCCGACTGTTTGTCTCTGATAAACAACACAAACGGATGATCTACAATAAAAGGATACGGCTTCTCAATCACTGCTGTACATTTCATTGATATCATCGTTACTGCTGCAGCCTCAGTACCAGTCTCATCAACATCCATATAGGTAAACTGGCTAATGTCCGAAATATTCAATCTCTCGGAATCTGACAATCCTGTGAAATCAGCATTGCTTGTAAAAGCCCTTGCCATACCCATTTCCCGAAAACAATCGTTTAGGCTTTTGCTCCACTCAATCTTGAACGATGGCAACTCTAAATATATATTCTTTGACCTTGCATTTTCGCTCCAATCTTTTAATGAATCATCTGAAATTTTTTGGACAACCTCTTCTGGCAATTTTCCTTTATCTGGCAACACAACGACCATCTCGTATGCCTCTCCCTTATAATCAAGACATACAACCTGATAATCACTCTTTTCGGGACGAATATAACGATAATGGGATGTCTTTCGCATCATCTTGACCATCACCACATCACCATTGTTCTTATGGAATGGTCTCTCTGCACTCATACCATCATCGAATGGTATCTGCCACTTGCCCTTAAAATACAAAGCATTAGCTAATATCATACGTAAATCGGGACTAAACATTTTTTCGTCAGCTACATTGTTAATCAGATTATTTGTATTTTCAGAAGCCCACTTGTTGATTACTTTTGCATTCTTTGGATTCTGCAAGTCAATAGCTTTAACCATAGCATTGTAATATTTTGAACTATCCTCAAAACTATTCAATAATTCAAAAGAATCATCTACCCAAACCGCATTTGCCATTTTAACAACTGATACGCCATCTCGGTTCGGCATTCCAATCATCAAGTCATAATAATGTTTATTCAATTCATATTGTTGACCTTTTACCACACCGAGCATTTCTAAAATTTCACTCTGAGTCTGCCCTTTGGCACCATTTGAGAGAAGCGACAATGCCATCTCAGCACTCAACGGCGAAACAAGCAAGTTCTCATCGTCATAAAGTTTCATAGTTTTCCTGAGGAAATCCATAGCAAAATCATGCTTCGTATTATCACCATAACAAGCACTGACACAAAGCATAACAATAACAACGCATAACAAGATTTTCTTTTTCATAACAACAAGTTTTTTATATATTGACACACGTCAATGCAAAAGGTTTAATTCGCTTGCACAATTCATCAAAAATAATTACCTTTGCACCCATTATAATATCCCAACCGACAACTAAAACTTACGTTATGGATATAGAGCAACTACGAGAATACATTCTGTCACTTCCCCATGTGACAGAAGATATGCCTTTTGGTGATGACTGCATCGTCTTCCGCATCAGTGGTAAAATATTCGCTTGCTTATCGTTGACAGGCGACAAGCATGTAGCCATAAAACTCTCGCCCGACCGCAACAACGAACTTCGCGCTGAATATTCCGATATAGAACCAGCTTGGCATTGGAACAAAAAGCATTGGAGCGACATTCATTATGAACGCTCTTTACCAGATTCTCTCGTAAAGTCTCTTCTATCAGAATCACACAATCTCGTATTCTCCTCTCTTCCTAAACGTATCCGTGAATCATTACAATCCAAGATAAGTCCTATTTATTAGGTCAAGATATTATGAGTACAAATTTGCAATACGAGACAGCACTGAGAATGATTCCAACACTGGTCTATTGGGCGAAATACGAAACAGACATAACTCATTATTATTCTGACCTAAGCTTAGCGGCAGGTTACAGTTCTCCACGCATTGGCAACATACTTGTAACACTCCAGCAAATCCTTGACAATCTGTCGCAAAGGACAGGAAAACACATCCCGACTCTGAATAGTTTGGTATGTAACAAAGTCACTGGACTCCCAAGTTCTGGCTTTGGATATGTCAGCGATGACTACACAAATCTATCAAAAACAGAACAAACTAAGCTCATCAATCAATTAAACCATACTGCAGCACGTTACGACTGGACTTGGGTATTGCACGAACTTGACTTGGAACCACTTGATAAATAAGACTTAATAAACTCGCCAAGGCGCACAAAAAGCATCTTTCTCGTGTGTAATACTGAAACTACCATCTTTGTTTTCTTGACAAATTATTGAGTCGAATCTGACTCCATCATTCGGTGCATGCATCTGAGCATAAGCATAACCAGCGGATGTCACATTTGCAATTTTCTGTCGTGTCATTGACCATGCTCCACCAAAATATGGATTTTTTGAACGAGTCTTGACCTCAACGACTACCAATTTATTCAAGTCGCGAGCAATAATGTCAATTTCTTTGTGATGGAAACGATAATTGCGCTCTACAATGGTATAACCATTGTCTTTCAAAAAAATACAAGCAAGTTCTTCACCATACTTGCCGAGCGCTCTCTTTTGAGCAGCATTCTGATTCATAAAACTCGGTTAATTGTACTCAGGTTTGTTCTCTGTATGCTTTAAATTATGAGCAATAAAAATATAACTTTCGGAGAAACAAAAACTGGGTTGTTTAATATTATTGGTTAACTATAAATATCAAATGTATATTCCGACTGCAAAGTTAATACTTTTTTCTGAAGTATCCTCTGTTTTACTTTATTTTTTATATCTTTTTTATATTCCTATTTATCAACACATTAATATCAACATCATTCCAATTCTCAATTTTCAGGATATCTATTCAGCTAATATTTTCAATAATCAATCACCTTTTTTATTCAATGTCTTATTCGCTGCCCCACAATAAAACCAATAGCTGCAAACGCAACACACAAAATCACCATACTAAATACATACGCTACCGCTGTCATATGTTTTCCCTCTTGAATCAAACTAACGCTCTGAACTGAAAATGTACTGAATGTTGTAAATCCCCCACAAATACCAATCATTAAGAATAATGTCCAAGGAGTCGCATCAACGCATTTCATTATGACACCCATACAAAACGACCCAATAACATTGACACACAATGTCGCAATATTGTTAGAACAATTCAAAACTATGAACAACAATGTAACTCCATACCTAAGCATTGAGCCAATCGCTCCACCACATCCGACTATTATAAAATTTTTCAGCATATCATAAAAAAAGGCTGGCAATCAGTTCCAAAAATTCCACGATAACCCCATCTGGAATGTCCCTGGGTTAATAGGATAACCAGGCATTGACAAACGATTGTTTCCACCGAACAATCCTGCATTCAAGTGAGCATACTGCAAGAAAAACCTTATAGTTTTAACATGGAAAGTAACATAAACATTCATATCAGGATAATTACCAATTAAAACATCCTTTTGCGTCCTAAACTGACCGAGAGCAGGAACATACACATTTGCATAATACTCTGTATGGTATGCACAACTGACTCCCACCTGCAAAGTCAACACTTTTTTAAAAAAACGATGCATGAAATAAAAATTACCATATAATGCAACATCAGGCAATGGAATAGCCTCCTTATTAGATGAAATCTGATATACTGCCTTAGCATCCAAATGGAACAACCATGCCTTCAGATTCAGCATCGCATCAATTGCCAACACTTGCGCACTTCCATTCACCTGCGTAGGCATAATCTGCTCGTTCAAATATGTATAATTCGTAATGTTGCGAAAATTTACTCCTAATGAAATCTCCTGTTCTGCCACATTAATATTGACTCTTCCATGAATATCCAACGTCAATGGATTCTTCAAATCCATATTTTCCCAACAGAAATGGTTCGAAAAATAGTTATAATACAAATGATATGGCGATGTTCTCGCAAAACTTGCACCTGCCGAAATATCCATTCCACCTATCTCGGCAGTATCTTTCTTGAACGGAATAATTCCTTTCAAATCGCCGTTTACGTCAAAATTCCCAATCCTCTCCCCTACTACATAAACCTTGCCATTGAAATTGTACCTAATAAATTTTCCCTGGTTTTTACTCCATATAGCTCCCACACATAGATTATGAAGTGTCGAATTCTCAGTTCTAACTGTATCTGTTGCCCTATAACCCACTCCATAATGCCGTACCTCGTACTCAACAAAAGCAGAGAGTCCAAATTTTGCCTTCTTATTAAACGATTCATCCAAAGTGACCGACAACGTATTGCGGATCGTCCAATATGCAGTAGAGTCATGCGTAAGGTTGTCAGAATAGTTATTCAAGTTATAAAATCCTGAAGGAATTGCCATTTCGTAATAATGACGCTTGACGTCTTCTGCCCTAAAGGAATGTCCAATTACAACAATTGGTTGGTAATATACTTTTGTAGAATCTGGTGATATTGAGTCCTCTACATACTTTCCTATTCTATACCTATGGTTGAACAAATAGCAGAAATCCCTATATTTGGATTGGGCAGATTGAAGATTTACCGGAATGTTTTCCGGTTGTATGTTCCGACCATCCAAGACATAATTATCATCACTGATTCCACCATTCTCAAGATTCTTATAGGAATTGAACATTGCCATAAGGTTAAACTCGTATGGTTTGCCTGAATATCGTGCCCAAAAGCCTCCATTTACCATGTTTGAAGACTGTTTCTGGTATTGTCCTCTACCATAAATGAAGTTACACAACCCACCAAAATTAAAATATTTGTTCGCATTCAGTGAAATTAATGCTTTCAGGTAATCCTCCTCATGATATTTTGGGAAAGCAGTTCTGTATGATAGTTGTGCAAAAGGATGACGATTGTCCATATATTGCAAATCTTCTGGCAATATGGTATATGCTTCATATGCCGAAGAAAACATATTATCAGATTTGTTGCGCAATCTATGACTATTAGGATCATAGATACGGTCGAAAAATATTTTCGACTCAAGTGGTGAACCCATATTGCCATTCCATGAATTAGCAATACTATATTTCATTTCAGGACGACTATCCTGATGATTGCGGATAGCTGTATCAATCGTTATGGTATCCGCAGTACCATAACGCGTATCTATTGTCCATACTCGGACATTGTTGTCAAATGGGTCGTACTTCTTCTTAGGTGGTTCAGCCAACCCTCCTCCTGAGAATTGGGCAAAAACTGCCACAGTAAAGCAGGACAAAAACAATATTGCTAAAGCACGACGCATATAAATCAAAAAAGGAGACGGTGTGAATTTTTTCTGAGACCACACCGTCTCCTAAAAATCTATCTATTTTATCAGATAAGTTTATGAATAATGAGTCCAGAACGGAGTTTTGGCTCAAACCATGTTGCCTTTGGAGGCATGATATTGCCAGAATCAGCGATATCGATAATCTGCTGCATTGTAACAGGATAAAGAGCCAAAGCCATCTTCATCTCGCCATTGTCAACACGGCGTTTCAACTCGCCAAGACCACGAATACCACCAACAAAGTCAATACGCTTATCCTTACGAAGATCTTTGATACCGAGAATCTTGTCGAGGATGAGGTCTGAAGAAACCTTCACGTCAAGACGACCAATAGGATCAGCATCATTGTAACGGCCCTCTTTTGCAGTAAGTGAATACCATTTACCAGCAAGATAGAGTGAGAAGTTGTGGAGCTTGTTAGGCTTGTAAATCTCAGCACCCATCTCCTTGACATCAAAATCCTGAGCAAGAGCTTGGAGGAACTGCTCCTCGGTCAAACCATTGAGGTCCTTTACAACACGGTTATAATCAATTACTGTCAACTGATTGTCTGGGAAACAAACAGCCAAGAAATAGTTGTACTCCTCGTTGCCTTTATGGTTAGGATTAGCGTTCTTACGCTCCTTGCCAACCAAAGCAGCTGCTGCTGAACGATGGTGACCATCAGCAATATAAAATGCAGGCAACTTAGCGAAAATCTCAGTGATACGAGCGATAGTCTTCTCGTCATCGATAACCCAAAGCTTGTGGCCAAAGCCATCGTCTGGAGCAACGAAATCATACTCAGGAGTCTTTGCAGTAACGTTTGCTACAATTTGGTCAATCTCGTCAATGTGTGGATAAGCAAAGAAAACAGGCTCAATGTTAGCGTCATTTACGCGAACATGTTTCATGCGGTCTTCCTCTTTATCAGCACGTGTGAGCTCGTGCTTCTTGATGACGCCATTCTCATAATCATCAGCATAAGCACCAACACAGAGACCATACTGAGTCTTACCGTTCATGGTCTGAGCATAAACGTAATAATTCTCTTTCTCGTCCTGAACGAGCCAGCCGTTCTTTTGGAAGAGGTCAAACTGGCGGCGAGCTTCTGGATAAACTTTTGGATCGTGCTCATCTGTACCAGGCTCGAAGTTAATCTCTGGTTTGATGATGTGATAGAGAGACATTGGGTTGCCAGCAGCCTCCTCACGTGCCTCTTCTGAATTGAGCACATCGTAAGGACGTGACGCTACTTTCTCAACCAAATCCTTTGGAGGACGAACTCCTTTGAAAGGTTTAATTACTGCCATAATAATAAATTTTTGTATTGTTAGTATATTTATCAATTACAAACCTCAGATATGAACTTTATACGCACTAAACGAACCTGATCCTCGTCATATTCATCTTCGCCAAGTTCTTCCAATGCTTTATGCCAATCGTCAGTTTCAGCTTCATTTTTAAAATAATTAAAAATATATTCTACATCTTGTGGATCATAAACATCATCAAGAAAATAATTTATATCCAACTTGATACCAGAAGAAACAATAGATTCTAATTTGTCAATTATTTCACTCATGCTAACACAACGATCGCTTGCAATATCATCTATTGCCTTTTTAAGATCGATGGCACGTATCAAATCAATACGATTCCTTGATTTATTACCAGTAGATTTAATGCGTATATCTTCAGGACGTTCAATCTCATTAGCCTCGACATGCCGTTTAATCAAATCAATAAAACGTTCACCATATCGCTGAACCTTTCCCGTACTCACTCCAGGAACTGTAGCTAACTCCTCCAAAGTAATTGGATAGGTTGTCGCCATAGCTTCAAGCGAAGGATCCTGGAAAATAGTGTAAGGAGCAAGTTTAACTTCCTTGGCAATGGATTTACGCAAATCCTTCAACATCGAAAACAACGCAGGATCGACAGCACAAGAAGCACCGCTCATTTGCGGGATAATCTCAACATCTTCGCTATAATTATGATCTTTACTAACCTTGAAAGTTCCGCCATTTTTGAGAAAATCACGTCCCAAATCGGTTAGTTTCAACACTCCGTAATTTTCAACACCTTTATTAAGATATCCGAGCACCGTTGCTTCCCTGATTACAGCAGGAAGCAATGTATCCTCTTCCTTGCCGACCGTATCAAACAATTCGTTATCCTGCAATTGATAATCAATAACATCCTGAGTCTCCTTTCCTCGCAGGACATCAATAATTGTATCAGTCTTGAATTTTTCTTTAGTTTGATCAATCAATTCAAGTACTGATTCAAGGAGTTCACCAGCATCAACCATTTCTTTAGGGTGCAGACAATTGTCACAATTACCGCAATTTTCCTCAATGTATTGTTCACCAAAATAATTAAGCAATTGACGACGACGACACATTGAACTTTCAGCATACGCAGCAGTCTCATTGAGAAGTTGACGGCCAATTTCCTTTTCAGACTCCTGCTTCCCATCCATGAACTTCTCAAGTTTCTTTAGGTCATCTTTGTTGTAAAAAGCAATACATTGTCCTTCACCGCCATCACGACCCGCGCGCCCAGTTTCTTGATAATATCCTTCAAGTGACTTCGGAATATCATAATGTATAACATACCTGACATCAGGTTTATCAATACCCATACCAAATGCGATGGTAGCCACGATTACTTCAATTTCTTCCATCAAAAAATGGTCTTGGGTAGCACTGCGTTTTTCGCTATCCAACCCAGCATGATAAGCCTCTGCTCTAATTCCATTAGCCTTTAAAAGTTCAGCAAATTCTTCAACTTTTTTCCTACTCAAACAATAGACTATGCCACTTTTACCAGGCTGAGACTTGATGTATTTTATAATTTCCTTATCAATATTTTCTGTTTTTGGCCTTATCTCATAATATAGATTCGGTCTATTGAATGACGATTTAAAGACCTTCACATCCTCCATACAGAGACTTTTTTGAATATCATGCTGAACCTTTGGTGTCGCAGTAGCGGTCAGAGCTATTACAGGACGAGAGCCTATCTGATTGATAATTTCTCGCAAGCGACGATATTCTGGTCTAAAATCATGTCCCCATTCTGAAATACAATGAGCTTCGTCTATTGCATAGAAAGAAATTTGTATAGTACGCAGAAATATAACATTATCTTCACGACCTAATGACTCAGGAGCGACATAAAGTATTTTCGTTGCTCCATTACGCAAGTCACTTTTAACCATCTCTGTTTCCTGCTTTGAAAGTGAAGAATTAAGAAAATGAGCAATATGGTCATTATCAGCAGCACGACGCATAACATCAACTTGATTCTTCATTAGGGAAATTAAAGGAGAAACCACTATTGCTGTTCCTTCCGAAATTACTGCAGGCAGTTGGTAACAAAGCGACTTTCCTCCACCTGTAGGCATAAGTACAAATGTATCATTTCCGGCAAGAATACATCTAATGATTTCCTCCTGATTACCCTTAAAAGTATCAAAACCAAAATACTTTTTCAGAGGCTTTACTAAATTAATTTTCGCAGACATACCAAATTAGCATTCAAAACAAACTATGCTTAAACGACCACAAAGTTAAGCAATTTTCCATATCGCACCAAACTTTTACAAGAATATTTTTCAAAATATTTCACTGAGTATATTTATCGATAATGACAATACATATTATTTATTGAGTCCACTAAAAAAATGCCTTCGGGTGCAGTGACGCAGATTTATTTGAAAAGTGTGAGTTTGACCTTCTCGCATGCAAAATCTTGGGACATAAGGCAACAGGCTATGCCACAAACATCACTGAGACACAGGAGAAAGGAAAGTCAAGCATTGCCGGCAAGATATTTATCTTTCTATTGTATAATTTTTCCTATAAAATTCCAACTCATCATCAGTCAT
>JAKSNU010000052.1 GCA_024399535.1 Paludibacteraceae bacterium
GGTGCTGTGCTTCATCAATTATCAAGCCATTCTTATGCTGGTCAAGAAATAATTCCATGTCAGATTGTATTAAATCTCGTGTTGGGAGATGCTCCAGATTGACATAGTCATAATTTGGAAATGTCATTTTACACAGTGTCGTCTTGCCAGATTGACGAGGTCCAGTCAAAGAAATCACTGGCCAAAGCGCAGATAATTTCAAAAGTTCAGTAGATAAAATTCTGTTGTACATACAATTGAGATATAAAAAGCCAGATTTCAAATATGATTTGAAATCTGGCTACAAAGATATTGCTTATTTTTGAACTGACCAAGGAAAATAGAATTATTTTTCACTGCCTCGCTATTGCTTATTGCGATGGAGGTGGCTCAGGTGAACTGGTAATAAAATAATTTACCACTTTTCGCAAAAAATCCATTGTCAATCAAAAAAATAGTCGTACCTTTGCTGCGAGTTTCAATATTTGCAATATTATAAAATAATGAAACATTTATACCTATTGCCTCTGTTATTGCTCGTATCATGCATTGCATCAAACAAAGATGCTATCTCGAGATACGATGAAATCGTCAATGCGTTAGACAACGATTCTCTCTCTGCAAAACATCAGCAACTGCTGAAGGAAACCCGTGTTGCAGATTCCATCACTACCCTATCTGACGATTTCTTCGCAAAATGGCAAAAAGTTTCCGAAGATTTGGCATCACAACACATCAATCCGACAGTTGACAGCCTATATCAGCGGGCATTCGACTATATATACAATGGCAACTATCCATATATTGTCATTTCGCCATCAGTAACCGTCAGTATCTATGATGCAGAATACAGCAAAGGGGATTACAGCTATAAATCGCATATCGTTTCTGAAAGGAGATACTTGCCGCATCTCCGCAAAGACAAGCCTGTCCTTTATCTATTTGAGAGCGTCAACAACCAGCTGTCATCGTATTTGGGAGGAATCAATGACGACACAGGAAATTCCATCAACAGAAAGCGGGCAGTACAACTGAATCAATACATAGAAGTGAATTACGGGCATTGGGGCGGCTATTGGCACCTTGCATCAATGCCTATCATATTCGAGATAAGCGTATTCAGAAATGGTGTATGGGTCGCACTTCGTGATTCATGGCACACAGGACAGACCGTTTTTATGCCAAACGACAGTGATGACATCCAGAGCATTGATCGCTGGATTGAGTGATTCAAAATGGCGTTTTCAGTATCCGTGTGACATTCACGCCAAGACGACATGCCACTTCGCGCAACTCATTTTCGAAATGGTATGCTATTGACCCTACAAACCCGATAGGCAACACATCCGAATCTGGGTATTGCAGGACGTTCCTCCTGAAAAAACGTTCAAATTCCTCAACAAGCATTTCATGTACGTACGGCAAATCCCTATGCTCGCCCAATAGTCGTGCATATGAAGCTAAATATCTGTTAGGCAACGGCTGACGATATACTCGCTCAATGATGTTGAAATAATTCAAACCATAATCATCACGCAAAATAGAATTTAGAGGTTCAGGGGTGAGTCCTTTGACAAAATCGGAAAGCAACCTGCGTCCAAGCACAGCACCCGATGCTTCATCGCCAAGAATGAATCCTCCGGCATGGACGTTCATTACAACCTTCAATCCATCCCAAAGTATGGAATTTGCCCCAGTGCCTATGATGCAAGCAATACCACAATTATCGCCAAACAGAAAACGCGCTGCCCCAATTATATCTGATTCAACAGTAACATCCTCGCAATGAGTATAGCACCGCAACAGTTCAACAAGTTCAGCACAAGATGACATTTCAGCACACCCTGCACCATAAAATCTGACCATTGCAGGCACTTCGTTGAGCCATTTCTGCAACTCAACGAGAACTGCCTCAATTTGCTTATTGTCCTGATGCATAGGATTTATGCCTTCGGTTTCGAGGAACAAATCACTCTCGCCATGCAACATCCATTTGGTTTTGGTTGACCCAGAATCTGCAAATAAAATACTTCCCATATATATCTATTTTCCTAATTTTCTGCAAAGGTACAAATTATTTTTCGCAAGATGCTAAAATTTTAGCGAAAAATTACCACTATCCCGAATTTATTTTGTAACTTTGCAGTCGGTTTATTTTGGTGTATTATGTACAATAACCATCTGATAACTGATAATAAATAAATAAAATAACATACTATGGGAAAAGTAATTGCCATTGCAAATCAAAAGGGTGGCGTAGGAAAAACGACTACGAGCATTAACTTGGCAGCTTCGCTCGCCAAACTCGGTAAAAAGGTTCTTTTGGTCGATGCAGACCCTCAAGCCAACTCGTCAAGTGGATTAGGCATTGACATCAAAGGGCGTACTAAAACAATATACGAAAGTTTGATAGGCGAAATCAAAGCTACCGAAGCTTGCGTCAAAACTGATTATGACAACCTCTGGGTAATGCCTTCGCACATCAATCTCGTCGGAGCAGAAATTGAGATGATTGATATGGAAAACCGTGAAATGTGTATGCGCGAAATGCTCGCCGAAGTTCGTGAACAATTTGATTATGTCATCATTGACTGCTCGCCTTCGCTCGGTTTGATAACCGTAAACTCGCTGACAGCTGCTGACTCGGTGATTATACCTGTACAATGCGAATATTTCGCTCTCGAAGGTATAGCAAAACTGCTTAACACCATCGCAAGAATCCAAAAATTGCTCAACCCACAACTGACCATTGAAGGATTCCTGCTCACAATGTACGACTCTCGCCTGAAATATGCTAACCAAGTGGCTGAAGAGGTGCGCAAGCATTTCGGCGACATGGTGTTCAAAACAACGATTTCAAGAAACGTAAAACTCAGCGAGGCTACATCGTACGGACAGCCAGTATTGGTTTACGATAAAGACTCAAATGGCTCAAAGAACCATTTGGAATTGGCTAACGAACTAATCGCTAAAGAATAACTATGGCAAAAAATACAGGAAACAGAATGGGTCGAGGACTTGATTCGCTGCTCGGAGCTGACAATATACAGGCTATGTCAGAACAGGTAGCCGAAATTCGCGGCAGCTTGAAATTCGCCGAAATCAATATTAATGATATTCATCCAAATCCCAATCAGCCGAGAAAAGATTTTGACGATGAGGCTCTTGCTGAACTTGCAGCCTCGATCAAGGAAAATGGAATCATCAGCCCCATCACTGTACGCAAGATTGACGAACACTCGTACCAGATTATTGCAGGCGAACGTCGCTATCGCGCCTCGAAAATGGCTGGTCTTGAGAAAATGCCAGCCTACATAAAAGAGGTGGATGACGACAAAGTGCTGGAAATGGCTCTTATCGAAAATATCCAACGCGAAGACCTCAATGCCATTGAAATCGCACTCTCGTATGAAGGATTGGTTGCCGGTTATGGTTTAACCCAAGAACAGATAGCCGAACGTGTAGGCAAAAAACGCACAACTGTAGCCAACTACCTGCGTCTGCTCAATCTGCCTGCCGAGATTCAACTCGGTCTCAAAGATGGTCTAATAGAAATGGGTCATGCACGTGCCCTCGTTGGTGTGGAAAATACTGAAAGACAACTTGAGATATACAATCAAGTTGTCAAGGAAGGAGCATCGGTGAGAAGAACCGAAGACCTTTGTCGCTCTGACAGAAAACCACGTACCGCCAAAACAAAAAGCAAAGAAATAGCCGAACTCGAAGAAGGACTAAGAATGGTACTCGGATCGAACGTCAAAGTGGTTTATAACGACAAAGGCAAAGGCAAAATTGAAATTAAATTCAGTAGCGACGAAGAGTTGGATAAACTGATGACACAGTTCGACAAACTGAAAACAGAGATTTGAGAAGGATATTCGTCATATTGACTGCCATCGCATATTGCGTAATCATTAATGCCCAGGAACCAGCGGATAGCACCATAATGGTAGCTGCTGACAGCACAACCATTGTGACACCAAATATCCGAACATTTGTGCCAGATTCCACAATGTTCGGGAAATTGAAAGAGGCAAAACCCGTGGATAGCGTTGCATTGAAGAAACAGATACGCAAAATCGAAAAGGAAATGGCTGCTGCAAACTGGCGACCAGACCCACAGAAAAGCGTCTGGCTGGCTTTCGCTTTCCCTGGACTTGGACAAATTTATAATCGTAAATACTGGAAACTGCCTATAGTCTATGGAATTGGTTGCGGTATAGGATATGCCATCGCATACACTAACAGGATGTACCGAGATTATATGACGGGATACCAAAACATAAATAGTGCACACCCCGACAAAAACAAATACGAATCGCTTATTCCTGAAGGCTACCCAGAGTCGTCATATTCCGACTACCTAAAAAACGAAATGAATAATTACAGAAGGTCGAGAGATATATCTATAGCGGCAGGTGTAGTGGCTTATGCCTTAACAATTATAGATGCTTTCGTTGATGCCCAATTGAGTGATTTCGACGTGTCGCCTAATCTCACAATGAAGGTGAAACCTACAGTACAGGACAATGGTGTAGGTTGTGGTTTGAAAGTTAGTTTTTGAAAAAAGAAGTTATGAAAAAAATATTTTTTGCATTGGGACTCTTCCTTGGCGGAATATGCCCATTATACGCACAAGTGAATGAGAATATTGAGATGGAAGAGACATCCCCTGCCAAAGAAATTGATATGTCATCTTATACTGATAGTGCAGTTGTCACCAACGACAGCTCAACCTGCGACAAAGAGGAGTATGACTGCCAAATAGAACAGATGATGCACGATTTTCTGATTCGCAAATCGTTCAATAGCGATTGTGCCATTATCGACGACACAACTGGTCATGTCTTTGCAACTGAAGCCGTTTACAAGAGACGACTTAAAAAACTGCCTTACGAAATGGAAATGCCATACAACGATGATATCAAGAAATTCATCGAAATGTATGCCAAACGTAAAGGGTTAGTCAGTTATATGCTCGGATTGGGACAAAGTTATTATTTCAACATGTTCCAACAGAAACTATCGGCTAAAAATATGCCGCTTGAGCTCTGCTACCTACCAGTCATGGAAAGCGCACTCAACACGAGAGCAGTATCGAGAGCAGGAGCAGCAGGATTATGGCAATTTATGGTCGGTACAGGCAAGATGTATGGTCTTGAGGTCAACAGCCTGATTGACGAACGACGCGACCCAATCAAAGCTACTGATGCCGCCGTAAGATATCTGAATGACCTTTATAACAAATTCGGCGATTGGCACGTGGTTATTGCCGCATACAACTGCGGACCTGGAAACATTGCAAAAGCTATGAAACGCTCTGGAGGAAAAACATCATATTGGGATATAGCCCCATACCTGCCTCGTGAGACACAATCGTATGTGCCAATCTTCATCTCGGCATGTTACATAATGAACTATTATCAAGAACATGGCATTTGTCCTGCAAAACCAAAATTCAACTATGTGACCGACACTGTAATGATAGCCGATCGTGTTCACCTACAGCAGATTGCTGATGTAATAGGCATGGATATTGAGGAACTCGAATTTCTCAACCCACAGTATAAAAGGAATATACTGCCAGGCAACGAAAAGTCATACCCTCTGACATTGCCATTGTCATTGATAAACTCGTACGAAACAAATCGTGACAGCATCCTCAGATACAAACCTGAACTCAGCATAAGAATGGAAACTGCAAAATCATCATACAACGGTGGTAGCAGTTCGAGGGGAGAAACAGGAGGGACAAAATACTACAAAGTCAAAAAAGGAGATACTCTCGGCAAAATAGCTAATAGATATGGTGTCACCGTCAACCAACTAAAGAAATGGAACAAGCTTCGCAACAACACTATCCAAATAGGTAAGACACTCAAAATATGCAAATGACATTATGGAAAAACTTTTTTATGGGATAAGCGAAGTGTCAAAAATGACGAAAGTACCAGTCTCTACACTTAGATTTTGGGAGTCGCAAGTCGATAAGCTCAAACCGAGCAAGAGCAATGGTGGTACACGCCGTTACGATAAAGATGATATTGACATGATAGAAAATGTCAAATACCTCACCGAAGTCTGTGGATATACTCTCGAAGGAGTGAACAAACGACTAAACAACAGATTCAACGATGTAGATATGCGCGTAAAACTGATGAAAAAACTGATTGGCATAAGAACAGAACTTCAGGAAATCCGCAAAGAACTTAACGAACCTACTGCCTTGCAGGAAGAGGTTATAATTGAAAAATAAATTATGAAAAAATTGTTTATAGGTTTTGGCATTGTGGCTGGAATAGGCGTAGCTGTCAGCATAATTATGGCTATACTGTTGCTCACCTGTCGCGAAGCATATTTTAGCATAGCAGGACAATATATTTCTCAGGTCTTATCGTCAGTTGCATTGTTCGGACTCTCGGCATGGATTGGCATCAAAGTCATTGAGAAGGATAGTGTGGTCAATCTTATAGGACTGAACAAAAAAATGAACACAAGGACATGGCTGATGCTTGTAGGTTTGGCACTTGTGGAACTCCCTGCAGTCTCGTTCATCGAAGAGTGGAACAAAAACATTGAATTTCCACAAGCATTCGCAGGCGTAGAGGTATGGCTGAGAATGATGGAAAGTCAAGCTACAGCATTGATGGAGATGTTTATCAATTCTGATAGCTTCCTACGACTCATACTCAACATCGTAGTGCTTGCAGCAATACCAGCTATGGTTGAAGAATTGATGTTCAGAGGGTGGATTCAGCGAAACTTCTGCAAAATAACGAACCATCACACGGCAATATGGGTCACTGCACTAATATTTTCAGCTATTCATATGCAATTCTATGGTTTTATTCCTCGTATGTTGCTCGGTGCAGTGTTGGGTTATGCTTATTTCTACACCAGGTCGTTATGGAGTTCGATAATCATCCATTTTGTGAACAACACTATGGCAGTAATCGGTGGATGGCTGGTTTACAAAGGAGTACTTGAAGAAGAGATGCACGTGCAATCATCTATTGCCATAGCCTCGTTAGCTATAAGCATCACTATTATATACTATGTGTATAAATACAATTGTAAAGAGAATATAGAGAAATAAGATATGTTGGAACTTGAAAGCAGAATAGTTGAAATGCTGAAAACGGTATTCGACCCTGAGATACCAGTGAATGTATATGACCTCGGGTTGATATATCGTATTGAGGATATGACAGGCGAAGGCGATATAGAGATTGACATGACACTGACAGCTCCTAATTGTCCGGCAGCAGATTTCATCGCTGATGATGTCAAGGAGAAAGTAGAATCAGTGGATGGAGTGAAAAGCCTAAAGGTAAATATTGTCTATGAACCTGAATGGAATCGTGAGATGATGTCGGAAGAGGCACAACTCGAGCTCGGAATGCTATGAGATATTATTTCGTCGGAGATGTTCATTTAGGATGCAGAGCATGGAGCGTCGAACAAAGAGGAAAAATCGAAAGTCAGTTTCTTGATTTTCTCGAACATCATACTGCTGACACTGATTGTGGCGGAATATTCTTGATGGGCGATATCTTCGATTTCTGGTTTGAGTTCGCATGGTATGTGCCTAAAGGGTACGACAAAGTGATTGAAAAAATCAGACAAGTTACTGCAAGCGGAGTGAAAGTCTATTTCGTTCCGGGAAATCACGATCAATGGACCTATGGCTATCTCGCCTCGAAAGGAATAAACGTACTCCCTAAGACATCAGAAATAACCATTGGGGACAAGCGAATATTCCTCGCTCACGGACATGGGTTAAACAGTCTCAACATGCCAGTGAAACTTATGAATGCAATATTCGAAAGTACTTTCTGCCAATGGAGTTTCCGACATTTGGTAATACCTCAAATCGGATTGTGGTTCGGCAGAACTTGGAGTGCTTCAAACCATAAAAAACATAATCGAGAATTTGAAGAAGACGGTTGCATAGACTATTACGAAGCTCATGGAGGAGATTTATTGGGCGACGAACAAGTAGAATGGGTCAAGAAAAATTTCGAGGAAATGAAACAATACGACTACATCATAATGGGACATAGACACCAAGGCTTAGATATGATGATGAAAGACAATGTAAGACTCGTAATATTAGATGGTTTCTTCGTTAATGGAATAGACTCTATATTCTGTATAGAAGATTGATTTATTGTTTTTCGATAAATTAACACAAAAGACTTGGTGAAACAATCGAAAAGTTGTAACTTTGCCGCCAGATTCATACATGATAGGTATAATAAAATAAACAAACAATATTTATTATAATATGAAAAAATTATTCATTATGTTTGCAGCAGCCGTAATGGCTGTAACTGCAATGGCACAGGAAAACCCAATGATGAAACCTGTACCAATGGACCCAGAAGTCAGATACGGACATCTGCCAAACGGATTGACTTATTATGTCCGCCACAACGAGACTCCAAAGAACCGTTGCGAATTCCACATTGCACAAGCTGTCGGTGCTATTCTTGAAGAGGATCATCAGAATGGTCTTGCACATTTCTTGGAGCATATGTGCTTCAACGGAACAGAGCATTTCCCAGGCAAGAAAATCATTGAATATTTCGAGAGCAAAGGTGTAAGTTTCGGTGGCGACATCAATGCTTACACATCGCTTGACGAGACTGTTTACAGATTGTCGAACGTGCCAACAACCAATCCTGCTGTTTTGGATAGCGCATTGTTGGTTCTTTACGATTGGTCATGTGCTGTTTCGCTTCTCGGTGAAGAAATTGACAACGAACGTGGCGTAATCCGCGAAGAGTGGCGTACAGGCAACAGCGCAA
>JAKSNU010000053.1 GCA_024399535.1 Paludibacteraceae bacterium
AGACATTGTGCGTGCGCGACCTTCGCGTCTATGCTCAGGCTCTTGACGGAGAGGTTTATCACTACAGGGACAAGGATGGCTTGGAGTGCGATGCCGTTGTGCACCTGCGCAATGGATCGTATGGCTTGGTGGAGATAAAGTTAGGTGGCGAAACATTGATAGAAGAAGGTGCCAAGTCACTGAAGAAACTTGCTTCGAAAATAGATACCGACCGCATGAAAGAGCCATCCTTCATGATGGTTCTGACAGCCGTCGGCAAATACGCCTTCAAACGTGACGATGGCATCTGGATAGTGCCAATCGGCTGCCTGAAGGATTAAAAGGTGCAGAAAAGACAGTCTCGTTTGAACGATAAAATATTGCAAATCAGGAAATTTTAATGACTTTGCAAAAAAACGGAGCAAAAGACATTGCAGGTTCAATAAATTGTTGTATCTTTGCAACCGAATACAAACACAAATATGAAATAAAATTATTGCCTATGGAATAAAAGCATAAAATCAATATGCACATCATAGAATAGGAAAAAGCGAAGTAGCTTTTACTGGAGTCTTTGAAACTTCGACACTTTCAAAAAATCTCTCCAAGGGTAAAGCGACGGCGCTCCCGCCAATATTGGCGTGGGCTTTGCTCGTTGTAATTGGGAGAGATTTAGGTAGTCGAAGACCTCAAAGGCTCCAATGAAGACACAAGGTTCCACGCTTTTTTTATGTGCATTAGCGAACGGAACTGATTCAATAATTTCAAATCAAAAACCGATGTGCCGATGGGATATAACAGGCAATTAAGATTATGAAAAAATTTTTGTTTGTCATGCTGCTGTCTTTATCTGTAGGAGCTGTTTTTGCTGCGACTCAGCCAAAAATGAATGGCAAAGTTCTAAAATCTCCCGATGGAACATATTTGGATTTTAATCAAAGTAGCTCAACTTACTCTTATTCAGATGGATCTAATACAATAGTTCGAAGGTTTACATGGCAGGCCAAATTATTAGGTGAAATGCCTGGATATAGGGTGCCAGTTTACCAATGGCAATTAACTGTATCAGTTGAAACTTCTAATGGAACAAAAAATATAGTATTCTATATTAAAACATATGAGGATGGATCTTTAAAGGATAATAGCATTCTTTGTTGTTCAAACAGTACAATGTGGGATGTAGTATAAATTGTGAAAATAAAATTTTAATAAAAAAACCGATGTGCCGATGGGATATAACAGGCGACAAACAAAATGAAAAAGATAATCATTGCAATTGTAGTAATTTGCTTTATGGGAGTGTATGCTAATGCACAAACCAGAACCAAAATTTCCAATGGTTTATACCTTGTAGATTATGCTGGAACTTATGTAATAGAAGATGAAATAAATCAGCAATCGATAAGTATAAAAATAACACAAGAAATAAAAGATAAAAATTCTAATGAAGAGAAATATCAGGTATTTTGCGGAAAGTGGACTAAACGCGTTGTAAAAGATGGTCTTAAGGCAGCTATTGCCGCAGGTATTGCCGCATCTGCAACTACAGGTGGCACCGCTGCAATTATTAGCGCAGCCGGTACCCTTGCTTTATATATTTACGATGATTATTGTGAGTATTTAGAAAAACAAAGAAAATAACATTTACTCTTCAAAATCCATACATTATTGAGGTCACTATAAAAATAAAATATATTATTCGCATCTTATAACACGTTAATAATCAAGATGATTTTTGTGCAATTAGTATAAAAAACGTTTTTTATAGAGGACTCATGTATTTAAATTTGTCCCGTAAAAATGCCTATAATTCCTTTTTTACGGGACAATGATTATTTAATCAAAAAAACAAAATTATGAAAGCAAAATTGTTTATATTATTTGTACTTGTCATCTTTCTAAGTAGTTGTGCAAGTACAAAACTAAGTAAAACGATGTGGCATAATATTACCATTTCAACATCAGAAGGGGTTATGACCACTATTGGAACAAGTATGTATTTCAATTCAGATTCAACTGTAGTGCTATACAAAAGTGCTTCATTGGACACGATTGTATTGTATGAACCTTTTCTGTATGCACAAGGAAATTATGAATTGGCTAAAAACAAAAAAGGACAAACGAATATTCGTTTGAACACAAAAAAGTCAGATGGTTCACCTTATGTTTTTGAAGGAACTTATAACAAAAGAACAGGGTTGATGATTTTGAACCAGCAAGATTCTAAGAAAAAGTTCACGTATGTATTAGACAAGAAAATAGTGAAGAAAAAATAATCCACGTATAAATTCAAAATAAATACTATTATGAAACACTCGTTACTAAACATAAGGCAAATAACAAGACTGATAGTAGTGTCATTTGTGTCAATGTCTTGTGTATCATGTGCCACACAAGCTGAATGGAGTAGGGCATTTCAAAGTATAGCAAAATTTGCTGGACAAGCGGCTTTAGGTGCAGCAGATGAAATTGTTCAGAAAAGCAACAACATTTCAGATGAAGACAAAGCCAATTGGAGTTCTATAACAAGTTCATCAGGATATGCTTCTGATGCAGGCAGAAGAGCAGTGAATGGCGATTATCTCGGTTCAATTACATCTATAGCTGCCAATACAGCAGTGAGTATGGGAGCTGATTCTTATATTGTTGAGCGTAGTTATGCTGCAGCAAACAAAGCTCTTGAAGGTGATTATTACGGAGCAGGTCTTGATGTGGCTCAGATTTCAATGAACGCCACTGGTGATTATTCTTCTGATATGATATTTGATACTTATCGCCAATATAATGAAATTCAAATTGAATATAACAAAAACATTCAGAATGGAATGAGACAAGATGAGGCTTTGGATAAAAAGAACGAAAGAGTAGCAGAATTGATTGTAAGCACTCAAGAAATGATTGCAGCAAGGAGAAAGGCGAACCAAATTGAACAGAGAGAACAAGAAGCACAACTGAAAGAATCTGGCTGGACAGACGATGAAGTAGAAATGCTCCAAATTTTTGGCATCCGACCTAGTTATACTGATGTTGATGGCAATACACTCGATATGTCGTCCAGTGATGATTATAGTTATTACGGCACTCATGAAACAGATGAAACCATAGCATCTGTTTCATTTGAAAAGAGCACATCAAACCAGTCAAAATTGGCAAATTCAAATCAGCCAGAAAAAGAGAGTTCATTGAATATACAAGTCGAGGAAGAGAATATCAATGCTGTTGAAAGGGGGAAAGCCATTGTTTCAATAAATGAAACGAAAGCATTTGGCTATAAAGTAGGAGAAGCAAAATTAAGCCATGAAATCACATTAAAACTGGATGACATTGCCGAAAAAATGAACCAACACAAGGATATTAAACTCACCATATATGGTCACACCTGCGATATTGGCACTAAGGAAAAAAATGAAATTGTGGGTGCTGCACGTGCTCAAGCAGCCAAAGATTACCTCGTCAATCATGGCATAGATGGTAACAGAATAACAATTGAAAGCAAAAGCAACACGTGCCCTTTGGTGGAAAATATTGACGAAGAACATCGCAAACAAAATCGTCGTGTGGAATTTATGGCAAGATGATTTGTTATTTTTAGTTTTTTATTAAAACCGACGAGCCGATGGAATATAACAGGCAACAAACAAAATGAAAACAAAACATTTTTTTGCAACAATCTTAGTTATGGTTTGTATGTTTATCTGCGAATCATTTACAGTTAATGATCAAACAAATTATACAAACGAAATGTCAATGGGTGATGAATATCAATGTTATATAGTTAAAATAACATACGATATTATTTGGGAATATAGGACAGCGAGGTATAACGGAACAACAGTTCGGTCAGAAATGAAAAAACAGGGTATAACTACGACTTCTCGACAATGTGCTGATTCTGAATCTGAGGCTATTAATGATGCAAGAGACGAATGCCACAAGGTCTGCAGTAATGACTATGGAAAATATATAAAACAAACAACTGACGGATATTGCATATTTGAAGTCCATAGAATCACATCTGCTGAAGTAACAGGTTCATGTGGAGATTGTTAAACAGACAAAACACTTCGAATTCATCTTCTGCTTATCTAACCACATGACATTTTTATCACCCTATGAATCAATTTGCATAGGGTGATGTTTTTATCAGAGGTCATTGTTCCAAAGCTTCAGGATAGCATCGATGAAACGTCTCCCATTCACCGTCCTACCAAGGTCTTCTTTTCTCCCATCCGTTCCCTTCTGAATGGGCGGGAATGGGAAAAAATGGGACGACAATGGGAGAGCAATGGGGCACAAAAAGACCTTGCTACAAACAATCATTATCAATCTTTCAGGCAAGCTATTGGAACAACATAGACACCATCTTCCTTCCGTCGGTAAGCAAACTGGCCAGCAGCGGTGAGCACCATCTTGAATGATGGTGCTTTCATTTTGTCGGTATCGATTTTTCCTGCAAGCTTGTTCAGCGTGGATGCACCTTTCTCGATATTATCCTTTCCTCCCAACTTAATTTCAACCAGTCCGTATGTTCCATCCCGTCTATGCAACACTGCATCACACTCCAAACCTGAAGAGTCCTTATAATGAAACACTTCGCCCATAAGCGCATCCGCATACACTCGCAAATCTCGTACAGCCATCGACTCAAAGAAAAGCCCGTATGTGTTCAAATCGTTCATCAAATCTTTCGGTCCAATGCCAAGTGCCGCAACGGCAATCGAAGGATCCACAAAATATCTTGTGTCAGATGATTGTATGGCAGCCTTGCTCCTAAGGTTAGGATTCCAGGCTGGCATGTCTTCGATGACAAAAAGTTTCTTCAGCACATCCACATAATCTGATATCGTCTCGTAAGAAATATCGGCATTGTCGTTTTCCTTGATGTCATTGCTCATTTTCGAGAAACTGGTTGCAGTACCTGTGTTTCGGGCATACGAACGCATCAGCAAGCGTGCACGCTCGCTGTTTCGGTGAACCTCATCCACCCTGTGAATATCCACCTTGTATATCGCCTCATAGTAATCACGAGCCTGGTCAAGCGCAATTCCGTCTTTGAGGAATGTTGCCTGTGGCCACCCTCCACGGCACAGAAGGAAAGCAATTCTTTCCAAATCCAGGTTGTTTTCCTGCGGTTCAATATCTTTCCCTTCAAACAGATCTGCAAGGCTGATGCTACCAGTGCTTTCTCCTGATTCCCACAAACTCATCGTACGCATGTTTACCCAACCAAAACGTCCGGTACCGCTATGGCGACGTTTCTCCTCTTTCACAGGGACGCTGCTGCCAGTGAGTATGAACTGACCCAAGTCATCACGTCTGTCAACTTCAGAGCGAACCATATCCCACAATTCGGGTATCGACTGCCATTCGTCAATCAATAATGGGCTGTCTCCTTCAAGCAATTTCTTTGGCATTACCTGAAGCACTTCAAGGGCATTCTCCAATACGGCAGTATCGCCTAAATCCAGCAAACTGGCTGCTACTTGCTTTGCCGTTGTAGTCTTGCCGCACCATTTAGGCCCCTGCACCAACACAGCACCCTTGCCTTGCAACTTACGTCTGAGCAGGTAGTCCGCAATCCTATTTTTATACCTTTTCGCCATAGAAAAAAAATTATTACTCCGCAACTTTTGAGCGTTTCACTCCGCAACTTTTGGATGTTTTACTCCGCAACTTTTGGGATTTTTGATGTAAAACAATTATCCGAGTCATCTTTACATATTTAGCACAATCATATTCAATACACTATAACACAGATATATACATCATGATAAATCAAGACACACAACATGTAATTGAGCAAAACGATTACGGCTGCAAAGTTACAAGAAATTCTAATAACTGCAATGAATTTTGGAAAGAAATTTCTCAAAAAAACAAATCACTTGTAAAACAACTGACGGAACATTGTCAAAATCTTTTTCGACAAAAATGCCGCAGTCTCATTTTTTTTTTGTACCTTTGCGCCCGAAAAAACAGACCTTGCGAACAAGGTTATTCACTTGATTATTACAGTATGAATATGAAAAATATCAGACTTCTAATTGCTTTAATTCCTTTTGTTGTGATGGTAGGATTGCTGACCATCACTATTGCTGCATTCGGCACGGCTGCACTGGACGGTGCGGTTCAGGTGGCAATCATGTTGTCAACTGCAGTAGCCATCATAATCGCTATAACCTATTTCAAGACATCATGGAGCGACCTCATTGAGTCGTTGACCACGAGTGTCAAGAGTGTCACAGAGGCTATTTTCATTCTCTTCTTCATCGGTGCCGTTGCGGGTACGTGGATGATCAGCGGTGTTGTTCCCACTCTGATTTATTATGGTCTGAAGATTCTCTCACCTACCATATTCCTCTTTGCAGCCTGCGTCATCTGCGGACTGGTTTCGCTTATGACCGGCAGCAGCTGGACTACAATTGCGACAATAGGTGTTGCGCTGATCGGCATTGGCAACGTGCTTGGTTTCTCGCCAGGATGGACAGCCGGTGCAATCATCTCAGGTGCATATTTTGGTGACAAACTCTCGCCATTATCCGACACCAACGTTCTTGCCTCTTCGCTTGCAGGCATACCTTTGTTCGAACACGTCAAATACATGCTCTACACCACCATACCAACTTTCATCATCACTCTCGTGGTATTCCTTGTTGTCAGTCTTACGATGGACAGTCAGGCCGCCTTGTCAATACAGGAATTTTCAGATGGCATTCTGAATTCATTCTGCATCTCGCCTTGGCTTCTAATCGTACCAATTCTGACAGGCACGATGATAGCATTGAAACTGCCTGCTCTTGCAGTGCTGATGCTCTCTGCACTTTCTGCAGTGTTCACGGCTCTCATAGCACAACCTGATATCATTGCCGAGATTGGCGGAGGCTCTGACATTCAAAGCATGTTTAAAGGTGTGATGATTTCTATCTATGGCAGCACCTCCCATTCGACAGGTCTGGAACAACTGGACAACCTTGTGTCAACCAGCGGAATGTGCGGAATGCTCCCTACAATATTCCTTATATTGTGTACAGGTGCTTTCGGTGGCATCCTGAACGGCAGTGGAATAATGAGCGAGGTGACAACCGCCCTTGCAAGACTCGTGCGTGGACCAAAGTCCCTCACAGCTGTAACCGAGGTTACAGGTATTGCAGGAAACATCATCTGTGCAGACCAATACCTCTCCATCCTTATGACCATCAGCATCAACAGCAAACTCTACGAGAAGATGGGTTTCGAGCAGAAACTCCTCACACGAACCACCAGCGACTCTGCTACAGTCACCTCTGTGCTCGTGCCTTGGAACAGTTGCGGAATCATGCAAGCCACCGTGCTTCGCGTTCCTACGATAGAATATCTGCCTTACTGCATATTCAACCTTCTCGCACCAGTGATGTCGTTCATAATTGCGGCTACCGGATGGAAGATTAAGCGAGTTTGTCAGACGGCCAACACAGCGGAGTGAAATACAACACGATAATATTTGATTTCGGCAAGGTGCTGGTGCATTATGACTTCGGGCCAGCAATACGGAAATACCTTCCTACACACGAACTGCAGAGAGATTTTGCCACAATATTCTGCTCGGATGAGTTCATAAATGCCTGTGACCTTGGTCTCAAGACCGTGCCAGAACTGATGCGGGAACTCATTGATGAGCATCCTGTCTTTGCTCCGTATGTCAACAATATCAGTCCCACCATAGACGAGTTCATTCCAGGGGAAGTAGCAGGTATGCGAGAACTTCTGAAAGAGCTCAAAACCAAAGGTATAAGGCTTCTCGGACTAACCAACTGGGGTGCTTCGGTATATGAGATAATGGATGCTTATCCTGAAATATTCTCGCTACTGGACGGAAGGATGATTTCGTCCGAGGAACACCTCATAAAACCAGATGTGCGGATATACGAAAGGCTGATTGAGAAATTCAGTCTCACCCCTAAAGAGTGCCTTTTTGTGGATGACAAGGCAGTCAACATCGAAGGAGCTGAGAAAGCCGGACTCAATGGATATCAGTTTACTTCTGCCGAGGAATTAAGAATTTTCTTGGGATTGTAAGAAACAAGCAAAGGAATTAAACCTTTTTGTATGACAACAGTCAAAATAATTGGGTTATAATTCTAAAAGCTAATCTTATGAAGAACTCAAAAAACATTCCGAATTACAGTGGCACATTGCGTAGTCACTTCTTGAGTGTTCCATCAGTGATATACGAATGCAGTGGCATTGTTGTCTTTGGTCGTCGTATCAAATCACTTGTTTTCAGTACCGATGTGGCAATCATAAAAAATATCAATACAGATGCTGTAATTGCCGTTTATCCTTTCACGCCACAGCCAAAAATATCAGGTGCAATCATCGATGTTTCTGATGTGCCTGTGTTTGTTGGTGTTGGAGGCGGCATTACATCAGGCATACGTTCGCTTCAGCTGGCCATTGAGGCAGAACATCAAGGTGCTTTTGGCGTTGTCGTCAATGCACCTATTCCTGAAGATGTAATAAGTGAAATAAAAAAAGCATGTTGATATTCCGGTCATTGCCACTGTTGTATCCATAAATCAAAATGTTGAAGAACGATTGAATGCTGGTGCTGATATCTTGAATGTTTCTGCTGCTGCAGACATGTCTTGTCCTTTGAGGGATTAGAAAACTGTTTATGTAACATTTATGGTATT
>JAKSNU010000054.1 GCA_024399535.1 Paludibacteraceae bacterium
GGTCCAGGATTTTTACTGAGATTGTGAGATTATGAGATTTCACAATCCGGCGAATTGGTCGTTCAGAGTGGAGAAATGGTCCAAAGTGCCTCCGTCGTGCCTCCGTAGTGAACTCGATTCTCGTCCGTTCCAGAATCGAGTTCAATTCGAGTTCAATTCGAGTTCACTACGGACTCATAGCGAAGTTATAGCGAACTTATGGTTATGTTTCGATAGTGTTTCTTTTGGAAGTCTTGGTGTTTTTGCCCGAGTATTTACAGGTATGTGTCAATGCGCATTTCAAAACTGTAACGCTTGTAAATGCCTTATTGATAGTTGTTTAAGCTAATCAGCGTTACAGTTTGTTACAGTTAATTGGCTAACTGTAACGCTTGTAATTATCTGTATCATAATGCGTTGAGTGTTAAAAACAACCAAAAGCGTTACAGTTTCAAATCCGCTATAATCACTTCACTCAATTTTTTTCTGTTTTTTTTTGCCATATTAAAATAATGTAGTAACTTTGCGGCTGACACAAAGTTGTGTCACACAACTTTGTGTGTGCTATAGCTTATTGTATATCATTATATTATGAGTAAACCTTTTGTTTTTGGAAAGGCTGTAGGTGATGCTAATTTCATCGGTCGTGAACGTGAATGCGAGCGTCTTGCCATGAATTTTACACATGGCGTCAACACTATCTTGATGTCCCCAAGACGCTGGGGGAAAACATCGATTGTCCAGCGCATGATTGCCAGCGTCAAGTCACAATCCCTGTTGGTGGTGTTCTTTGATGCCTTCTATTGTCGTAATGAATACGATTTCTGTAATAAATTGAGGTCTATAGGTCAAATTGCAGGCTGCTCTTATTGCCAAAAGTCTTACGATGTCGCAAAGAAGCCGTACCTTTGCAACATTAGGTGTAACCCCCATAAGTTATGGCATTTAATAGATATTCAATGACTTTTCAGTGAGATTTCTCTTTTGCAATTTTATCCAATACCATTTCAAATTGTTTGTCATCATTTGTGTGGTGGTGACCCCGTTTTTTTAATATTTTCTGGCAGTTGCACAGTAATGTGAAGAACATTACGATTGATAGCCATCCGAGGGCTGATGCGAGATAGTAGAGCCAAACCATTTGGTTTTGGTTGAAATTCAGTGTTGTGTATGTGATAGTGATTATTGCCTTGACGTAGCATACAACTGTTATAACGATTGTAAACCATACGATGCTTCGCTTTTCGTCGGATTTGTTTTTTGCTGGCTGGACAAATTTGAAATAGATAGCGGCAAACAACCCCATAGCAATCCATGCCACTCCGTCAGATGCGTAATAGGCAATCATATAAATGTCGTTACCAAACAGGTAGAAGGTAATGTACAGAGAACTTATTCCTTTGATTGAGAAAGCTGTAATGGCGAAAATAGTAAAGATGCGGAGTTGTTTCTGCAGATTACGTTCCTTCGCTTTTATTGAATTATAATCGCTCCATTCGAGCAGGTATATGCTGATGGCGGCAAAAGCTATGATTGACGATATGTTGCGCAGATAAAGAAGAACAGAACTGATATCAGCTGATACAGGAAAGAATAGTGTGAAGAACAATATAGACACAGCAACAACTATTGTCATTCTACTGGTAAAGTCGGCACATTTCAGCAATGCTAATGGTGAAGTGCTCGGTGACTTTCTTTTCTGCGGGGTTTGAATGGGCTTGTTGTTGGTCATACTTTTTTCTTTTTCCCTGCTTATTTCCATTCGGATTAGGTCTCTAATAATTCCCATGTCGTTATCGTTTATTTTGCTGTCTTAAAACAAATGCTATTGATGAATACTCATACGCAATAATATTTTGCAAAGTTACAAACAAAAATTTGATAAGCAAACATATTTTTGTAAAAAAAATTCACATCATTCTTGTGTTGAATACAAGCGAGTTACATGTAGCGTTTGTTGTATTATCTCAATTGTAACCCTATGAAAATTTTTTTTTGAACAATCATAGGTGCCAATTCACAGATTTTTTGTAACTTTGCGGTCTATATTGCGATAGTGGGATTTCAATTGACAACATGGGCACATTACTCGGAATATTGATTATGCTGACAGCGGCAGTCGGTGCGCCATTCAGGACAATGGTTGTGCCAGGCTCGAATGTGGCTACGCTTCAGGTGACGCAGGATGGCGATCAGCTCAGCCGTCCAGTTGTTGCTATGAACGAAGGGGTGGTGGATATTGATTTCGATGAATTGTCGTATGTGCCGAAAAATTTCTATTACAAGGTGGTGCATTGCGATGCTCACTGGATGCCTTCCGACCTTATGACTATGGAGTATATTGACGGAATGGACGATGTGATGATTGATGATTATGGGTACTCGGCAAACACTGTACGCGAATACATTCATTATCATCTGTCCTTCCCGAACGACAATGTGCGGTTGACGAAAAGCGGTAATTATGCAGTGATTATCGCAAGAGACAACGATTTCGACAATGGGGTGGTGGCAGTGGCTTGCCTGTCGATTGTTGAGCCTATGGTGTCGTTGACCGGCGATGTGTCGGCTACAACGCTTAAAGGGGTTAACGGCGAGTACCAACAGCTGTCGATAGAAATGAATGCTGACATGTTGCACCCAAGCAATATAATGACTGACTTCACGCTGCTCGTACGGCAAAACGGCAGGTACGACAACGAGGTCTATCTCGCCACACCTACGATAATGTCGGGCACAAGGGTGAAATACACCAATCTGCCTGCCCTCACGTTTGAAGGGGGAAACCAGTATCGCTCGGTCGATTTCTCATCACGATATACCTACGGCTCGGGCATTGACAGATTTGTGTTTGACGATACGATATACCATGTGATACTCGAACCTGATTTCTTCGACCGACGGCGCAGAACATATGCAGAGGACGCAAGGGGAGGTTTTGTGGTGAACCATCAAGGGTCGGGCGAATATTCGAGGACAGAAGCCGATTACGTATATGTGGATTTCCGTGTGCCTTGCGAGGCTCCGTTCTTCGGCGGACGTGTATATCTGCTCGCGGGAGGAACTTACAACATGCTGACAGATATGACCCTGATGGATTATGATTTCGAACATAACGAGTATTACAAGAGCATACTCATGAAACAGGGAGGATATAATTATCAATATCTGTTTATGCCTAAAGGACAAGCGACGACCATGAAGAATACCGAAGGGTCGTTTTGGCAGACAGTAAACTGTTATCAAGTGATGGTCTATTATCGCCCAGTTGGCGAAAGGTACGACCGTCTTGTAGGATATTTTGAATTATGATAAAAATTGGTGACAAAGTTCGTTTTTTGAATTCGACTGGCGGGGGAACAGTCAGAAAATTCCAGTCGAAGAATATTGTCCTCGTCGAGGAAGAGGATGGTTTTGAAACTCCTGTACTTACGTCGGATATAGTTGTCGTAGAGGAGACAAATGAGTATAATTTCGTGACCGGTACCCCGAGAAAAGAGGAGACAGAGAAAAAACCTGCTCTCGAAAAACAGAAATATGAAATGGTCGATTTCGAGGAGACCTCGGAGGGCGAACAGCTGTCGGTGATGTTGGTTTTCGTGCCTACCGACGTCAGAAAGCTGCAAGAATCGAAATTCGAGATGCACATAGTGAACGACTCGAACTACTATGTGAATTTCGTGATTGCTGTCGAGGACGACCATGGGCGACTGAACGTACGTCATGCTGATATGATAGAGCCACAAACAAAACTGATGCTCGAAACACTGACGTATGACGATTTGAATGACGTGCAGAACATGAGAGTGCAGGCTGTTGCATACAAGAAACATAGCTACGATTTCAAACCTGCCATTGACACTCCGTTGACGCTCAGGTTGACACGTTTCTTCAAAATGCATTCGTTTGTCGAGAATGATTTCTTCGACGAACCGGCATTGATAGAAAATATTGTGAAAAAGGATTTCTCGGTGGCTGATGCTCTATTGACTGCCCCTACTGCGGAACAGAAACCTAAACCTCAAAGACAGAGAATCAGCAAGCCTAATCAGAAACCAGAACTCGTTGAGATTGACCTTCATATAAACGAGTTGATTGACAATACAAACGGATTGCAACCTAAGGATATGCTCGACTATCAGATTGAGAAATTCAACGAGGTGATGAAGGCAAATCTTAAGCATAAGGGGACAAAAATAGTATTCATCCACGGCAAAGGCGAAGGAAAACTGAGAGCAGAGATACTCAGAAACTTGAAATTATATTACCCAGCATGTACAGCACAAGATGCTAATTTCCAAAAGTACGGCTTTGGGGCTACAATGGTGACAATACATTAAAATAGTAAGTAAACAATGTTAGTATATTCAACAAATCCCGATTTTAAGTTCGACGAAGAGGAAGAGCAGACCACTCCTGCCCCTTCGGAACAACGATTGCATGTGCAGATTGAAAAGAAAGGCAGAGGTGGCAAGACGGCAACTGTCGTCAAAGGTTTCGTAGGTCGTGACGAGGACCTTGAGGCTTTGGCAAGAACACTCAAAACACGTTGTGGCGTAGGAGGTTCGGCTAAAGATGGCGAGATAATCATTCAGGGCGAAAATATGAATAAAGTTAAAGAGATACTGAAATCATTAGGATATAAATAATGAAAATATTTTGCATAGGGTGGAACTATCCACAACACAATAGCGAAATGCGTAGGGCAGACCTGCCTTCGGAACCTACGTTGTTCATGAAACCAGACACCGCTTTGCTTCGCGAGAACAAACCGTTCTTTCTGCCTCATTTCTCGAACCAGATGGAACATGAAGTTGAGGTTATAGTAAGGATAAACCGTGTGGGGAGAAATATCCAAGAGCGTTTTGCGCCACGTTATTACAGTGAGATTGGTCTTGGCGTTGATTTTACGGCACGTGATCTGCAGAATCGTTGTAAGGAGAAGGGTCAGCCATGGGAGATAGCTAAAGCTTTCGACAATTCGGCTGTGGTCAGCGAGTTTGTGCCTCTCGCTGAATTTGGCAAAGAGATACAGAACCTGAACTTCGAACTATGGAAAAACGGTGAATTGCAGCAGAGGGGATGTACAGGCGATATGCTGTTCACGGTCAACAAAATCATTGAATATATTTCAAGTTTTTTCACGTTGAAGGTTGGGGATATCATCTTCACAGGTACGCCTGCAGGAGTGTCGAAAGTGGCTATTGACGACCATCTTGTAGGGCAACTCGAAGGACGGGAGATGTTCAATTTTTATGTGAAATAACTTTTGTTCGGGGACGTATGGTGTCGCCTGATTTTTCGAGAGGAAGAGCATCGGCAATATGAGTCGAGAAATCTTCCTCTTTGACTATATATATACGAGGGGTGAGCGACCTCGGATAGCGGTTGAAATATGTATCGCGCGAGAAAAACCATTCGCAGTACGCTACTCCTTTAATCTTAGGAATATTTTCCCAGAGTTGAAATATGCGCGACCGTGAGGCAACAGTGATACCACAGCGACCATCAGCAAAATGAGAAATGCAGACGAGATGACAACGAACACGTTTGTCGCTTTGGATGTTGTCGTTGCTCAATTTGTATGACACCCTGATATGTCGGTTGTAACGACGGTTGATGTCGTTCATCATGCTGCGGAAAATCTTGCCATGTGCCGAAGTGTCGTGGATGTTGTTGTAGAGTATATGATAATGTATCATTTCGTGAAGTATGATATCCTCGAGTTCAGTCTCCGTAAGGTCGAAAACTGTGGAAAAACGGAACCTGAAATCGAAGAACCGAGTGCCGCGAAGCAACGAACGTTCCTTTTTACACGCTATCTGTGCTAAATAACTACGCGCTTTTGTGGCACGAAATGGAAGCATCGGCAGCTTGCCATCGAAGAATTGGGTGTTGAAAACAATGAATTTCTGTTTTATAAACTCGTTTGTCGGTATCATATCCTATGTTGAAAAGTACGTCACAATGCTGTGTATTAGCGTATTGAAAGTTGTACTAACTAATATTAATATCTGTGCAAAGTTAATCAATTATTTTGTTGCCTATATCAAAAATATTGACTAATTTTGCACATTGAAAAATATAAACACAATACAATATATGAAACCTACTCTTTTTATTCTTGCTGCTGGTATGGGCAGTCGTTACGGAGGATTGAAACAATTGGATGGTGTCGGACCTTCGGGCGAGACAATCATGGATTATTCTATTTTCGATGCTGTACGTGCCGGATTTGGTAAGGTGGTGTTTGTCATTCGTCATGATTTTGAAGAGGAATTCCGCGAAAAAGTGCTCTCGAAATACGCTAAGGTAATCCCTGTAGAGGTGTGCTTCCAGACTTTGGATAACCTGCCAAAAGGGTTCAAATGTCCTGAGGGACGTACTAAACCTTGGGGTACAAACCATGCAGTATTGATGGCTAAAGATATTATACATGAGCCATTTGCAGTAATCAATTCTGATGATTTCTATGGCCGTAATGCTTTTGAAGTTTTGGCTGGCGACCTCGTCAAAATGTCGAATACCGAGAATGATTACAGCATGATTGGCTATAGGGTAGGCAATACTCTGTCGGAGAGCGGCACTGTAAATCGCGGTGTATGCACAACGAATGCCGGCAATTTCCTGACAGGTGTCACCGAACGTATAAATATCGGACGTAACGAGAATGGCGAAATAGTATATCCAGATGGCGATTCATTCGGAAAACTTGACGAAAACGCTCCTGTATCAATGAATATGTGGGGGTTCACACCTGACTATTTCGAATATTCTGAGAATTATTTCATCGACTTCCTTAAACAAAATTTGAATAAAGAAAAGTCTGAATTTTTCATTCCGTTGGTGGTAAATGACCTTATAACTAAAGGTTTGGCCCGTTGTCGTGTGTTGGATACTACTGCTAAATGGTTCGGCGTAACATATACCGAAGATCGTCCTGCAGTAGTCGAAAAACTCGCAAATCTTGTGAAGGAAGGTGAATATCCTACTCCTTTGTTTAGATGAAAAAGATAATTGTACTATTCCTATTTGTAATTGTTTTCGTTGACGTAAGTGCACGCACTATAACAGAGGAAAGTGCACGAATGACGGCGCAGCGTTTCGTGTCAGTCAATACAGGTAAGGAAGATACTTTATGCCTAATAGGGAACAACCCTTTTAGGCATTTTTATGTTTTTGGAGGTACAGTAACACAAAGTTTTGTAATCATTTCGGCAGATGATAGGGTGATTCCTGTGCTCGGCTATTCGCTGAACTCTAAGTTCGACGGATTCTCTGACGATATGCCTTCGGTGAAGGATTGGCTGAAGAGCTATGACGACCAGATAGAATACCTGATTCAACATCATGTCGAACCTTCGCCTGAGATACTCAAGAAGTGGCAGAGCGTTGGCGATGTCGCTGTCAGTCAAGTCGGACCATTGATGAGCACAATGTGGAATCAAGATGGTCCATTCAATGCGCATTGCCCCATAGATGTTGCTAAAAATCAGAATTGTAAGACGGGTTGTGTGGCTACGGCAATGGCTCAAGTGATGAACTATTGGGAATTTCCAGTGCATGGCGAAGGCACTATTTCGTATTCTTGGAACGGAGTCACGATTAGTGAAAATTTCGGAAATACGATGTTCGATTGGTCAAATATGAAGGATGATTATCGCCTTACATGTACTGACGCTGAGAGAGATGCTGTCGCTACGCTCATGAAGAGTGTCGGTGTGGCTACAAAAATGAAATACGGTGTAAGTGTCAGCTCAACCTATACTGTCTCGTACGGAGATATCACTTATGCTTGTGCTGAAAACGCATTGAAACATATTTTCCATTATTCAAAGAACATCTACAGCGCATACTACGACAATTATAGCGACAGCCAGTGGAAACAGATGATGCGGGATGAGGTGTATGCTCAAAGACCCGTAATCTACAGCGGCTTGTCGTCATACAGTACGAATGTCGGTCATAGCTT
>JAKSNU010000055.1 GCA_024399535.1 Paludibacteraceae bacterium
TGTCTTGTTCTTTCTTTTCGTTTCTGAAATCTTCCATAAACTTTAAGATTGTTTGTAAAACTCTATTTGATAGAGTTTTAGATAAATAATGTGTCAACTATGCCGCGCTATGGGGCGGCCCCAAAAATTCGGTTGTAAAGTTGGGAATAATTTTTGAAACTACCAAAAAAAAATATGACTTTTTTTGAAAAAGATTTTTTGGGACAAAAAATGGGTGAAATATGTTGCACTTAGAAAAAAAAGAGGTAACTTTGCACCCGTGAAAATTTGTTTTGACGCTATATGATAAACAGGTCGTTATTACGCATTAAATCGGTTCAGATTTTGTATTCCTATTTCGTATCAGATTGTGGAGACGCTGAGCGGACTGACGAGGAGTTGGGCGAGAGTATATCCAAAGCTTCAGATTTGTACTATTGTGTACTGCAATTTTTGGTTGAGGCACGGCGGTATGCTGTGCGGGCTGCTGAGCACAACGAGTGTATGGAGGAACCTGAAAATGATCCTTTGTACGAATTGTTGCATTGCGGAAAGGTGGGCAATAATCGTATGATGAAGTTGCTTGAGGAAAATACAGAATTGAATGAGTATATCGAGAGTAGGGCTCTCGGTTGGGTATGGGAGATACACCGTGATGCAGTCAAGGATGTTTTGCTCAAAGTTCAGGATGATGAGTATTTCAAGAAATATGCCGCTGAGAGTGAGTCGTTCGAGGCTGATGCAGTTTTCTGTAAACATCTGTTGCAGAAGTCGCTTATTGGTAATGTGGAGTTTGAACAAGCTTTGGAGGAGGTGGATATTTACTGGAACGATGACCTTTACAATGCTGTGACGTTTGCAGTTAAGACACTGAAGCATTTCGGTGAACATAGCGATAAAGACGAAAAATTGATGCCTATAATCAAGGGAATTGGGGAAATGGATTATGCACGTCGTTTGGTGCGCTATGCGATAGCCAATTACAAGACGATTGACGAGAAAATTAAACCGTTGCTGAAGGGGTGGGAGATTAGTCGCTTGTCGGTGATGGATCTTACTGTAGTGCGTGCTGCAGTGGCTGAAATGATGGCTTTTGATGATATACATATTGGTGTCTCAATGAACGAATATATCGAAATAGCCAAAACATATTGTGGCGACAATAGCGTTCAGTTTGTAAGCGGATTGCTATATGCTATAGGCAAGGAGTTGTCGCCTTTGGAGATGAAGTCAAAGAAATAATAATAATGATAAATATGACAAGTTTAGTGTTTTTAGCAGCACAAGGCGGTGCTGCAAGTTCGTGGATGAATATCGGAATGATTGTCTTGATATTCGTGATATTCTATTTTTTCATGATTCGTCCTCAGCAGAAGAAACAGAAGGAGATTAAAAGTTTTCAGGATAGTCTTGAGAATGGAAAGAAAATCATTACCCAAGGGGGTATCTACGGTACCATTCGCGAGGTGAAAGAAAATTATGTTGTTGTTGAGATTTCTGATGGCGTTAAAATAAAGGTGAACAAGAACATGGTGTTCGATTCTCCTGAAGATGCCGGCAAATAAATATTAGGTTGAAACAAAGTTTCTGGAATTGGTTAAAGAGGCGGTTATTCTCTAAAGAGACTGCTACGTATTGTGTGTTCCTTTTTATTGCTGCTGTGCTATGGCTTATGTACACCATAGGGTCGCAGCGTGAAATAGAGCGCAAGGCGGCTGTCGTGTATTGGGGAATACCTGATGATGTTTTCCTGAACGATAAGTTGCCTACACAGATAACCTTCAAAGTGCGGGACGAGGGCGAGGAACTATCGAGTTTCCTCTTCGCTGAATTTGATACTATCGAGATTGACTTGTCAGCTCAGTTTCGCCATAAGGGTAGTAGCCGTAGGCAGGAAATCAAAATTGACTATAAACCATACGTTGAGGAGTTGGTTCGTCCGATTTCTTCGACATCCATAGTTACGAATGTTGACCCTTCAACAATAGCATACACATACCGACGTGTCTATACGCGTCGTGTGCCTGTGAAGTTCAGCGTTGAACCGGAGGTTGACCCTCAATATGCGTTGTTGCGTGCTATCAAGATTGAACCTGCAGAGGTGTTGATTCGTGGCGACAGAGATGTTATCGACTCGGTGAAGTGTATTTATATTGATAGCATCCCAGGGCTATTGAGCAGAAACGATATTATTGAGTGTCGTTTGCTCAGACCGCATAGAGGTGTTGAGTTGCTGACCAAGAAAGTGAGCGTTGATGTGGCTGTCGAGAGGGTCACCGAGAAGAATTTCAGGCTGCCTATAGAGGTGGTCGGTGCTGATGGTGTAAGGGTGAAACTTTTCCCAGAAACGGCAAACGTCATTTTTGCAGTTGGATTGAGTAGGTATTATGATGTTGATGCAAAAGATTTCAGAGTGTTGTTTGATTATTCGTTGCGTGATGAGGAACGGAAAATTGTTAGATTGAGTCTCCAAACTAATGATGATTTAGAGGGTATAAGATATAAGATAGAACCTGAAGAGGTGGAATATATCACAGAACAATGAAACGGATAGGAATTACTGGAGGTATAGGGGCTGGTAAAAGTGCTGCTTCAGAATGGTTAAGGAAACAGGGGTTTGCTGTATATGACACTGACCGTGAGGCCAAACGGCTTATGGTTGAGTCAGATGAGATTCGCAAAGCCTTGACAGATAAATTTGGCGATCGCGTTTATAAAGACGGCAAGTTGAATCGTGAGTACTTGGCAAGTTGGGTGTTCGTGGATGAAACTGCACGTCGTTTTGTTAATGGTGTGGTCCATCCAGTTGTAATTTCTGACTTTATGAGTTGGAGTTATGGTACAGGTGCTGATGTTGTGTTCGTTGAGAGTGCTATCTTGAACGAATGCAATTTGAAGGACATAGTGGATGGAGTCATATATGTCGATGCCCCAGAAGAGATTAGAATTGCTCGCACTATGCATCGCGACCATGCTTCGCGCGAAGATGTGCTGAAACGTATTCAATCACAGAAACAACCGAAGGGCAATGTCACTTTCGCAATTGATAACAGTGGAACCTTTGACGATCTGGCACGGCAGATGGAACAACTTGTGGCTACTGAAGGTTGGACAATAAATGGCAGAGAGGATAAAAAAAGCAAGGCAGTTGGCAGTACCGATAAAAAGCAAGGTACGTTCAGAAAAAAATTCTGGGCAACAGTTGGGATTTTGTTTGCATTGTCGGTAGTTTGGGTTGTAATACTGAAATGGTTGCCTATATGGTTTACTCCACTCATGCTGCGCCGGGCTATTGAGGCTCCTCTTGAGGGACGTGAGGTGCATTTCGAGCGAAAATGGGTGTCGCTTGACGAGATTTCGCCAAAATACATATCTGCTTGCATAGCGAGCGAGGATAACCTGTTTGCAACGCATTATGGATTCTCGGAGAAGGGAATAAAGCAGGCTTGGGAAAGTAACAAAAAAGGCGGAAAACTGCGTGGCGGAAGCACTATCTCGCAACAGACTGCCAAGAACGTATTTACTTTCGGAACGCGTACCTGGTTCAGAAAGGGCGTTGAAACATATTTCACCGTGCTGATAGAACTTATCTGGGGTAAGGAGCGAATAATGGAGGTGTATTGCAACATTGCAGAGTTAGGCGATGGTGTGTATGGCGTTGAGGCTGCATCGCAAAAATATTTCCACAAGAGTGCTAAGAAACTCAATGTCGAGCAGGCTGCACTGATGGCGGCTGCATTGCCAAGTCCGAGACGCTATAGCATATCAAATCCTGGTCCGTACATGCGTAAACGTAGGGGGCAAATTGCACGACTGATACCGAAGATGCGTAAGTTCCCGCCAAATGAATGATTTATGACCGAAGAGATAAAACGCGAAATAGCAAGGTCGATGAATGGCATCTGTGCTGCTAAGATTCGAGAATCGGGACTTGGTTATAAAACCACGTTTGGCGTGGATTGGGTGAGGTTGCGTGAGATTGCCGCAGGTTATGCGAAAGATTATGCAACAGCGTTGAGCCTTTGGCACTCGGACGTTAGGGAACATAAATTGATTGCTACATTGCTTTGCCCTTTAGACGAGATGAACACCGAGAGACTGGGAGAGTGGATGAAAGGAGTGTTCAATACTGAATTGGCTGAGATTATTTCGTTTGCATTGCTATCAAGGAAAAAGGAATTGATACCCGACTTGATAATAATGACAAAATCTGAAAAGGCATTGGAACGGTTGACGGCATTTCTCGCCTTAGGAAGGTTCCGCAACTTCAGCAATGTCCTTTCAGAAGACGATTTGCAGCAGGTGAGAGAGAATGTCAAGATGGAGGATAGAGCGGATATGCGTTTTGTTCACGCAATTGAAAACATATTTTGATTATGGAAATTATCAATTATATAAAGAAATGTTTAGCACGCTACGGACGAGTAGAGATAGTAGGGTCGGGAGTGCTGACGACAGAATACGTACATGCGTCGGTCAATGGTGATTATATCCTGCCACCACGCGAGATTGTGATATTCACTGAAGGAGAGTGCCGCAGTAACGGATTTCTTGAGAAGATGATAATGGATGAACATGGAGTAGGTTTCTACGAGGCTCAAGATATAATTCGTCGTGAAATGATAGGCATTGACCTCGTTGCTGCCATGGGCGATTGCAGGTTTCTTCCTGCTAACTATGGGTATAAGATTCTGCGTTTGCCTGAGATGAAACACCAGAGAATTGACCTGTGGCGATATGCTGCAGCAGCAGTTGTTGCTTGTATGGTGAACCTCGCTGTGCCTTTTGGTCCAAAGACGACTACAATCAACGAAGCCTCATTGGGTATTGACCTTATGCGCGAGGTGGTCGTTGAACAGCCTCAGGTTGAACTTGAATCTGACGAGGTCGTTGAACGTCACTACTGTGTGATAGTCTCTTCTCTTGATACTGAGGAGAAAGCTATGAATTATATAATGAAAAATGGCGGCGAACTTGTGGTGAAGGATAATCATTACCGTGTAGCTTGCGAGCGTTTTGCTGAATTTGCAGAGGCTCAGCAATATATCAAAGATAACGGACTCAACGCTTGGGTCTATTGCGATTTATGAAAAAACATATTCCAAATATTATCACGTTGGGCAACCTCGCTTGCGGGATTGTGGCGGTAATGATGGCATACGAGTGCCAGTTTGAATTGGCATTGTGGTTCGTCGTGGGAGGTGTGTTGTTCGATTTCTTCGATGGAATGACAGCAAGGCTACTCGGGGTTAGTTCGGCAATGGGCAAGGAACTCGACTCATTGGCTGACATGGTTACGTCAGGGTTGGTGCCTGGAATGGTAGCTTACAGCTTGTTGGATGGCGCTTGGTCATATTTAGGTTTCCTGATTACATTGTTTTCTGCATTGCGATTAGCGCAATTCAATATTGACGAACGTCAACACGAGAGCTTCATAGGATTGGCTACGCCAGCCAACGCCCTCTTCTGGTTGGGGTTAGCGGTTGGTTATGGCGAATTGATACCTATGTGGGCATTGATTTTGATGACTGTGGTGTCGTCGTTGTTGTTAGTCTCGCCTATACCTATGTTCTCGTTGAAGTTCAAGGGGTTTGGATTGAAAGATAGGATGAATGTTGTGCGATACATGTTCCTTTTGCTTTCGTTGGGGTTGTTGATAGCATTTGAATACAAAGGACTGCCGATGGTGATAGTGCTCTATGTGGCTGTCTCATTGTTCTTGTGTATGAGAAAGTCACTTCATAAACTTACCTAAAATACTTGATATGAAGAAAAGAGTTCATTTTCTTTCAGTTATCCTAATCTTATTGTTGTTAGCTGGATGTAAAGAGAGTCCTATGGAACCAGCAGCAGTGTTGTCCATTTCTATAAGCGACTCTACACTTACACTGATTCAAGGAGAAACACATAAACTTACTGCAAGAGTCTATAACGGAACTGCTGGGCAGAAAACAGTCTTATGGGAAAGTTCTGACAATTCAGTGGCGAGTGTATCTGAAGATGGTTTGGTGACAGCCCTTAGCATTGGCAATGCAACAATAATAGCGCATGTTGAAGATGTAATAGCACGATGTGAAGTGGCAGTAGTGAAAGAGGGAGATTATGAGACAAAAGTCAGGATAACGCAAAATGGCCATTTGAATGTAAATAAACTAATTGTTGTACTGCCCGCCCCATCCACAAACGAATATCAGACAATTACAAACCTACATGGTAATTGCGGTGAATATTTCGTTGCTCTGAACAGCAACAAAATTTTATATTATCTCGAAAAGAAATTTTCGAACGAGCTTGAAGTCTATCAGACCTTTGACTATGAACCAAATCACATAAACATAGACTTCAGCAAAACGCCAGACAAGAAGAATATTTATGGCTCAATTCCTCCCGAAAACTACATTATCAGTGATGGGACATACATTGACACAACAAACTGCACCATCAAAGCAATCAGCGATAGTATTTGGGCATTGTCTGATGGAGTGATAGACTATGCACGCAGGTGCTACGAATTCGAAGCAAATAAACTCAAATATATCAAAGGAAGCTGGAGGTCAATTCAGCAGATAATACTCGAAGGAGGTGGAGAATGCGGAGATTTCTCTACATTCTATATCAACCTAATGGTTCGGAAAGGTATTCCTGCAAGACATAACATGGGTGTAGTTCCAGGAGGAGGATGGCATGTTTGGGCAGACTTTTACGATGACGTATATGGTTGGATTCCTGTTGATGTTACATTCAAAAACGGAAATCCGGAAGGCGATTATTTCGGAAAATACAACACAGACTTGATAATCATGAGTCAGGGTTTGACATCACTGCATAGGGACGGATTAGACATTAATTTTAATCCAATACAAAGTTATTGGTGGTGGTATTGGTATGGCTCAGGCTCAGGAAATTTAAATGCAGAGTTTTCGCTGAATGGCGTTGTACAATAAACGAAGACTACTCAATATTAGCTTGTAAAAACAGCGGATTTCAATTTGCATAAGGCGCAAATATTTTCACCAAATACCATTGCTGACTCAGAAAAGTTAGTACCTTTGCACTATGTTTGTACGAAAAAAGAGAACCAATTCAGGCACTATCAGTGTCAGGAAATAATGATTTTAAGTTGATATGTTTTCTTTTCAGCATCGAAATCCTAATAATACTTTGCTATGTTTAAGCCCATCTTAAGCAGATCCTCCGCTATGCCTATGCTATTTCTCTGCTATAAGAGCGGAGGATATGCTTAGGATCTCCTTGAGATGTGAAGAGTATTATTCGAACATAATTAGCATTTCGTTGACCTCCTACTACTATTATGTTGTTTTTTTTCCGATTTTGCAAAAAAGAGGTGTTTTGTAGAGGATGAAATTTGATTTAACCCTGTAAGGTAGGGTGTTCAAAGTTGCACATCAAATGTGACCAAGTATATTGCCTAGAAGGCAATACTGAGCGAAGCGGTAGTAACTGGGTACGAAGTGCCCGGCACAAGAAAGCAACATAAGTCTGCCTGGAACACTCGTTATTTTGTACACGATTTTTCAGGTCTTATTGAAAAAAAAAGTTGTACATTCGTACTCCCATTATAGTCATAGATTGAATAATGAAAAAATTCAATTCAAGTTTCGCAAGCTAATCAACTTGCGAAACTTGAGTGACCAATTTGTATTTAAGGACTTATCCGCAAACTGAAAGGCGCAGAGGCGCGCCATGACACGTCTCTACTGAAATCAAATCCTCACGTCGCAGGTATG
>JAKSNU010000056.1 GCA_024399535.1 Paludibacteraceae bacterium
AGAAGAAAGACAGTAGAAATGCTTTGATTTCGGGTGCAAAGGTAGATATTATTTTTCACCTGACAAAACAATTCAGAGAAAAATTTTATTTTTTCTACTCATACAATATAACGGGGAGTTCATACAACGGAGGGAAAAACGCTTGGCCATGTCTGGCAGAAGCAGTAATTTTGCATCGTCAAAACAAACAAATTACATGTTATGGAAAATGAGGTAATTTCTATCCGTCTCATGCAGACGAGATCACTGGAACATCTGTGGAACAGGCAAAAGGGAGAGCCTGAACTGAGTTTTCATGAGTTTACCGAACTGCTGGCAGCAAGACCTGTAGAGGTCAGTTTCTTCCGTCGAGATGACGACCAAGCCACTGGCCGGCCACAGCAACGGCTTGTCATACGAATAAACGGACATATCTCCATCGAAATGCGATGTCGCACGTTTGTATATGAATATAACGACGGGGGCAACGTAAAACTTTTCGCCATTGGCGGAATACGCGAAATTGCCTCATACGATGTAGATGAATGCAACGTGATTGCAGCAACATGCAATGTAAGGTTGCTCGACTGGAATACAATAAAAGGTGTCAGCAGCGGCAACAACACTGAAAAGGAATTGATAGAGTCAATCAGCAAGATGGAAGTCTCGTATGCCATAAAAGGCAATGCTGACGTCCGGCTTGTACGGCAATATCTTGAAAGCAAGCAGAGACAAGGCGACCAGGAAGTCATGGAAGTCATTCATGCCTTCAACAGGATTGTCAATCCCGAAAAATACAGGTCAACGTGACCAGATTATATAGTTTGCCGATTTAGGATATTTGCGGGAACTCCAGTCGCCAACCAGTTCGCAATGTCCATCTGTATTGAGATACCATCCTTTTGCATTTTCAGCACTTTGCAGGGATATGGCATATTCAACTCCGAGGTCTTGCAGCAGTTGCGAGAAATCGTACAGCGAACATCTGTCCATGCTATGGACAACAAACAACCGGTTCTCTTTCCGGCAGAGTGCACGGCACATGAAAATCCCACGTTTCTCGTTTATTACTATGCGCCCGCTATCCACCAGTGCGCGCTGGCGGAAAAATGAGCCTTTGTCATTGATTGCCCGTTCAAACAATGGCGAATTTTCCGAAATCCCAATTGTTACTGTATCATCGATGATGGCGCAAAATCCTTTCTTTGACAGTCCTGTGCTCACCACTTCTCCGTCAACTACAAATGCCCCTACTATCTTGTCGCTCACTCCAGCATCAGCCGCAGCAAAGCACAACATGGTATTTGCTGTGTCCTTTATGACCTCATAACCCATCACAAGTTGCGGTTTGCTTCCTGTTGGAGGAATGTACAGACGCACGCTGATATCGTTGATGACAGTGTCTATCACATTCAATGTCGAATCAGCCGAAGCAAGTTCAAGTTCTGCCTTCTGCGGCAATGGTTCTTCAATTTCTCTTGGCTGCTGTGGAGCCTCCGTCACCTGCTCATTCTCATCTTCAGTGAAGAATTTGTCATAAACCAGATATGCAAGAAATCCCACGATTGCAATGGCTGGTATCAGCAACAACCATTTAGGGTTGAAATGGTGATCATCACCATAAAAATAAATATCGTCTTTCATTTCCCAAGTTTTTCTTTCAGTTTTACAAGATACTGATGCTCTATCTTAAGTTTGAATATGTTATGGTCTGTATCCATCAGGTACAGCAATGATTCTGACAAATCTATCCTGAACAGGTAGTCAACGTTCACTATGTAACTGCGGCCAATGCGCACTAACTTTTCCCTAACATTGTTGCTCGATTTCTCAATTCTTTTCTCAATGTCACCAAGTTGCATTACCAGCTGTATTTTTTTAATGGAATGGTTCTTCTCCGTCACCTCATCGCGGTTTATTACTTTCTCTTCACTGCCCTTTTCTTTAATCACATGCAAAAACGGGTCGTTATTTGTAAGCCAAACGTTACTGTAGTTTCCATCAGCCTCAATAAACAGCAATTCCCTGACACTGACCAGATGCATTTCCCGAGTGTTCTGTAATATCAATTTCGGCTCCATAGCAGTTAACAAATTTAGAGTGCAAAGATAGTTGTTTTTTGCGACATGGCAAAATTTTCATCATAAAAAGTGCCTGCAAATTTATTCAGGCACTAAAAAATCGAACAAACTACTTTTGATGATGAATTGTAACTACCATCGCTTCTTGAATTTACTTGGATTCGTTGTTTATATAATTGCAGATATTGACCCAAAAACGGGTAGTGCATTTATTACACTACCCATTTACATCATTTCGAAATTTATGGCAATCTTCTCTCTATATCTGCATAGTTAATTGTTTTCATGTGGTCAATAACAAAACGGTAATCTTCATTATTTTGCAACATCTCTTTATTTCCCACGACAATCAGTAGATTCTTTGCCCTCGACAATGCCACATTCAAGCGTCGGCTATCATCGATGAAACCAAGTTCTTTGCTTCTTACTGTTGAAAGGATAATTACATCTTTCTCTGCTCCCTGAAACTTATCTACTGTAGCAGAAGTCAATCCTTCGATATTTTCTAACTTCTTGGCCTGTGGCTTGTAGAATGAGATTATTCCAATTTCAAGCTTTTCCCTGCCATCCACAATGGCTGATAGTTGCATTGCCTTTACGACTTTGCGGATTGCCTCTTCTTCTATATCATTCACATAACTTGTGTGTTTTCTCTCTTCCTTACCATTGATGTTCAGGAATATCGCATGGTCATCTTTGCTTAACCAATTTGCATAATGGAGTTCATGCTGGCGTTCGGAATCGCTAACTCCGCATTTCAATCCACCCTCTTCTTTGTAGAATGGTTCCAGCAGGTTCATTATCTGTTTGTGCATTCTATATTGCGTATGTAGCGTTGTAACAATGCTGTCATTACATTCCTTGGCTGTCGTTATCATTCTTTCAAATTGTGAAGGTCTCATTTTGCGGTTCTTTGCGTCGTACATATAATCGGTTAGACTTGTCTTCCTTACCAATCCAAGCATCATACGGCTCTTATCCTTGTCGCAGTATGGAGGAAGTTGCTTGTGGTCTCCAATCAATATGATTTTCTTTGACATAACCATTGGTATTGTCATATCAAGCAGCGTAGCTTTGCTCGCTTCGTCAATGATTACAAAATCAAAACATGGTTGCTGTTTTTCACCCGGTTTGCCGAACACTTCGTTGTAAGCATTTCGCATAGATCCCATTCCACTGCTGCAACAAGTTGCGCCAAAGACATTTATATCTTTCATGAATTTGCTTCTGCACCTTGCCCTAAAGTGAAGTGCATCCTCGTTTTCATCCATTTTACAATAATTTTCCGCAGCACAAGTTTCGGATGTTTTGTCTTTCACCCAGTCGTTGATAAGTTGGTAACAATATTTACGTATCTCTTTTTTGATTTTCATTGGTCTGCCTATTCTCAGGGGATGAATTGATTCAATCTTTGCCAATCGCTCCAAAGCATTGTCAACTGCAACATTGGTCTGAGAGACAATTAATATCCTGCTGCATGGATTACCAGCAAGCAATCTTTTCACGATTTCAGTAATAACTGTTGTCTTGCCTGTTCCTGCAGGACCTTGGATGATTGACATATCTTCTGTCATGAGTGCTTTTGCAACAGCCTTTTTTTGGTCATCGTTCATTTTTTCATCATTTGTTACTATTTCTTTCCACATTTCAATTTTTCGGGCCAATGCCGTGTTGAACAGAAATTCAGGCAATCTATAGTTTTCTGGTGATGGAGCATTATTCACACCGAACAGACGATTTAGCGATAAACGGAAACAATCAATCTGTGCTGTCTTTTTACCATTTTCGAAACGTACTGACATTCCATTTTCAATCAGTTTTTTGTCGTTCCAACTTTTAATTGCTTTTTCACCAAGTTCAACTATGCACTTTCCAATATTGCGTATAATGCATTTACCTATTTCATTGCCGTTCAGAAAGACACTCTCTTCTTCATAATCATTCTGCAATGCTGTATTTATTGCTTCACACATAAACTTGAATCTCTTCATTCCCAACTGGTTGTATTTCCTTCCTCTTTTTGGTACGCAGAAACCATATAAATTTGCTACTGATTCAGCGACTTGAAGTGTTTCCTCATTGTAGTTGCCGCCACATATAGTAAGCGACTTACCCCTTTTTTCATCATTGTCAATTTTAATATCCTGCCTGTCTATTCCTGCATACTTGCAAATCTGACTCGTCATTGTCTCGTCTGTCTTGTTCTCGTCAAAATAGATAGTGAGCCGCTTCTGTTCGTCATCGTATTTTCCCCACGACTTGACAGATTCGTTCCTTTTTTCGATTTCCATGATTGTTGTCATGGCATCAAGAATTGCGAACCAATAATTACGAGCATCACCTCTAGGAGTGATTTCGCCCGACTGCTGAGAAGAATTTGTTTTCATAATGATAATTTTTAATGTTATAACTTCTGTTATTTTTGTATTGCAAAATTACACATACTTGGTGTCATAGAGCTGGGTTTTCTTTCCTGCTGTATGGAATATGCTTGATTGTGTATGAAACGACATCGTATGGATATTACGAGGCCTAACAAAAGTTAAAACATGGGATTTCACAAGCCTGAAAATGCCTCGCAAATTCTTACTTTTGATGCTTAAGACACGTGAAAAAGAGCAACAAGGGTGTATGTTGAATATCTCCGAAGAGGTGGCACAGACCAGCACAGTGGCATAAGCCCTGCGTGAAGATGGTTACTCTACGTGTTTATTTTCCGAGAATGGCAAAATCTCTGCAAGTATAAACAATTTTTGAATTAGACAAATGTTTCGGAGAGTTTTTGTGATGATTGTTTTTGTGATTGATTTGGTTTTCATCCAAATACCCTTTGTGTAACTCACTGTCGCACAACTATCTTGCGAAAGAAATCTCGCATAAATTCATGTATTTTCCTGTTCAGTATAGTGTATTCTGCCGTTTTTCCAACCCGAAATTGGGTGTTTTTTGCCGTTTTTCCAACTTTTGGAGCACATGGCAAAGTTTTTATCAAAAAAATGCTGTTGCCTTCACTTCGTTGACAACCATGTAACTATGAGCATTGTGCTTCAAGCCGTTGTTGGTTATCATTGTAAGCCTGACTGTCTTGCGTTTGCCAAGTGTTGATTGCAGGGCCTGTACCTTTCTTGCAAGTTCCTGCTCATATTCTGCCGTAATGGCGTATTCTGCCACATTATATTTCATTTCGCATAGATTGACGGTGTTATCGGCACGCTCAATGACAAGGTCAACCTGCGCTCCAGGTTCTTCTCCAGCAGGCGTACGCCATGAGTATGCACCACAAGCCATGCCGTTTATGCCTAAGGCCTGTTTGATTTCGTCCAGATGGTTTACACACAGCATCTCGAAGGCAAGCCCCGACCAGTTATAATAGAGAGGTGACATCAGCGTATGTGTCCAGAATGAGTCATCATTGTTTTTTTTCTTCTCGACGATGCTGAAGTTGAAATATACGAACGGATCAATAAGTTGATATGTCTCAAGTCGCGATTTGCGGTTCAGGTTGGTATATGAGCGGATGAAACTGCACTCTTCGAGTTCTCGCAACATCTTTGTCAGTCGTGCATTGTTGTTCAGTTTTGTGATTTCAATCAATTCAGAGCGTGTGAGACCCCTCTTTTTTGTCGATAATGCAACAATTATAGACTCGTAATCCTCGCTGTGGCGGAAAAGTGAACGGAAAAGATTAAACATCTCGTTGCGCAACTCGCCGGAAGACGAAAATATCAATCGGTCAATATTCTGCGCCACGCTCATTTGCCTATCCATCAACGACAAATAGTAAGGAATGCCACCAAAAACCATATAGCATTCCATTATTTCACGTTCCCCGTATGGAAAGCCGTATGTGCGGAAATATTCCTTGCACTCGCTGAGTCTGAAAGGCTTGATTACCACCTGGTGTGTCACTCGGTTATGAAGTCCTCCATGGCTGTTTATCACATTGTCAAGCATCCAACTGGTTGCACTGCCGCAGACTATCAGTTTTATATCGTCACGCCATGCCGCCCAACTATTCCAGAAATGTTCAAGTGCAGAGATGAATCTTGAATTTGGGGTATCCATCCACGGCATCTCGTCTATGAAGATGATTTTCGTCTTCACTTTGAGCTTTGAAAGATAGTTTGCCAGGTTTTCGAAAGCCGAAAGCCAGTCAGTGCTGTCTGGTGATTCTGGTGAATAATGACGCAACGCAGAATCAAAATTCAAAAGTTGCGTCTCGTTTGATACATTATTCATTCCTGACACAATAAAAGATGCTCTTTCTTTGATTATCTGGCGTATCAGAAACGTTTTGCCTACACGTCTGCGACCATAAACAGCAATGAATTCTGACCTTTCTGATGAAAGATATGAATCTATCATTTTAGTTTCTTCCTGTCTTCCAATAAGTTGCTCTTTCATACCAGTAACATTTTTTATTGCCACAAAGGTAATAAGTTTCCTTGAACTGAGCAAGAAAAACAGAAGAAAAGTGCTGAAACGGTAACAATTTTGTTGATTTCAGCACTTTTGACATATAGAAAAGTGCTGAAACGACGATTATTTTGTTGATTTCAGCACTTTTGATACGCATAAAAGTGCAAAAACGATAGCAATGCAGATTTAAAACTGTAACGCTTTTAGTCATTTTTAGCACTCAACACATTATTATACAGATAATTACAAGCGTTACAATTAGCAAATTAATTGTAACTAATTGTAACCATTATACACTTAAGGCATTATTTATAAGGTATTTACAAAGGTTACAATTAATCAGATTAATTGTAACCTTTTTTGAAACAAAAAAATCATCATTATATCGTTGACATTCAAATGATTGTACACAATCTGTGAATCAAGACGGTTACAATTGGTTACAATTATTTTATTAATTGTAACCATCGTAACAAATTATATATCATTGATTTACCAGCAAAAATACGTCAAAATGGTTACAATTAAAAAACGCGCATTGACACTTGCCTGTAAATACCCCAGAAAAAGCACCAAGACATTCTGTAGAAACACTGCCGAAACATAACTGTGAGTTCGCTATAACTTCGCTATGAATTCGTAGTGAACTCGAATTGAACTCGATTCTTCTCCGTTCTGGAACGGACGAGAATCGAGTTCACTACGGAGGATCGACGGAGGCACGACAGAGGCATGACGAAGTTCCGTCGATCCTTCGCTATGACTTTGCTATGCCTTTGCTCCTCCTCTGCTCTTTAGCAGAGAAATAGCAGACAATTAGCAGAGAATTAGCAGAGGGTCAAAAAAGGCACTTCGGACCATTTCTCTACTCTGAACGACCCTTGCATATTTCAATTATTTCAATTGTTTCAGCAAAAATCCTGAGGGTCACCTTTTGAAAACAATTGTAAGATTTTCGTTCCAAAGCTTGGAATAAGAAGGAATTGCGCTACATCGGAAGGCTGGCCTTCCAATGCAGGAGAAAAACTCATCACCACAAATGTCCATTAGTCCTGAATTTTAGATTCATTTGTTTTGCCC
>JAKSNU010000057.1 GCA_024399535.1 Paludibacteraceae bacterium
TCCCAAATTCTTTATGAAAAGAATAATAACATCAATTATCCCGCTTTTACTGGCAGTGTCATTTGTCAATGCCAAGGCGAATAATGTACCTCGGCAGAACGAGGATGACACACTGAGGTGCGGTATTTATGCAGCATTGGATTATTGTCAGGAGAGGCAACCAAAAGTAGTACATTTCAATACAATTGACCCGAAAGAGGACCAATATCCTTGGATTAATCCGTATCTCTATTGTGCTGGGAATCCGATAATGTATGTAGATCCGACAGGGATGTACTTGGATTGGGAAGATTCAGAAACAAGAAGCGCATATTTTGGTTTTTTACGCTCTATGGCAGAATCCCTTTCTATGACATATCGTTGTATTGAATTTTATGAAAAAAACAATGTAAGTGGCATTTATAATGAATATCTATCTTCATTTAATGAAAGAGTATATGAATTATCACGTTGTTTAGATGATATGCTTGCTGTTGTTGGAGATGAAAATCACGAATTTGTATTTAGAAAATGTGAACCAGGTAATTCAGAATCGATGTATTTGTGTATAAATGAAAAGGGACATGAAGTTTATCAGATCAACTACGAAAGTCAAGAATTACTGTTTCATGAGACAAGACATGCTGGTGATTTTATTAAAGGAAAAATGAGTATAAAAGATTATTTGAATTATGATGTTTACGATGAAATTTCGGTTTATACAGCACAGTGGGCTTTTATGGGTTTATTATTATTCGGCGAAAAGGAGATATATAATCCAATAGATATCACTCCAGAATTCATCAATTCTATTAAAAAGAATACTACCGATAATGCATATCCGCCTAAAAGAGGAGAAACAATGAGCATGGAAGAATATGAACATTTCTTGAAAAATTGGATGATTAAACATTAAAGACATAAAAAATGAAAAAAGTATTTTTACTTACGTTGATGACTCTTGCGTGTGTTTGCACATCTGCAAGATCTCATAAATACAGGTTCGTATATTTGAATTATATCTACCATGGTGTTTTTGTTGATCAGGATATAGAATTGGAATGGAATGACAGGACAAAGCAATGTCTGATAACATCTCCTCATGATTCAAAGATTGACACAGTGTGGTTTAGTGTCAGATATTCCTATAGCGTAAATAAAGTAAGGGAGAAATATGCTGGATTCTCGGATGGACTTTATTATGTTGTGATACTTCCCAAAAAAAACTACCAATATGATGTTTATGACGTGGTAAATATATCTTCCAGGAATGCCAATATGCAACGTATTAAAGGAGCGAAACTATGGGTTGCCAAGAATACATGTTCAATGGATGTGCCTGAAATCAAGCTGACTTTCAACAATTTTTTGAATAATGAACGCAAAACATCTGACATCGAGATGGCATTTACTGGCAAAAAGAAATACAACTACAATTTCCAGATGCTGATGCGTGAATTTATGCCAGAAAAGGATCAGATTGATTCGAGCAAATATTGCCATGAAGGAGTGTTGTGCACTAATATTACTGATGTAAATCATCTTAAAATGTATCCTATAATGTATCCAAAGTTGGCCGAACCGCCAGCCTGCTATCTATATGACAATCCTGAAGATTTCAGAAAGACTTACAAGAAAGTTGAACCCGGCTATGATTTGAAAATTCTGCGTTTTCTGCAAGGGGATACATATCGTACTATTGTTTCAGACTCCTTGCCATTGGTCGTCAGTGCCCCACACAATCTGAGCAGGGAATTTGGATATTCAGATTTCAACGACGCAATATTTGCGAACGCAATTGTGAATGTTATGGGAACTGATTTTGTGTCAGAATATTTGCAGGATGCTACTAAGCCAATGACGATTTTTGAGATTGAATTTGACTCAATGGGGTATGTGATTGATGTATCGCTGGATGTGGTTTCAAGACCTAACAGGTATTTTGACGATGACGACCTCGCAAGAATAAAAGCATTCCTTGAATCCAATCATAGTAGGTTTCTGATGTACAGAAACTTGTTCATCGCGTTAGACTATAGAGAGTTGGATTATCTGTGCAGTGCGTCATTCAAGGATACATTAAGAGCACCAGGCTTCTTTCATGATTCATATTATAAAGACAATAAAGGATTTATGAAAATTTGGTTTTCTTCATACTATCGAAGTACAGATGACTTGTTGGACAATATTCAGAAATATTTGTCTCCCGATAGTTTACAGAAATACAAGCCATGCAGTTGCTGGATGACCAATGATTACATATTCCGACTTTTGGTGTCAGATTCCTATCAAGATTTCATACAACAATATCTGACTCTTGATGAAAGCGATAAACTAAAAGTGATATGGGAACTTGCGCATCCTCTGGATAGAAGAATAAACCTTAATATATGCCATCAGCACATCTCGGAATGTGAACTTCTGCCAGATTTCGAGAAGGAACGTTTGTTAAAGGCAATATTGACGGACGAAGAGTACGTAATTCCCCCTGGAGCATATTGGAATAGTATCCGTTGATGGAAAAGGTGAGAGATATTGTTTCGCAAAATAATCAGCGAAATGCTTTGCCAAATGGATTAGGTGGTGTATCTTTGCAGACGTATGATTATGATGCAATGAACAGGCTAAAATACTCATCCGGAGGCAATAGCGATGCAGGTGTGTCGTATGATTTTCAACAGACCTATTCTCCGTCAGGCAGGATAGGCAGCAAAAATTGTGACTTCACTTCGCAGAATGACGAATTCTACTATGATGCGTCTGGATATCAGATGCACGCATTGCGCAAGGCAATAGATGGAAATAGCGGCAAGCCTTGCCACTTCGTCTATGACGAAAACGGCAACATGCAGGGATACAGCGTAAAAGAAGGGGCATTCGCCTCATACAATATATGGAATGCGGCAAACCAGATGGTTGCAACCGGCAACACACGTGCCTGCGGGTATTACGGCTATGGCTATGACGGCAAGCGAAGATACAAGCTGACGGGCAAGACATCGGTGATTCTGCGCTATCTCCCAAAGAGCAAGAAATTGTTCTCGCAGTTCTCAAAGAAGTCGGCATTACAGAAGAGATGAGATTTGACAGCTATGAATCTCACATCAACTGGTATGATTAGGCTTAGTACTCTCACTGAAGTACCCGAATACTTTGGACAAGGTACTCGGGTACTTTGCCCAAAGTATTGGAGCACTATTTGAAAATTGCGCTATCTGCATTTTTTTGAATAATTTCTTTGTCATGTTGCAGATTATTGGTATCTTTGCAGTCTCAAATATTATTCGCTATGGCAGACTGTATTTTTAGACGTAAATTATATGACAAACTCCCTGACTGGAAGTATGAAAGCAAAGGTGAATCTGCCTTGCTAATCGAAGGGATAAAATGTATTTTTCTTGAAAATCTTTGGTTATGTGCGGAAAAAGCTGTAATTTTGTAGCATTTTAGAAACATATCATCATAGTAGATACGGAAAGAAAATTATAATTCATACGAATATGAGCAACAAAGAAAAATTATTGACATTTTTGATTACCCTTGTCATAGCAGGAGTACTCATTGTGTGTTACAACTATTTTCACACGGATTCACAGGAACAGCAGGATGAACCTGTTGTAACAGAAACCACTGAACCAGGGAAGGAAAGGCTGGATTTCAGATGTGAGTTGAGAATCAAATATGAAGATGAATGGCCGCAGGATTTGTACATCTATTGCAATGACAGTCTGGTGTTTCACAACAAGGATAAAGATAGCTATTTTGAAAAAACCGCTGATAAAACATTCATGATGCATCGTTCAGGAGACAAAACATTCCTGATTGTGGAGGGCAAAGATATACATTACGCCAGCCAACATGTATTCATGTTCTGCGGCAAGGATTATGTGTCGCATCAGTATGTGCTTGGGTGTCATATTTTAGGAGATGTTGACTCTGACGGGGATTGGGAGATAGGAGGCTGCGCACTTGAGAGCTATACCGACCCAACGTTAAATCTGGAGGTTGATACAGTTTATGCTCATGAAATGTATAGTGTATATCAACTTTCAGAACGTGGAATCGCCTTGGACACAGCAACAACCAACTGGTTCAATATGCACTATTTCCATACCACAGAGAAAAGCGATTCAATGCCACACTATAACGATAACCTTCCATATAGTTATTGGTTCAAGGAAGGACATTCGATAAAGGATGTAGAGAAAAGAGAGACAACCTAAGATGTCATTCTTGATAAAGTTGTAATGACATGAAATTGAAGACGTTTGTGTTTGGCTTGATATTGCTGCAGAGTTGGTTGTCTGTCGCAATAGCTGGGGATGCGGTGGATTACCGCACCCTGCGCTTCACACTGCCAGTATATGAGATGAAGAGCAAGGTTACCGAAAATGAACTTGTATCGGCAATAGGAGCGAAAAGCAAAAACAAACAAGGCTATGACGTTTTCCATGAGATTTACTACTTAATTGATCCTGACACCACATTCAGCGACACATCTGAATGCATATACAACCTTATGGTTAAGACGGAAATCCCGCAATGGCACGGAGTCACCTCAGATTATGGCAGTGATTGCATAGGATGCTGCAAGATGGGCGGGGCATGGTTCACCATAAAAGACAGTATTACAGCAAATCATCTGTTTGTCAGGACTGAAAGAGAACATACTTTTGTACTGAAACTGAAATACGAGGAATGTGCTTGCGTTATTGACGACTGGTTCAGGTATCTTGAAGATGACCATATTTATGACAAGTGCAATGAGATTCTTCTGTTTATAGACGCATGGCCGACCACCCCAGAGTATCCAGGTGGATTTAGAGCCATAAAAAATTTCTTTGAAGAGAACATGCGTTATCCCGAACAGGCAAGAAAGCAGAATATAGAAGGAAAGGTTATTGTCAAATTCAAGATAGAAAAGGATGGCACGATAACTGAAGCATTCGTTGTCCGTTCACCCGACAGCTCCTTGAACGAAGAAGCCATAAGGCTGGTGAAAAGTTTGCCTGGGAAATGGATTCCCGCAAAATCATCAGGCGGAAAAGCAATTGACAGCTGGTTCTATATTCCTGTTAAATTCAAATTGGAGGAAAAATTATGAAACGCATATTATCAGCCATTTTGCTCCTGACATCGGCATTTGCTTTTGCCAACGACGGAGTCTATTACACGAGTGGGAACTTTTTGGTGCCCATGCGAGAGAGCTCGATTTCGGTCAAGAAGGAGATTCTGACCATCACCATCGGCAAAGACAACTTAGCGAAAGTGGACGTATATTACGAGTTCTACAACCCAGACAGCACGAAGACGGTGACAATGGCTTTCGAAGCTGAAGCACCATACAACGCGCCATACGACATCAGCAAAAACATCAGTCATCCATATATTTACGACTTCAAAGCCGAGATGAACGACAAGCCGTTGACATACCGGAATACCCTCATAGTCTCAAGATGGGAAAACGGAAAAAGAATCATTGGCAAGGATATTACCCCTCTTGACCTTACGAAATGGGAACACAACATTCCCGATGAGTATTACGATATGCCAAACGCTCTCTACAATGCCAGTCTGGATAGCGTCGTTTATGCAGACTACGGCTATATGTTCGAGGCTACGTTCCTCCACGGCAAGAACACGGTGCACCATACATACAGCTTCAAAATGTCGTACGACGTGGCGTCAAAATATAAAATGCCCTACTGGCTCACACCAGCCACACGTTGGGCGAACCGCCGGATTGACGACTTCACTCTCCGCATAAGGAACGAGAACGATATGGACTATTTCATCAGCGGCGACACCATTTTCTCTGCGTCGCCTTTCTCGTTTACAGAAGGTAACGGCAGCATCTACCCTTTCACGGACAAACAGGGCGAACATAACACGCTGGTCATAGCCCATGACAAAAATGTCGTACTGGAATGGCACGCCACCAACTTCGCCCCAAAATCAAATATGAATATAATTTCTATTGACTGGTACCTGCCTTCGCTCAGCCCATATCTCAATACTTTTGGGAGCGAAGTTGTCGTTACGGCAGATGGCAGTCAGTACAGATACTTAGGCGACAGTGGCGACAACTATCTGGTCAATGCACAGGATTTTGGGCTTACACCTAAAGATGGAGCAAGAATCGAAACATTCAGTGCAGAGGACGGTCAAGGCATCGTGACCATCAAGAACAAAGAGTACAAAAACGTCAGGATACGCCAGAAGCCTACAGCCAATAGCAAAGTCATTGCCACAATCAAGGACAAGCGAGGGGAACTGCCGGTGGTGTTGAAATGCCTCGGACTTGTGGACGACGAAGAGAAAAACGAATGGGGAGTCGCGAAATGCCTTTGGTTCAAGGTTGAAGTGAATGGCAAGACTGGCTACGTGCGCTCGGACCTTATGATATGGGATGCCATTGACACATATTGAAACACAATTATAGGGAAAACATAATCAGAACGTCAGTTTCCTCTGTGCTACGCTCGCTAAATAGCGAAGCTACATCAGAGGAAACTGACGTTTTGGAAACGATAAGTTCGAAAAGAAGTATCGCTGATTTACGGTCTGAGACAACCCAATGACACTACATACACAACATCGCTTCTGCGATATGCGAACTGGCAGCCGGTTATGACCATTAGGAATGACGGTTCTCGCACTTTGGAGCTATTTTACTCCGAACTTTTTAACCTTTCACTCCGAACTTTTGAGTTTTTTCAAATATCAATCGTCAAGAAGTGTTATATTGGAAATATATTCAAAAATTTTCATTGTGGATTGAAGGAAATATTGTACCTTTGCGGTCGCATCTAACATATAAATAATGCTTAGGGTCAACTAATGAAAAAAAATGTCATCATAATCGTATTGGCGTTATGGCATATTACAGCACAGGCATTTACCATTGCCCTGACTGGCGACATAATGATGGGTACGACAACTCCCGAGCCACTTCTCCCGCCTGCTGACGGAAGGCTACTTTTTTGGTATGTCTCCCCCACCCTGCAATCTGCCGACTTCACCATGGGCAACCTCGAAGGCACATTATGCGACACCGACCCTACACCACGCCAATGTCAAGACTCAACCCACTGCTATATTTTCAAGACGC
>JAKSNU010000058.1 GCA_024399535.1 Paludibacteraceae bacterium
GTCTATGGCATCAATGGCTATGGCAGTCTCTATGAATCGTCAATGAGGGAGTTCCTGAAATAATTTCACTACATAATCCCATGCGGCATCATGCTCGTTCGGAATAATTCCATCGAGGATGGCGTCTTTTACTGATGTCTTCAATACCCCTACAGTCGCACATGGTGGCAGCGACAACCGCTCCATAATCTCATTTCCGTCAACTGGTGGCTGGAAGTTTCTGATACGGTCTTTCTCCTCTATCTCTTGCAACTTGACTCTCAGCAATTGATAGTTTTCCGAAAATCGCGTAACTTTCTCACGATTTGCACTTGTGATATCGCTCTCGCAGAGTATCATCAGTTTCTCAATGTCATCACCAGCGTCGAACAGCAATCTACGAATGGCAGAATCAGTCACACCCTCTTCCGAAAGCGTTATCGGACGCATATGCAAATCGACCATTTTCTGCACAAACTTCATCTCTTCGCCCATCGGCAGATGCAATCTACGGAATATTGATGGTACCATTTTCTGACCGACGAAATTATGGTTATGAAATGTCCATCCATGTTTTTCGTCCCAAACCTTTGTTTTTGGTTTTCCGATATCATGCAGCAATGTTGCCCATCTCAACCACAAGTCATCGCTCTTTGCCACTACCCCATCGAGCACTTTCAGCGTATGCACGAAAATGTCTTTATGCCCTCTCTCTTCGTGCTTTTCAATTCCCTTCAGAGCATCAATCTCAGGCAGAATCATTTTCAGCAGACCAGTATTGTTGAGCAATCTGAACCCTCGCGAAGGATTGTTTGTCATCATTATTTTGTTCAGCTCGTCAGTTATTCTCTCACTGGAAATAATCTCCATTCTCTGCACATTGCGCTTTATGGCATCTAATGTCTCAGGGACAATATCGAAATCCAATCTCGTAGCGAAACGCACTGCACGCATCATTCTGAGAGGGTCGTCTGAGAAGGTTATATCAGGGTCCAAAGGGGTACGTATCAGTCTGTTTTTTAAGTCTGATATTCCATCGAAAGGGTCAACGAGCTCACCATATCTACTTGCATTGAGGCATATAGCCATTGCGTTGACAGTGAAATCCCTACGTTTTTGGTCGTCGTCGAGTGTGCCATCTTCGACAATGGGATTTCGGCTCTCCCGATGATAGCTCTCCCGTCTTGCACCGACAAACTCGACATCGATATTGCCTTTTTTCACCTGTGCAGTACCGAAATTTCTGAACACAGCGAGATATGCTCCACGCCCCATTCTGTCAGCAAAAGCCTTCGCCATCTCTATCCCGCTTCCGACCACTACAACGTCAATATCCTCAGACGCCCTGCCGAGCAAAAGGTCGCGCACCCAACCTCCCACAACATAGCATTCCATCGAAAGCTCATCCGCCACCTCTGATAGTATGCTGAAAACTCTGTTCTTATCTAAATCTTCCTTATAATTCATTCTTTCATTCTCAATTGCACCACATTCTCTACATGGTGTGTATGTGGGAACATATCGACAGGTTGCACTGCGGTAATAGTATATTTCTGGCAGAGCATGGCGAGGTCTCTCGCCTGCGTCGCAGGGTTACACGATACATAAACGATTCGCCGAGGTTCTGCATTCAGTATCACATTCACTACATCCTCGTGCATTCCTGCTCTCGGAGGGTCGGTGATTATGACGTCCGGACGACCATGTTCACGAATAAAACCATCCGTCAACATATCCTTCATGTCGCCTGCATAGAACAAGGTATTGTCGATATTATTGATTTTCGAATTCACCTTTGCGTCCTCTATAGCCTCTGGCACATACTCTATTCCAATCACTTGACGGCATTTTCGACTTACGAAATTGGCAATAGTACCAGTGCCTGTATAAAGGTCATACACGAGCTCGTCACCTTCGAGTTCCGCGAAATTGCGAGCCACTTTATATAGTTCGTATGCTTGCTCAGAATTTGTTTGGTAGAAACTCTTTGGACCTATCTTGAAACGCAACCCCTCCATCTCCTCATATATTGCTTCCGTACCTTTGAACACTTTAATTTCTTGGTCGGTGATTGTATCGTTGCATTTCTGGTTTATGACATACAGCAAAGATGTTATCTCAGGGAATTTCTTTGCAATATGCTCAAGTAGAGCCTCCCTCTCATTTTTCATATCATTGTAGAACACAACGACAATCATCAGTTCGCCAGTCGAAGTGGTTCTTACCATCAGTGTACGAAGAAAACCACCCTGATTTCTGAGGTCGAAGAACTCAAGGTTGTGTTCCAATGCATACTGACGTATTTCGTTCCGGATTTGGTTGGAGATATCAACCTGAAGATGACATTTGCGGATATCGAGCACTTTGTCAAACATCCCTGGTATGTGGAAACCCACTCCATACAGTTCCTGACCCGACAACTCCTCGCGCGACTCGCCGAAAGGCACCCAACGACGATTCGAAAAAGTATATTCCAATTTATTTCTGTACTCATACGTCTTCTTAGACCCAAGTATTGGCGAGACCTCTGGCAGTTCGAGATGTCCAATGCGTGTCAAAGCATCAACCACCTGTTTCTGTTTGTGACGAATCTGCTCTTCGTATGGCAGAATCTGCCATTTGCAGCCACCGCAGATACCATAATGTTCACATTTTGCCTCACAACGCACATTGCTGAGTTTCCGAAATTGCGACACGCGACCCTCCATATACGAATGTTTTTTCTTCGTCACTATGATGTCAACAACGTCACCAGGCACTGCGTATTGAGTGAACACTACCATATCGTCGATGCGCGCAAGTGCCTTTCCCTCAGCCGCTACATCAGCTATTTCCACATTCTCAAGAACTATTTGCTTCTTCATTTTTTCTGCAAGTTTTCTAACGTGCAAAGTTACGAATTTTTATTAGTTAACCGAAATTTTTGCCGATAAATATTTTTATGACAAAAAATTTGCCCATGCCAGGAATTGTTAGTACTTTTGCATCTGAAATAATAAAACTTGATACTATGGGATTATTTGATTCTAAAACCACCACTGCCGACGGCCGTGAGCTGTCGAGATGGGAACAGCGTGTCGAAGAACGTTCATTCGTAAAAGACGGTACAGATGTGATTTCTGACGGGAAGTTCAACCTCGTGATGGGTGCTACTGTGGCATACGGCCTCGTGATGAATGCCATCATGGTGCTCTATCTGTCAGCCCCGCTTTACCATGCTCTTGCAACCACACCATCGCTGTATTGGGTGATACTGATTGGCTATATAGTGCTTGGCATTGCCGGAAGCCTCATTGCCCAGAGGAGCGACAACCCGCTCATTTCGTTCATCGGGTATAACATGCTGGTGCTGCCTTTGGGTGTCATTCTGGCATTGTACGTTCCCGCATTCAATCCAGCCATCGTGGCTAAGGCAATAGCGCTCACAGGATTCATCAGTCTTCTGATGATGGGGCTCGGGTCGGCGTTTCCTCGTCTGTTCCTCTCAATGGGACGCACGTTAGGCATCACGCTGCTGATTGGCATCTTTGCCGAACTGCTCAGCGTATTCATCTTCGGGTATAGCGGCACATTCTTCGATGCCATCTTTGCCATCGTCTTCTCGCTTTACATCGGTTTCGACTTTGCACGCTCACAGGCTTTCGCAAAGACCGTTGACAATGCCGTTGATTCCGCCCTCGACATCTACCTCGACATCATCATCCTCTTCATGCGACTGCTCAGCATCCTCTCGAAACGGAATTGAGATTAAATTCAACAATACCAACACAAAAGAGAGACGGTCTCCCCGACTGGCGCACGCCAATCAAAAGACCGTCTCACTTCTCTTTGGGTTAATAGATCTATTACTCCATAAACATTTTATCTACACAGTCTTCCATAGTCTTATATTTGGAATCCATCTTGTATTCTAAAATAAGATTTTTAGACTTTGCTTTTGCCTTTTCATACTCCATCTCATCCTGCGATGCCCATGTATGGCTAATATATGTATATCCACTACCCATATACGTCACCTCATAACAATGACGTGTTGCATTCGAACATGAAGTAGCAGCCAATCCCATTGTTACCAAAACGGCAACACAAATTATTATCTTTTTCATAATTAAAATATTTATCTGCTTACATTATCTCCTTTCATCTAATGCATACATAGCGCCTACACAATCATCAGCCGTCTTGTAGCTTTTCGATTTTTTGTAACTCACAATCGCATCTCTTTTCTTTACAATATAAGCCTCGTATTCCATTTGATCTTGAGTAACCCACATATAACCACTTTCAGTATTACCACCATACGTAATCGTGTATTCCCAGCAGACCATTTTTGCGTTCTTGCACGATGAGAAACCAAGCAGAGTCGCCAATACAACAGCAACAGTAAGAACAATTTTTTTCATATCCCTTATATTTTAGATTATTATTTTCAATTCAACAATCTCGGTCTGCATCAATGCAATCCTCAAGTGACTTAAACCTCTTCGATTTCTTATAAGAAAAAACACATTTTTGCTGTTTATATATTGCTGCATTATAATCCATATAATCCTGGGTATTCCATACATACCCAACCTCGCTATCACCTTCACACGAAATAGTATATTCCCAACAACGCATTTTGGCATTTTTGCAGGAAGTCCCTCCAAAAGCCAGGGCAACTGCTACTGCCACAAATAAAAATAATTTTTTCATAATAGTTAATTTAATTTATAAATTATTGTTTGTTACTCAAATCGTTACGTCCAGAAACATTCAGAACCAAGTCACCTTATGAAACACATAAAGGACAACATATAGATATGACAGAAATATCTTTCGACGTATATTATCCTGATTTTTCAACCGTTTGGCTTCCAACAACATACAAACATTCTTGATGTGCAAAGATAAATAAAATTTTTGATATAAAAGTATAAAAGCAATATTTTTTACTATTGTACATTCGTCTGTGAATCAGATTGTTAAATCAAGCCAAGCAGGATGGTTCTTTTTAGTCTATAGGTCAACTTGCTGAGTTCCTTCTTCACAATCTCATTCTTTATCCTGGTAGATATAACCACAGAAAGAAAGTTGGAGACTTCTTCTCGACATACTTCTCTCCGTCAAAGTTTTCGTGCCTGTCGGCCTGCTGTACGTAGGCCACCTCCTGTTCATATGCCATCTTTGGGTCTTGGAACTGCTAAAATATCACTTGGAATTGCCATTTTTATAGGGCGTTATATGGTTTGAAACCCTATGTAAAGGTAGCAATAATACACGAAATACACAAATTTTTAGTCGAAAAGCCGCTTTCTTTGCAGGCAATAAGCTGAAATGTCAGCGGTACAGCGTTTTAACAGGTTGTGTGTATAGTGTGTAAAATACGGAATTCTTTAATCAATTGAAAAGATCATCCAATGTAACGACAATTTGGAAAATCTGGGAGTATTTATTAGATTTCAATCCATAAGTAGTGACGAGGACATTGTGAAGTGCCTTACGCGTCTTGGTCGCCATGCGGAATGTTTCCATTCTCTCGCGCAATTGTCGGTCATATGCGTTGTCAACCTGAAAATCGGCAAGCGAAAATTTCATCTCGCACAGAGAAATCACTCGGTCATTACGATCAATACAGAGGTCAATCTGAGCTCCCCTTCTCCCATCTTCTCCACGGTAAAACCAACTTGAGCACTCGCTCAGAACACCTGCAATCCCAATTTTACGCTTTATCTGTTGTATATGGTCCAGTGCAACCTGCTCAAAACCATAACCAGCCCATATGTGACGACTGATACTGTCCATTCCATTTGTCCAAAAATGGTCGTCTCTGCCATAATGATCTTCAATGTATGTGAAATAAAACATTGTGTAATAGTCACGAAGCTGATACATAATATCTTTCTTTGACCTTCCAAAATAATTGTATGCACGCACAAAACCACTATCCACCAAGTCTGTTAGCAATTTCCCGATATTCCCGTTGTCAGGCGATCCAGTCTCGGAAATGATTTCCGAACGCGTAAGACCTATTCGTCTCTTTTGAAGAGCCCTGACTATACGGATGTATAGTTCCGAATTTTCGAACAGCGTATCATATAGACTATTGAACTCATCCCATAAAAGCCCATGGTCACGGAAGAAAATAGTATCTATATTCTGTGAATAGGTGAGTTGAGGAGATATCTGCTTTAGGTAAAATGGAATTCCTCCCATAATCATATATGTCTCGGTTATGTCAAAACGTGTCCAATCCACTCCCCTGCTTATCAGATACTGCTCGGTCTCACCGAGATTGAATGGTTCAAGATACAGCCGACGCGAACTGCGATTGAATAGACCCCCTTTGTGTCGAAACAGTTTTTTGGTTATCCAACTGCTCGAACTGGCACATACTATGAGCATAACATCATTCCGCATAGTGCACCAACCATTCCAAAAACTCTCGAAAGCACCCATAAAATCATCATCCTTTGTGTCAAGCCAAGCTATCTCATCAATGAAAATTATCTTTTTACCATCATGCTCAACAGAACGTATATGCGTCTTCAGCTGTTCGAAGGCATCATACCAATTTTCAGACATATGGTGTTTCACTTGAGAATATTCATCAAGAGCATTGTCGAACATTGCGAGTTGCACATCTGCCGATTTATTATGTACACCTGTTGTGATAAAGTCAAAATGATTGCGGAAACATTCCTTGACAAGAAAAGTTTTGCCAACACGCCTACGCCCATATACTACGGCAAGTTCTGATTCACCAGATGTAAACATTTCATTAAGTTGTTGCAACTCATACTTGCGACCTATTATTGTCTGATTTTCCATATATAGTACTGAAATACGGGTGCAAAGGTACAACTATTTTTGCGTTTCACCAAATAAATTTGTCGGAATCTCATTTTTTTTACGCGATTCCGACAAAAAAAACTAATAAATTTGTCGGAATCTCATTTTTTTTATGCGATTCCGACAAAAAATGGCAGGTCCCATGATGTTGGAACCTGCCATTCGTTTATGCGGTATTATCGGATTACTTCACGATAAGTTTCTCGGTATAAACCTTACCGTCGGTTGTGTTGACGCGTACATAGTAGAGACCCG
>JAKSNU010000059.1 GCA_024399535.1 Paludibacteraceae bacterium
CGACTTGCTTGACTTGTCAAAATAAATTTGGGTGGCGCATTGACGAAGTCAGGAATATGATATACTTCTTAAATGGTGGTAATGTCTTCCGTTTTTCACACGAAACGTTATAGAGCCACAAAATACCATACATACGATGCCATCTGAAACATTGCATAGCAAAATAATCAGTAAAATGCTTTAAATTGTATGATTTTTTTGGTCAGTTCAAAAAATAATTGTACCTTTGCACCCGAAATCAATATCAAATATGCAAACTAAAAATCTCATTATTTAGTATTATGAGTTCTCAAAAAAACATATTGGAAACAATTTTAGAAAGTCCAAGGACAGTCTTTACAATTCAGTCACTGAGAATGTTGTCGGAAAATAAAGACTGTTCTAAACTCTCTAAATCACTTAACTACTATACGAAAGAAGGCAAAATATCAAATCCAAGAAAGGGTATATATACAAAAAAAGAGTATGACGTTAGAGAAATGGCATGTTGCATTTTTCGTCCAGCATACATTTCGTTGGAGTATGTCTTGCAAAGAAGTGGAATTGTATTTCAATTTGACGAGACAATAACTTGCGTAAGTTATCTCTCACGCAGTCTGGAAATTGATGGCAATCGATACTCATTCCGTATAATCAAACCAGAACTTTGGGTTGGAATGGAAGGAATAAGTCAAAATGACAACATCTGCATTGCCACACCTGAGAGGGCTTTCTTGGACATGCTTTACCTGAGTGCTGGAAATTGCTATTTTGACAATCTCCATCCTTTAAATAAGAAAACTGTCAGAAAGCTACTGCCATTATACAATTCAAATACCCTCTGTGCACGTGCGACTGAACTTTTGGAACTGTAATAAGCATAAATCATGAACAAACAGAAACATAAACTCTATATGGCTCAGATTCTTGGAATGATTTTCAAGGATAGCGAACTATGCAACCTCCTTGCATTCAAAGGCGGAACATCACTATTGTTTTTTCATGGCTTGATGCGCTTCTCCACTGACTTGGATTTCAATCTTCTCGACACAGATAAGGCTGAATTGGTATATAGTAAAGTCAGAAATATATTGACACAATTTGGAGCCATAGACGATGAGGCGATGAAACTTTTCGGACCAGTGCTTGTGCTGAACTACGGCAGAGACGAACGGATGCTGAAAGTTGAGATTTCGAATCGCTCATACGACAATCATTACGAAATGCACAATCTGGCGGGAACAGATATTCGTGTAATGACAATGCCAGATATGTTTGCCCACAAACTTTGCGCAATGGGAGAGAGATTATCTCCTCGCGATGTATTTGATGTATGGTTTTTTCTGCAGCAACATAGCGACATCAACGAGTACATTGTGAAAAGCAGAACTGGCAAATCCGTTTCGGAATATGCAGCATTGTGCGCAGAACGAATAAAAGAAACAAGTCCGAAACTGTTAATGCAAGGTTTAGGCGAAGTCATTGATGATACTAAAACCAAGAGTTTTGTCAAGAATAAGCTAATGGATGAGACAATCTCTGCACTTAAATTGTTTTCACTGTTTCCTCAAATTGCTAATCAGCAACCAACATTAAGAACGAAACTATTGGAAGAAAATCCATCATTTGTCCAACATGTCTTTGAAAATGATATAGATATAAGCACCATAAACGAAAGAACTATCATTGACATTATCCAGAATCATTGCCAAATCGGGTTGAAAAACAGAAAAGGCAATATAATTACAATACCCTATTTTTAGAAAAGCTCATATAATTATGAAAACAAAAATCCTACTCAGGTGCACAATTATAGTGTTTGCCACATCAATGTTTTTCATTGGGTGTCAGTCGGATAATGATTCATCAAACAAATCAGAAGCCGAACACCTATTGTCAGACGACATTGCAAAAATGCCTGTTCCAATACAACGCATTGCTTTGTCGTACGACACGACAATGGAGTACGAGCAATTCTTATGTCAGGATGATGATATGTGTTGGGATACAGCAGAAGCTAATGCTGAAAGGTTCTTTGACCAAGTGGGTGAATACAGGAAAAAGAGTACGCATAATGCAGATACTGACAACATAATGTGCAAAAGAACAGTTGATTATATTCTTTCCTGCAACAGAAGTGACGGGTATGTCGCCGAATTAGAGTGTAGAGCTTTCTATAGGCTGTTCAAGGACAATGATTACTTTTGCAACAGGCTTTCCGATTATATGAGAAGCAATCAAATATCAAGCAACTGTCAGGACACGATATGGTATAGGATTGCTTCTTTCATAGATGGAGAAATATGGGAATATGACATTGACACTGAAGCCTTGGATACTGAAGCCTTGAACGACAGGAAACAAATTATATCTGCCATGGATTCTGTCCATTGGAAAGAATTCAAATATCTGTCACAGCATAAATATTTTCTACGTTGTAATTATGAATGATAAAGGTAAATTATTCTATGACAGTGAAGCTTCTTATAAAATATTTCAACGTTAGGATGGTAGGCTTCCGCACTGAATGGCACTATGACAACTGGAACAGACTGCTCGACATGACATACAACGACGGAGAAACCGTATATTACACATACAATGTGGCAGGACAGCTGATGAAAATGGCTGGAGATGCCGATTATATTCACAATATCATATACGACATATTCGGCAACAGAGAGTTATTGGAGTATAGCAATGGAGCGACACAGGAGTATTCGTATGACAATATGTTACGGCTGTCAAGAACGAGATTGAGCACACCTGCTGAGGGACAAATTAAGGATATAACATACACATACGATGCCATCGGAAACATTGTATCGCAAAATAATCAGCGAAATGCTTTGCCGAATGGATTAGGAGGTGTATCTTTGCAAACGGAAGACCGCTACACCTTCACAGGCAAGGAACTCGATGCCGAATCGAACCTCTATTACTATGAAGCAAGATACAACTCCTCAACCTACTCGCAATTCACATCGCCAGACCCGATGAGTGATAAATACCCAAGCGTCAGTCCATACCTCTATTGTGCAGGAAATCCGATGATGTATGTAGATCCGACGGGAGAAGAAATACTCAATGAAATTGATATTAATGAATATCCTGAAAATTATTATGGAGCAGAATCAATTGAAGATGATAATTTAACTATTATGATTGTTGCTCATGGTGACAACGAAGGTATTACATTACACAATTCTAATAGAATTATTTCTCCTGAGATGCTTGAAGAATATTTAGACGCAAATAGCGACTCGTGGTGTAAAGAAATTGATAGACCAAATTTAATAGTATTATATTGTTGCAATACTGGAAATGGCGATAATTCTTTTGCAGAAAAATGTGGAAAATATTTTGGAGCAAAATATAATATAAAAGTAATCGCACCAACCACTCAAATAATAGTTAATTACAAAGATTGTGAAATGAAGGGAGCATATAAAAACGATATGGAATTTACAACCCCAAAAGATTATCATTCTAATAATTCCAGTCAATGGAAAATGTGTGATGAGAATGGCAGAACCATCTCCGGCGTGTGCACTGGATGGATATTTAAAATAAAAGAGTTAAAATCATTATTTCATATCAAATAATTATGAATAAGTTATTTATATTTATATTGACATTGCTATTATTTTTACTTGCATCACAAGTGAATGGTCAAAATTATCAGTCATCAGAAAATCCTGCTATTCAATTTCTAAGAGATATGGGAGAAGCAGATTCCCTGATAGATACAATAAAAAAATATGATTCCGATTTGGAATATGAATGGGTTTACGAAGTGTATGTTCGTATGAATGGTCATTTTTATTATGAAGACACTGTCTTAAGCATTAGTTTTTCACCATTCAAAATGAATCTAAACTATATGTGCAACAGAATTGTTCAGGATACTATTCTTGACTTTTTGAGGACTATGGATCGTGCTCTTACTATTAAGCCTGAAATTGATGATAGTATTCATATTAGGTCTGAAATTGAAGATAGCCTTCATATTTACTCCCGTTACGCTATGGAAAGATATAATTCTTTATCCGGATTGTTTATATATAACTGGATTTGCATTTCGGCATATAATAAAGACACTTCATCAACCCTGCATAAATGTGAATTCTTGTATTCAATTATGGCTGTTTACGTTTTATCTGCATATTGCGACCACTTCGAATACCGGAAATGTTATTGCAAGGGCTGCGAGGACTGCGAGAATAATGGTAAACCATGTTTTCCATTCAATACTGGTTGGTGGCAAATTGACGATGAGTGGATGAAATACAAAAGAACCAATAGAAATGGTAGAGAGTATGGAATAAACAATCCATATAATAAATACCTATCTGCAGTAATAGATAAAATTTACTCGTATGATCGTAGGTTATACATTTTCTCTCAAAAGGAGAAAGAAATGATTTTGCAGATATTGAATGAAGGAATCTCTCAAGGGTCAAGAGAATGCGCTTATACAAAGGCTTTTGCTCAGATTACAGGATTAGTCTTGGATAAAGATATTGCATCAGGGAAAAAGTTACTGATTGAATTAATGCCCAGCATGATAGATTCTCCTTTTTGGGAATATGTAGAAAATGATGCCAACAATCGGAAAGGTAATGAGTTCGAGAAAAAGTATTAACTGTGCAATCGGAAAATTACTTATTACACGATATGAAAAGATTGATGGCTTCAATTATCTTGCTTTTTCTGGCATTGTCCATTCTCAATGCCAAGGCGAATATTGGAACCCAGAAAAAAGGACAAGGAGGGTTAAATGTTAAAGGCAATACATATTGTCCATCATTTGTTGGTCTAATTCACGAAATGGCGCATGCAACATCTGAAATGTATGGCTTTAGCGATTATTCAACGTGGGTAATACTTTCAAATGGCAAAAATGTTAAGAATGATGAAAAATGGGCAACCTATGTAGAGAATCTTGTTCGTGGAGAGCAAAATGTTCCATATAGAAAATATTATGCGCACAATGATGATACCATTTTCCCTAGTGGTGTACCTGAAACACTAATATGTGAACAAAGTAGGACAAATAGTGGTTTTGTGTCTTTGTATTCAATGGATATCAAAATGAATGAATTGATGAAGCTGTTATGGACTTCGTGTGGGCGATATGGTTACTAATTCCAGCACCCAGAAATATGGTGTATTAAAAAATGGCTTCAAAAATGAGATTATTCTTTTAATGTATATCACATATAGTATTGTGACAAAATTTTAAACTTATTATAAATAAATATTCACTTATGAAAACATTATATGTATTGTTGATAACAATATTTTTAAGCGCAACCACTCTGTTGGTTGCAAAGAATGATAGGTTTCCAAAGAAAGTATTTCGGGATGCTTGCCATGACCTATCTTTTAGGGAAAGACTTTCTTGGCATATTATAGTTAATAATAGTTCTGATGAATTGCGCGATTCAGTAATCAATTTTATCAACATTAAACACAATAATGCAATTGAAACGGATGATACATTATTTGTTTGTGGATATTGGAATGATGGTAGTTACAGTGATTTTTCAATCATTTACAAGAATGAAGTCTTGTTTTTTGATTTGAAACACATTAATACTGTAGGAAGGTTCTGGCACTCTTTTTTTGATAATATTCGTTTAATTCCAGTTCCTGAATATTTTAGTGGTTATTATATGTCTTTACTGAAAAATTGGCGTACGGATATTTTGAAAACAGATTATATACAGAGCCATTTTGATTGGTTTGTGAGCGACAACTATTGTATTACAAGATTAATATACAGAAACGAAAAATTAATACAATCAGATCATATTTGCCATGATGCATTCGAGGAAATGTACAAATAAAAGTATAACTATCTTGTCGCAAAATAATCAGCAAAATGCTTTGCCGAATGGATTAGGTGGAGTATCTTTGCAGACATATCATTATGATGCCATGAACAGGCTAACTCATTCATCTGGAGGCAATAGCGATGCAGGTGTGTTGTATGATTTTCAACAAATCTATTCTCCTTCGGGTCGTATAGGCGACAAAACATGTGACTTCACCCACTCCGACCACCTCGGCAGTTCGTCATGGACGACAGATGAAAATGGGTATGCCGTTCAGCACATAGAATATCTGCCATTTGGCGAAGAGTTCGTCAACCAGCGTCTTACACCATACGAGGACCGCTACACCTTCACAGGCAAGGAACTCGATGCCGAATCGAACCTCTATTACTATGACGCAAGATACAACTCCTCAACCTATTCGCAATTCACATCGCCAGACCCGATGAGTGATAAATATCCGAGCGTCAGTCCATACCTCTATTGCGCTGGAAATCCAATAAGGTTTGTGGATCCGACAGGGATGGTATGGGCTAATCTTGATGAAATTAACGGAATAAAAAAAGAACTTGGAAAGAAAATAATTAGAAATAAAGAAAACATTACTCGTTACCAAAATAAACTTTTATCATTAGATTCTAATGACAAATCTTATAGCAAAAAGTATAATAAATTAAATCAACAGATACACAATCTTGAAGAGGAAAACATAATGATTGAACAGGCTTTATCGGATATAGAACTTTTGTCTGAACATGAAGAAACGTATGATATAGATTGTCATCTTGGTAATAATCACTATGTAAAATGCGAAAAACAAGCAATTAAGATTTATGCTGGTGAGGATACTGGGACTATTTTACATGAAATAGCACATATCCGTCAATACATTACTCAGTCTCCAGATATGCTAATTTTGGATTATAAAAATAACATCTTGTGCTT